>JBMFXG010000009.1:0-25833 GCA_049964535.1 Acidimicrobiales bacterium | reverse complement strand
CCGCCCGACTGGCCTGATGGATCCTCACGTTGAGGTCCGGCCAACTCAGGGCCAAATTGACGATCTCGTGCGCGAGGCGACGGCGCGAATCGATCAAGGCGATCGCGTCTTGGTGACCACCCTCACCAAGAAGATGGCAGAGGATCTGACGGATTACTTGGTAGAACTCGGACTGCGAGTGCGATACCTCCATTCCAACGTCGATACTCTCGAGCGAATTGAAATCCTCCGTGGCTTGAGACTCGGGGAGTTTGACATCTTGGTCGGTATCAATCTTCTTCGTGAAGGGCTCGATCTCCCCGAAGTATCACTGGTTGCTATTTTGGATGCGGATAAGGAAGGTTTCCTGCGATCCGAGACATCGTTAATTCAGACGATCGGTCGTGCCGCTCGAAATGTCAATGGTTTCGTGGTCCTATATGCCGATACGGTTACCAGGTCGATGGAGAGAGCTATCTCAGAGACGAATCGGCGCAGGCAACTACAGCAGGCCTATAACGAAGAGCACGGTATCGATCCAACGACCATTCGAAAAGCAGTCGCTGATATCTTGGACCTGTTGCGGCCGAACGAACGAACGACCGTCCCGAACCTCAAGAAGCGCGTCGAGAAGAGTTACGGGTCTCTTGGTGAAGATGAGTTGTCTGGATTGATACGCACCTTAGAAGAAGAGATGCATCAGGCATCTGCCGACCTGCGATTCGAATACGCCGCGAAACTGCGTGATGAGATTCGTGATCTAACGAAACTCAAGGAGGCGACTGGGTAGTGCACGCTTCGTCTGGAGAGGGTCTAGCGGGCAGTGAAGATCAAACCTCTGCTGACGTAGGAGCTCAGCTCAGGTGGTTAGAACCTTCCTCAACGGTGCCATCGGAAACGAGTGGGTCGTCGTTGCGAGAACATCCCATGCGCGTCCTGAGCGCTCGGATAGGTCGATCAGAGAAGCTGTGGTCTATTCGTGATGCGCAGCGGGTGCGAGAGAACTTCGATGCCCTAGCTCCCGTTTGGGCTGAGCGAGCCTCGGCGGAGCGTGAGGCTTCTCTTGTCGATGGACTGACTCGTGGTCGAACAGGACGAGGAGGTACTGCGCTTGAGGTAGGGTGCGGGAGCGGAAATCACACGCAAGCGCTATCGGACTACTGCAACGAGGTGGTTTCGGTAGACCTCTCCCTGGAGATGCTCCGTCATGTTGCAGTTGAGAGATCAAACCTTGTGCTGTGTGATGCATCTGCGCTACCGATTCGCGATAGTTCAGTTGATCTCGTGGTTGTGGTAAATATGTTTCTGTTCTCGTCGGAGTACCGCCGTGTGTTGCGGAGCGATGGATACCTCCTGTTCGTCTCATCGCTTGCGGAACAGACGCCGATCTATCTGAGTCCTCAGGACGTTGCTCGTTCGCTTGGTTCCGAATTTAGTGGGGTTTATAGCAGGGCAGGTTCTGGTCTTTGGTCGTGCTTCCATCGCATCGATAGCGACTAATTCTAGGTTTTCGTACCGTTCATGAAAATGGTCGCAGCATGCTATGGTGCTGAGTCCGTATGCGGTCGGTGTCGCTGATGCGGTGCGCTATGCAGCGGATAGTTCCCATGCCAGATCTATCCAAAGTAGAGCGCCTGGCATACAAGAGTGGCTAGGGCTGGTCTTCACACTGCTGACCGAACTCGATCGTGCTCGTGGTCCTAATCTTTGAGGCAGTGGCAACAGATATTTTGTCAGCAGCGCCGAGCGGTTTGGCATCCAGTCCTAGATCACGCATGCTCGGCTAGGCTGGATTGGGCTTAAGAGGGACGATTTTCGAGGAGTGCGAAGTGCTACAGCATCGAGGCCTCTTCGATCGGATTATCGGGGAGCGTGTCGATCTCGTTCACCGAAGACTCATTCTGGGCGTCGTGTCGATCGTGAGCATTGGAGCGATCGAAAACCTTGGTGTGTCGACAGCACTGCCATTGGCCGAGCGGGCTCTGGGTCATCTCGGTCTCTACGGCTGGGTCTTCTCAAGCTTCACGCTTGCCATGTTGGTTGGAGGTGTCGTTCTCGGTGGAATAGCCGACCGCCATCGTCCGACACGATCACTGACAGCTGGACTACTGATTTTCTCGCTGGGACTTGGCACCGCTGGACTCGCCCCCTCGATGTTGGTTGTCGTGGTCGGACGATCGATCCAGGGCTTTGGAGCCGGTGGTTCGCTGGTTATTTCATATATCGTCGTAAATCGTTACTTTGGTCCTGCTGTCCGACCGAAGCTCCTGGCGATCTTTGCTACCACCTGGATCGTTCCATCGTTTATAGCGCCTCCGCTCGCTGGATACGTTGCCCAACAGACCTCATGGCGTCTGGTGATCCTTGGTATTATCCCTTTCACGTTGGCGGCGGGTTCGGTCGCTTTCCGGAGTCTGCGGCAGATAGAGTCGCAAGAGGAGCAAGCCGAAAGCAAAGAACGCGATGAACCCACAATCGAGTCGTTAGATCCTGTCGATGTGGATCGCTCTCTCGTCATCTCTGGGCTGATCGCAGCGTCTGTCTCGATCGGATTGGCTCTCACGATTGCGGGGTTTTCAACTCATGGCACGATCCGGACTCTCTTGTTGAGTGTAGGTCTCGTGGTGACGATGGTGTCTGTGGCGCTCTTAGTCCATCGTGTGACGGTGCTTGACCGTCGCTCATTCGTGGGTACGCTTCTACTACGCGCTACTATCTCGTGTGCGTTTTTTGGGATAGAGCCATTGCTCCCCTTACTGCTCTATCGTGGTAAACATCTTCCGATAGCGCTCGCTGGACTGGTTCTGACGTCCTCATCGATCTCGTGGTCTGGTGGATCGTGGTTACAAGGTCACCGCCTCGGCTCGTTGTCGACCGTTCAAAAGGTCATGCTTGGTACGGTCCTTGAGGCCGTCGGGCTCGTCATCTTGATGGTGGACTTTCTCTCTCCAGGGCTGTCGGGTTGGTATTCGGAGCTAGCGTGGTTTCTCGCCGGCGGGGGAGTGGGTATCACCTACCCAGCGGTTACGTTACTTGCACTCGGACACGCCCCGTTACGCAGTGAAGGTTCGATCTCTTCAGTTGTCCAGATCTTTGACGCAATGGGTTCGAGTCTTGGGGTTGGGATACTTGGTGCTTTGGTGGCGGCCTCGTCCGTTGGTTCTGTGGCAGGGACGGCCTATGCAGCAATCGGTCATCGTTTTGCACTCGGCGTAGTGGGCGCACTCGGCGTGTTGGTGCTCTCATTTGGTCTCGCAGTGTCGTTGCGCAGGACATCAATCACGTCCTAGGTATGCCGGCGCAGTTCCCTTCCTCCTCTGGTGGATGGCGCTGACCTTGCTGAGATGGGTGCTTTGAGAAAACGTGGTAACGATGTGTTCGGATTGAGCTTGGGCTTTTCCGACCTCGGTTCGTGTGGTGGTCGAGGGCGCTTTCACGGTGCTAGTGCGCAGTAAGAGACGGTGTCGAGTAGGACCGAGCTTCGACGTCCGCTGTCGTTTCGACACAGTACCTTCGGTCGTTGCGCTCTCTCCGTTGCGGACGCAAGGAGGTTCGACTGATAACTGAACCGCTACAGCGACAAGGATTTGGGGAGAGAGCAGGTGAGACCGCGACGGCGTGCGGATTGGAAGAAGAGATGGCGTACTAAAGCTCTCGCGATCTGGAGCGGATGGGTCGTAGATGGTGAGGTTGTCAGCCGGCATTTTCTCCGCCGCGCACTGCTCCACTGCGTTGTTGGTGCGTTCATCTCTGAACTCCCGAGATCCAAGAGAAACGGACCCAGTCCGCTTGAGCGATTGTTTGCTCAAGCTAATTCACGGCTGACCGGTGAGATCTTCACCGGTCTCTGAGTATCGCCGTTGGCTGTTCCACAAAGCTATAGCCTCAGCTGTTCCGTTTCGAAGTTCATTGAGATCTCCAAAGACGTGACGGCAGCAGTACTCATGCTGGAAGATCGACCAGAACGACCCTGTACTGACGTGGTCCCTGAGCATGCACTCTCTACTGAGGAACGCCAGAGCATCCTTGACATCTGTCACTCTGAGGAGTTCTCGTCGCTTCCTCCAACGCAGATTGTCCCAACACTTTCAGACCGAGGAAGCTACCTTGCGTCTGAGTCAACGTTCTATCGCATGCTGCGAGCTCACAATGAACAGCATCGACGAAGATGAGCACAAAAGCCACGCAAACGTCACATTCCTGTCCATCGGGCAGCGACTATCGGAGATAGCTGGGTCACCGATAGTTCGTGGACGTAAGGACCCGTCGAGGGAGCATTCTTCTACCTCTACTTCGTCATGGACCTCTACTTAAGAAAGATCGTTGGCTATCCTCTACGGTCGTGATTCATCGCAACATCTGGCCGATGTCATCCAACGTGCCACGCTTCGAGAGGGAGGGAGTGCTCCAAGAGCTCTACAATCCGATAACGCTCCCCGGAGGAGCAAGAACGATAACACCGATCCGAGACGAAGTGCCTCGTAGGGGTATGACGTGTCGGGAGGATGGCAGTGAGTTTGGCCGAGTGGACTTACTGCTGTGAGCTCTCGTCGCAACCTCCAGCATGCTCAAGGCGGGAATGTTGGAACCGTCGTACTTCTCGGGGTCACTTTTGCGGCAGGGTTGGTCGGCGCTGGACGATCGGAACCATTCTTTACTTGGTGTCGTTGGCATTCTTGGCAAACGATCACATCGACCGTCCTCCTAAGCCGTGGTCGGCAGAAGTTAGTCGATTGGGATTCACTATTGCGAGCGGTAGTGAATTACCTGCATGTTTGAAGAATGATGCGGTCGATGGATGATCCACCTGCTGATCGGAAGCTCTGAGCACGTGCCTCTCCGTATTCGTAGCTCCCGGTGTCCTGTAGGGTGGTGGCCGGAGGGTGAACGTGATTGAGGAGCGATGCCAGACAAGCTGAGAGTTAAAGGTGCCCGGGAGCACAACCTCAAGGACATCGATGTCGAGATACCTCGTGATAAGTTGACCGTCTTTACGGGCCTATCCGGCTCTGGGAAGTCGTCCCTTGCTTTCGACACGATCTTTGCTGAAGGGCAGCGTCGCTATGTCGAGTCACTGTCGGCGTATGCTCGCCAGTTCCTTGGTCTCATGGAGAAGCCAGATGTCGACTTTATTGATGGCCTGTCTCCTGCGATCTCGATCGACCAAAAGTCAACCTCGAAAAATCCCCGTTCGACCGTCGCTACTGTGACCGAGGTCTACGACTACCTCCGACTACTGTACGCTCGAATTGGACATCCGCACTGTCCGAACTGTGGTCGGCCCGTTGCTCGCCAGACCCCTCAAGAGATCGTCGACCAGGTAGCGGCTATGCCGATAGGCACACGTTTTCTCCTCCTCGCTCCCGTGGTCTCAGGTCGTAAAGGCGAATATCACTCGCTCCTCGACGACTTGGCAAAGAAGGGTTTTGCACGTGTCCTCGTCGACGGACAGCTCGTTGACCTGAGTGAACGCTCGGCGGTAAACCTGCAGCGCTATGAGGTTCACACCATCTCGGTTGTCGTCGATCGTCTTGTGGTCCGTGACGGGCAGGGCCGTCGCCTAACCGAATCGATTGAAACGGCGCTCAGTCTGTCAAACGGTGTCGTGGAGATTCAGACCTTAGCTGAAGACGGCACCTTCGGCGATCGACTCTCGTTTTCAGAGTCGTTAGCGTGTCTGGAATGTGGCATCTCCTTGGGTGACCTGGAGCCGCGCAACTTCTCCTTCAACTCGCCCTACGGAGCTTGTACGACCTGCGACGGCTTGGGTACGCGCTACGAGGTTGACCCCGATCTCGTGGTTCCAGATCCGTCTCGCTCCCTCTTGCAAGGTGCGATTGCTCCGTGGTCAAGCGGGCGAACGTCATACTTCGATCGACTTGTCTCTTCGGTAGCGAAGGAGTACAAGATTCCGATGAACAAGCCGTGGTCCTCTCTCTCTCCGGAGGCGGTCCAGATTCTACTCCATGGCGCTGGAGAGAGTATTGTCGTCGCTTATACCAGTCGCTTTGGCTCGAAGCGAAGCTTCTCGATGAACTTTGAGGGTGTAATTCCATACCTTCAACGTCGCCATGGCGAGAGTGAGACCGATGCTGCTCGAATTGCAATCGAAGGATACATGCGCGAGGTTCCCTGTTCTGCATGCCACGGTGCGCGCCTGAAGCCGGAATCGCTTGCAGTCACGATTGCTGGGCGCTCCATCTATGACCTCTGCTCGGTAGCTATAGAAGAGTCCTTCTCTCTGTTGTCGAATCTCGATCTTACGGAACGTGAGTGGTCGATAGCTCGACAGGTGGTGAAGGAGATCATCGGTCGACTGCGCTTTCTCAACGATGTGGGGCTCGGATACATTACGCTTTCTCGGGCCTCGGGAACACTTTCGGGAGGGGAAGCACAGCGAATTCGTCTCGCCTCTCAGATCGGATCAGGGCTCGCCGGGGTTCTCTACGTGCTTGATGAGCCATCCATAGGACTTCATCAGCGTGACAACGAACGACTGATTCAGACGCTGGTACGTCTGCGCGATCAGGGAAACACGGTCGTTGTTGTGGAGCACGACGAGGACACCATTCGTGCTGCCGACTACGTGGTCGATATCGGCCCTGGTGCCGGTGAACTCGGAGGTAACGTCGTCTACGCCGGACCAGTAAGCGGGCTACGAAAGAGTCGTACCTCAATCACTGGTCAGTATCTCTCCGGAAGAATGCGAGTTCCGGTGCCCGAGGTTCGTCGAGAGAAGGTTAGTGGCGAGTTAATCGTCGAAGGTGCCCGCGAGAACAACTTAAAGGGCATAGACGTTAGCTTCCCATTAGGGGTCTTTGTCGCTGTCACCGGGGTTGCTGGCTCAGGTAAGTCGACTCTTGTCAACGAGATCCTGCTGAGAGCGTTGAGGCAGCAGATCTATCGGGCAAAGGAGGTGCCGGGACGCCATCGTCGTGTCGTCAACATGGAGGCGATCGACAAGGTCGTTGATATCGACCAATCACCGATCGGACGAACCCCACGCTCGAATCCGGCCACCTACACTGGCGTGTTCGACCATATTCGCAAGCTCTTTGCGCAGAGCCAAGAGGCGAAGGTTCGGGGTTACCAACCGGGTCGCTTCTCCTTCAATGTCAAAGGCGGCCGGTGTGAGGCGTGTTCGGGAGATGGAACGCTGAAGATAGAGATGAACTTTCTTCCCGATGTGTACGTCACTTGCGAAGTCTGCAAAGGAGCGCGTTATAACCGGGACACGCTCGAGGTGCTCTGGCGTGGGGTCTCGATTGCCGACGTTCTACAGATGCCGATTGCCGACGCCGTCGAGTTTTTTGCCGCTCAACCTGCGATCACGCGCTATCTCAAGACTCTCGATCAGGTTGGACTCGGCTATGTGCGCATGGGCCAGAGCGCTACCACACTCTCTGGAGGCGAAGCACAGCGGGTGAAGCTCGCGACAGAGCTCGCCAAGCGCCCCACTGGCCACACGCTGTACGTCTTAGATGAACCAACGACTGGACTGCACTTTGAGGATGTTCGAAAGCTCCTCGAGGTACTGCACAGTCTGGTCGATCAGGGTAATACCGTGGTCGTGATCGAACATAACCTCGATGTGATCAAAACTGCAGACCACGTGATCGACTTGGGTCCTGAAGGTGGAGATCGAGGAGGATCGATCGTAGCGCTCGGCACTCCTGAAGAGATAGCGATGCAGCCCGGTAGCTACACCGGAGCTTTTCTCCGTCCTCTGTTAGGACTTGCCGAAGCCGAGAGACCCGTGAGGTGAGTCGACCGTGACGTACGCGTCTCGCTGGCTCCACATCGTCTGTTCATTGTCGATGCTGAAGAGCTTCTCGACCTACCCTCAAGGTCTCCGGTAACGCTGTGATGGAACGCCCATCTCCACAGAGCATCCCAGATGCCCCAGGCTCCTACCAGTTCAGAGATGCTGAAGGGCGAGTTATCTACGTGGGTAAGGCAAAGTCGCTCCGAGCGAGGGTTACGAGCTACTTTCAGCCGTTGCACCTTCTGACACCGAAGACGCAAGCCATGGTCCTGAATGCGAGTTCGGTCGAGTGGATAACGGTGAGCAGTGACGTTGAGGCGCTGATCTTGGAGTACAACCTCATCAAGGAGCATCAGCCACGTTACAACGTGCGGCTTCGTGACGACAAGAGTTATCCAATGCTCGCTCTAACGATCTCAGATGAATGGCCGAGGGTAACCGTGGTCCGAGGCAAGCAACGCAAGGGTGTGCGGTATTTCGGGCCGTATCCCCATGCATCGGCGGTGCGGGAGACCCTCGACCTTCTGCAGCGCAGTTTCCCACTGCGGAGCTGTTCTGACGCAAAGTTTTCTCGACAGAATCGACTCGGTCGACCGTGTCTGCTCTACCATATCGAACGGTGCTGTGGTCCATGCATCGATGCCGTCGATCGGGAGCGGTACGGCGAGATCACCGAGGAGATGTCTCGTTTTCTGCGAGGAGATACCGCCTCGATCGTCGGTCGACTCGATCGGGAGATGCGTGCTGCTGCAGCCGATCTTGATTTCGAGGTCGCCGCTCGACTCCGGGATCGGCTCGAGGCAGTCCGAAAGGTCGTTGAGCGTCAGGAGATCGTTTCTTCGCCGACTGACAACTTCGATGTAATCGGCTACGTCGATGATGAGCTTGAGGCTCGGGCACAGGTCTTCCGGGTGCGCCGGGGGAGGATCGTGGGCCGACGAGGACTCAGTATCGATAAAGTGGAGGACCTCTCGGCATCGGTCCTCATGGAACGGTTTCTTGAACTGCACTACGGCGATGGCATCATGGAGGTACCCCCGAAGATCTATGTTGCCGAGGCTCCATCTGGTCTTGAAACGGTTGAAGGCTGGTTGCGTGGCTTGCGGTCCGGCCCAGTCAAGATCTCGGTCCCTCAGCGAGGCCACAAGCGTCAGCTGATTCAGATGGCAGTAGCGAATGCACGTGAGGAGTTCAAGCGTGAGCGGATGCGGCGTGCATCCGATCACAATGCGCGCTCTCAAGCGCTCAACGCACTACAGCAAGCGCTCGGCCTCTCTTCTGCACCGCTTCGAATCGAGTGCTACGACATGAGCCACCTGCAAGGATCGAACTACGTTGGTTCGATGGTTGTGATGGAGGACGCTCTGATCAAGCGGAAGGACTATCGACGGTTCAAAGTCTCGACGCCTAAAAACGATGACTTTGCTGCCATGGAAGAGGTACTGCGGCGACGCCTTCAACGACTTCTTGACGAGGAGAAGCTCCCCATCGAGGAGCGATCGAAGCGATTTGCGTATCGACCGAACCTTATTGTCGTCGATGGTGGCCAGGGTCAGCTCTCTGTCGCAGTTAAGGTTCGGGAGGAGTTGGGTCTCACTGATCAGATCGAGCTCGCAGGGCTAGCGAAGGAGTTTGAGGAGATCTACCTTCCGTACCAACACGTTCCCCTTCGGCTGCCTCGTCAGTCCCCGGCACTCTATCTCTTGCAGACGCTACGAGATGAGGCCCACCGCTTTGCAATCACCTTCCACCGTTCATTGCGATCGAAATCCGTTGGAGCGCTTGCACTCGATGAGGTCGTTGGGATCGGACCAAAGCGTCGGGCTCAGCTCTTGAAGCACTTCGGTGGGGTTCGCAACTTGAGAGCGGCGAGCCTTGAAGCGCTTGTCAATAGTGGAGTGGTCAGTGCGACACTTGCGGAAGAGGTGTACCAGGCGTTGCATCCTAGCTCAGATCTGCCCACTCTGAGGGAGGGTCCAGGAGGGGAGAGCGTTTTACTCGAGGGATCGTAAGGCTAAGGTGATGCCCATGTCAGATAACGCAACCCCGCGCGATGGAACGACGAGCGATGAGCATGTTTTCGCCGACGACGAAGGTGCGACCCGAAGTGTCTCAATCGAGGAGTTCAACTCCGCTGGAAGGGAGCTTTGGGAGTCCCACGCTGGCTGGTGGCAGGAGAACTTCTCCGAGGGGGTAGACCCGGAATACACCGAGCAGATTCTTCCGCTCATTGCTGCGAGGGTTCTCAATGCTGGTGCCGTGCTGGAGATTGGCGTCGGAGAGGGTCAAGTCCTTCGGACTGTTGGAGCCCACAGCTCCGCCTCTTCTCTGCGGGTTGGTATAGATCCATCGTTCGCACAGTGTCGTGTTGCTCAGCAGCGCTCGAGCGGTGAGTACATCGCTCGAGCTGAGGCGAAGTGTCTACCTTTCGCGTCTGACACCTTTGACCTCGTCATCGCCTGCCTCGTGTTCGAGCATATCGTCGAGGTCGACGAAGCGATCGTGGAGGTTGCTCGTGTGCTTCGGCCGGGGGGGCGCTTTCTGTTCCTGTTGAATCATCCGCTTCTGCAGACCCCAAATAGTGGCTGGATCGATGATCAGATTCTTATGGAGCAGTACTGGAGGATAGGAAACTATCTGAGTGAAGATGTGACAGTGGAAGAGGTGCACAAGGGCGTATTCATACCCTTTGTCCATCGGCCACTCTCGCGTTATGTGAATGCCCTTGCCGATGTCGGCCTCTACCTGCGTCACATGGACGAGCCTGCACCTCCCCAGGGTTTTCTTGCGCAAGCATGGGAGTATCAAGAGGCAGCCCAGATCCCTCGCTTATTGGCCCTGGAGCTCGAGAAGGCGACGAGAGTCGAACGATGACCGATCTCACTATCGTGGCCGGACTGTCGGGGGCTGGGAGGTCCTCGCTCGCCGGGGTGCTCGAGGACCTTGGATGGTTCGTGATCGATAACATGCCCCCTGCACTCGTGCCGAAGGTGGTCGAGCTTGGCGAGGGTCGCGGTGAGGACTCGCCGATGGCGCTCGTGATCGGGCGGGAGATAGCGCTTGCGCATGAGGAGCTGCGGTCGACGATTGAGAACCTTAAGGCTCAACTTCCGGGGCTCACCCTGGTCTTCTTAGATGCATCGGACGAGACCCTTCTGCAACGGTATGAGGGTACGAAACGGCGACACCCGGTAACCGGTGGAGGGGGAGTTTTAGAGTCCGTCCACGCAGAGCGCGAACTTCTCGCTGGCATCAAGGACATGGCAGATATCGTGATCGACTCGACCGACCTCACCGTCCATCAGTTGCGAGAGCGGGTAGTAGAGGTCTTCGGTAACCTGAGCGGCTCATCGAAGATGCGAGCGATCATCTCATCGTTCGGCTACAAGTATGGTCTTCCTCGAGATTCAGACCTTGTTCTTGACTGTCGCTTCCTGCCGAATCCTCACTGGGACCCGTTGTTACGTCCTCTCTCGGGGCTAGACGCTCCGGTTCGGGAGTATCTCCTAGAGTCGGAGATTACACGTCACTACCTCGAAGAGCTTCGTCGCTTCCTCGAGTTTTTAGTGCCGCAGTTTGAGCGAGATGGTCGGTCGTATCTCTCGATCTCGATCGGATGCACGGGAGGTCGACATCGCTCAGTCTTCCTTGCGGAGGAGCTGAGTTCCCTGCTCCGAGACCTCTCTCTGTCGACCACGATTCGGCATCGAGACATCGATCGATGATCAGGCATAACACGATGTTCGGTTCGGTCGTCGTGATCGGGGGAGGGCATGGTCTGAGCTCCACGCTCGAAGCGATAGTCGGGGAGAGCGCTCGGGTGACAGCCCTCGTTGGAGTTGCCGATGACGGTGGTTCATCAGGTCGGCTTCGCTCACTCTATGGACTCGTTCCTCCCGGGGATCTTCGCCGATGTCTCAGTGTGCTGCTCGAACCTACCACCCAGGTCGGTGATCTCTTGGAGCACCGCTTCCCGAGCGGGGAGTTTGAGGGTCACGCAATCGGTAATCTCCTTCTCGTTGCAGCGATGCAGCACTTTCAGACGTCGCCAACCACAGCTCTCTCCGTGCTTGGCGAGATATTTCGAAGCAGAGGCGAGGTTGTGCCTCTCGCGAACGAGCCGATGACACTCTGTGCGCAACTGCTTGATGGCACTCGCGTTCGTGGACAAGTCGGTATCCACCTTACGCGTGATATCGATCGTATCTGGGTTGAACCTGGCGGACTCGAAGTTGACCCAGCTGTCAGCGCTGCAATTCTCGAGGCGGATCTCATCGTGGTAGGTCCGGGGTCGCTCTTTACATCCGTATTGGCCGCACTGGTTCATCCAGGCGTTTTGGACCTGCTCCGTGCGGCCGCAGCTCCGAAGGTCTTCGTGGCAAACTTACGAGAGCAGCGACAAGAGACCATCGGGCTCACTGCGTTGGATCAGGTTAGAGCCCTGGAGCGTCATGGATTTAAACCCGACACGATTGTACTCGATCGCTGTTCGGCGAGCCTTGGGGAGTTGGAGGGTTTCGGCGGGAGGGTCCTAGCGGAGGAGGTTGCGCTAGCCGATAGCTCCCATGCCGTGCACGACCCGGAGCGTTTACGTAAGGTGCTCGCAGTAGCTGCCGGTGCGGTCACGCCACTGGATCGATAGGCGCATCGGGACTCGTCTCCTTGCGTCGAAGCTGCTCAGACGAGAACCTCATATCGCGTTGGGAAGATATCCGTTCTGAGCGCCGTTATTTCTTTACAGAATGCACTAATGTTGTCGGAATGTTTCGGCTCGTAATGGCACGGGCATTTATGGACCGACAGATGAAGGGTGATCGAGATGTTGAGGGTTGCGATTAATGGTTTTGGCCGGATCGGGCGTAACTTTTTGCGAGTTGCTCTTGAGCGAGAGACGCCAATCGAGGTCGTTGCCATCAACGACCTTGCTGCGCCGGAGACCAATGCGCATCTGCTTCGTTTTGACTCCACACACGGTCGCCTAGGGTGCGATGTCGAACTCGCTAACGGGACGATGACCGTCGGTGCCCACCGCATGATGGTTCTCGCTCAGACAGATCCCACGGCTCTTCCTTGGGAGGAGCTCGGAGTTGACGTCGTGGTCGAAAGCACTGGGAGGTTTACCGACGGGGCCAAGGCTCGCAGCCATCTGGAGGCAGGGGCACAACGCGTGGTGATCTCGGCGCCGGCGACCAACGTAGATGGAACCTTTGTGATCGGCGTCAACGACGGTGAGTTTGACCCAGAGAGACACTTCATACTCTCTAACGCGTCGTGCACCACGAACTGCTTCGTGCCGATGATGCGGGTACTCGAGGATGCTTTTGGTGTCCAGGGTGGGTTGATGTCCACGATTCACGCCTACACCAACGATCAGAACCTCCTCGATCTCACGCATAACGATCTTCGACGTGCGAGAGCGGCAGCGGTCAACATTGTGCCTGCGGCTACCGGCGCCGCTCGTGCTACTGCATTGGTGATGCCGGAGATGAAGGGGCGACTCGATGGCTCGGCTCTTCGAGTTCCGGTTCAAGATGGTTCGATAACTGACGTCTCCATCGTTGTCAAGGCAACGGTGACAGCCCAGGACGTGAATGCAGCGTTTCGACGGGCAGCCGAGAGCGGCCCACTTTCGGGTGTGTTAGTGTACTCAGAGGATCCGCTCGTTTCGAGCGATATCGTCGGTTCACCGGCATCGTGTACCTTTGATGCGCCCCTGACGATGACGATGGATCTTGGAAATGGGTCGACGCTGGTCAAAGCGTTCGGGTGGTACGACAACGAGTGGGGCTATTCGAATCGTCTCGTTGACCTCGTTGAGCTCGTTGGATCGCCTCGTTAGGAGCAGAGTGTGCAGACGCATATGGCGGCGACGAGACCGTCGATGCGCGATAGCGGTTGCTCAGCCGACCTGAGTACAGACCTATGTGATAAGCCGAAGGACGGAGAACGATGAAGCTTCCAGTACTCGAAGATCTAGGAGATGTAGCTGGTAAGAAGATCTTGGTACGTGCGGATCTCAACGTCCCGCTCGTGGGTGAGGACGGGGAGCGCACGGTAGCGGACGAGTTTCGTATCGAAGCGACAATGCCGACCTTGCAGTGGCTCGTCGATCGGGGCGCTCACGTAACGGTCTGCTCTCACCTCGGTCGTCCTACTATCGAGACGCAGGCAGAGTTCTCGATGGCGCCAATACAGCGACTCTTGCACCAGCGTCTGCCTGAGATTGAGGTCCTTGAGAACCTTCGCTTCAATCCCGGTGAAGTTGCGAACGACCACACCTTTGTCGAGGAGCTCGCTCGGGGCTTTGATGCAGTGGTGCTCGATGCGTTCGGAGCGTCGCACCGAAAGCATGCCTCGATCGTGACCCTTCCCGGTCTCTTGCCGAGCGTGGCCGGGCGGAATTTGGAGTTGGAAGTCGTGGCCCTCTCTCGCCTGCTCGAAGACCCAGTCTCTCCCTACGTGGCGCTGATCGGAGGAGCAAAAGTATCGGACAAGCTTGCGTTACTGCGCTCGCTCACAGCGAAGGTCGATACCGTGCTGGTCGGTGGGGCCATGGCCTTCACCTTCCTCTCCGCACAAGGGGTTGAAGTAGGTGCAAGCCTCGTTGAGCCAGAGCTTCGAGATGAGTGTGAGAGACTCCTGCAGAGCAAGAAGATCGTCCTACCGCTTGACTTCCTCACCCTGTCAAGTACTGCAAGCTTTGGACCCGGAGACCACAACGATGAGGTCGTTCTCTCGGAGGGTTCTGTTCGAGAGGGATATCGAGGACTCGATATCGGACCTAGGAGCGTGACCCTCTTTGCGTCATATTTGTTGGCTGCGAAGACGATCTTTTGGAACGGTCCGATGGGCGTCTACGAGGATCCTCGATTTGCGGCAGGAACTCTTGGGGTCGCACGAGCAGTGGCAGACTCAGACGCCTACAGCGTCGTGGGTGGCGGAGATAGTGCAGCGGCCTTGCGACAGGAGGGTCTTGAAGAGACCGTTTCACACCTCTCCACCGGCGGTGGTGCATCGCTCCAGTTCTTGGAGGAGAATGGCCACTTGGTCGGTATCGATGCTCTCCTTGAAGGTCGGCGACGATAAGTGAGCGCTAAGGGACCGGAAGACTACGCGGCCAAGCCGAATCCTCGCAATGGCCGCACTCGCTTGATCTCTGGAAATTGGAAGATGAACCTCAATCATCTCGAGGCCATCGCAGCGGTGCAGAAGCTCTTCTACCTGCTTCGGCCGGCCGACTACCGCTACGCTGAGATCTCACTTCACCCTCCCTTCACAGACCTTCGATCTCTACAACTTCTCATCGAAACCGACAGGATGCCTCTCGTACTCGGGGCGCAGAATACGTATCCGGAATCCTCTGGCGCCTTCACGGGAGAGGTATCTCCGTCTATGTTGTCGCGCTTGAACGTTAAGTATGTGATCGTCGGTCACTCCGAGCGTCGCGAACTCTTCGGTGAGAGCGATGCGTTCATTGCCCAGAAGGTGCGCGCAGTGCTCGATGCCTCGATGCTGCCGATTCTGTGTGTGGGTGAAGGCGAGGAGGAGCGTCGAGCAGGCAGGACAGGAGAGGTTCTCTCTGATCAGGTTGAGCGAGCACTCGTATCCGTCAAGGCAGAAGAGCTAGGGAAGCTCGTGGTAGCCTACGAGCCGAAGTGGGCGATTGGGACTGGGAACTCAGCTACGGCTACGGATGCTGCAGACGCTGCTTCGGTTATTCGGGCAACTCTCACTGAACGCTTTCGTGCCGATGTCGCAAACGAGGTCCGCATCCAGTACGGTGGCTCGGTCAATGCGGGTAATGCCCGTGCTTTTCTCGAGTTGCCGGAGCTTGATGGTCTCCTCGTCGGAGGTGCTAGCCTGGACCCAGAGGCTTTCGCTCGGGTAATACAAGCATAGGCGCTGGAGCTAGAGTGTGCAGATTGGTAGAGGGCTCAAGCCATTGAAAGGGGTTTGTCGGTGCTGACAGCGGTTCTTGTCGTGATCCAGGTGCTCTCGTGTTTGGGGATTGTGGTCTTTGTTCTACTCCACTCGGGGAAGGGCGGTGGGCTCTCTGACATGCTCGGTGGATCGGTGAACGCAACTGCGGCGGGTTCGACGGTGGCGGAGCGCAATCTCGACCGTATCACGGTCATCCTCGCGGTCGTCTTTACCTTCTCCTCAGTAGCTCTTGCACTTCGGCTGCACTAACTTCAGCACCACAACTCGCACCGTAGCCTTTGAACTCGATGCGGGAGAGTAGGCCCCGCTCGCAGCGATGGCGGTAGATGGCGAGTTCTTGCTCCGTCAGTGTCGATCGAGTGAGTTGGTCGTGAGGAAGCAGTGGTATCGCGGTGCTCGCCATGCTCTGTGTCTTTCGGTCAAGTTTCATTGGAGAGAACTCTGTGGCCCTCGTTGAGCCATCGAGATCGTCTGGTGCGCCGATCCGATTGGCTATGGATCTCTGTCTCCCTCGGGAAGATGGATCGATCAGGGTGATCTCTTTTCCCGAAACATCGTCGGAGAGTAGAAGAGACCGAAGGTCAGGGAGCGACGACAGAGTCCTGACCCTGGACGACCTCCTGGAGCGTGCTCCATCCCGTAGCGATCACTCGTCGCAAACCGGCAGTCTTTGTGATTAACTCTTGGGTGAGCAATCGAGGCTAGGTTGAGCTTTCAGGCTCGTCGAGTGCTTGAGTAAGTTGTTCGAGTACCCTTTCCAGTAGCGTTGTCTCAGTGGCGAAGTTCAGTCGCACATACTCATTGCTTCCCGGAAGATAATCTTGACCGTCTCCAAGAGCCACACGTGCCTTGCGATAGAGGTAGGTCCAGAGCGAGTCTGTTGTATTCAGAGCCCTAACCTTGAACCAAGCAAGATAGGTTGCTTCGGGAGTTGCATACTCGATCTCTGGACGAGTGAGGCTCCACGACCGGATTAACTCTCGGTTGTAGGAGAGCGTCTTCTTCGTGCTCTCGAGCCAAGCTGCACCCTCTTCGAAAGCCACCGCTCCGCCTAGGAGGCCCATGATAGATGGGTGAGCGAGCAGCATCGGTGATACCACGTTGCCGCGGCCTATCCTCATTCCCGTCGGAGTGTGCAGGGCAGCAGCTGCGAGGCCGGCGATATTGAACGTCTTTGATGCCGAGAGCAGCGTGATGGTCTTTGCCGCTACATCATCAGAGATCGTTCGGACAGGTAGGTGTTGATATGGTTCGTAGCAGAGGTCACGATGAATTTCGTCACTGACGATGATCATGTCGTTTCGGAGGGCGAGGGAGGTTATCTCTTGGAGTTCTACTCTCGTGAAGACCCGACCCGTTGGATTATGCGGTTGACAGAGAAGGAGAGCCCCACCTCGGGCAGCTGTCATGGCCCGTTCTAGATCGTTAAAGTCGACCTCATACCGACCTTCTCGCATGAGGAGTTCGCTGGTAATGAGTTTCAGCGAGAGCTCACGCGCTACTTGGAAGAATGGTGGATAGGACGGCGTAAGTACGAGGAGCGGATCGCCTGGCTGCAGTTGCGACTGTAAGGAGAGTGCGATACCTTGAACGACATCTGAGATGACCTGAATCTCTTCGACCGGGTAGCTGGTTGAGTAGTTTCGTTCTGTCCATGCATTGAGCGCATCTACGTAGCGAGCCTGTAGAGCATCGGAGCTG
The DNA here is from genome assembly GCA_049964535.1 of Acidimicrobiales bacterium. Lineage (GTDB taxonomy): Bacteria > Actinomycetota > Acidimicrobiia > Acidimicrobiales > Acidimicrobiaceae > JAJYZP01. The sequence continues at coordinate 8,447 of JBMFXG010000009.1, read as the reverse complement.
TAGCCAAGATCGGAGTCTTGGGTTGCGCGGATGATGGCCTCTTGGATGCAGGGTGCGAGTGGGAGATCCATGTCGGCGACCCAAGCGGGAGCGATATCGTGCGCGTATCGGTGCCACTTTTTCGACAGTGCCCGACGCTGGCGGATGGTAGCTAGAAGTTCGTCCATAGATTCTCGCATTCCTTACAGCGATCTGTTGTGAGATCGTTCTCTAGGATCATGTACGTTAGTGCCTGCTGAGGCAGCCAGGCTCTCTCACTTGAGATTGCCCATGTCGTGTCGATGGGTACGGTGGACTCCAGGTATCTCCTTGAACTGCTCCCGTGCCTGATTCACGGTCAGTCAGTCAAGGTTCTGATGATGATTGGGAGGATCACCTGAGCTTTCTCGGTGTAGTGATGTAGATAAGGATGGACTGTAGCTCGTTGCTGTAGGACACTGATGTGGGCTTGTCGCCTGATGTACTGTCAGATCACCTTGACAGAGCAGCGTCGCTTTCGAAGAATCCTGCACCGTTGTAGTCGGTAGGGGCGGGCGAGAGGCTTGGGATTGCGTCGTCAGGTCCGTTTCGTTCGGTGCTTCTCTCGCCGTCCTCTACAGTGAGCGTCGTAGACCTCGGTGACGGCGTATCCGCAACCTTACCGAGGCCTTCTCCGGTTGTCAGAGACCAGGGACGTACTCGCTGATCTCGGATCCCCAACACGCTCTGCGTGTCAGGAACCTCAAGAGCGGACTATCTCTCTGAGTAGTTCGGTAGTGGTAGAAGTGGTGGTGGCGGTATCGAGGTGTGTCCTAGATCTCTGACCAGACCGGTCCTGTCGGGATGTGCTCCGTCTATCTCGTCGTGGTTGTGCAAGGGAGCCAATTCTGGAACCCGCTATCGGTGTTCTCGGTCGGTCGGTCGGTCGGTCGGTCGGTGGCGCGATCTGTAAAGACCCGGTTGAGAACCGTGTAGGCAGATCAAGAGGCAACTCAGTTGTGGCGGAACGACTCGGTGCCGTCGTTGGCTCCTGGGCCAGCATCCAGCGTGTCTTGAGCCGAATGTGGATCTTTACTCTCCAACAAGCCTAAGTTGGTGACTCTATCGACTCTGGCGTCTCTTCTTTGGTCTACTTCGTATCTGCTGAACCCCTTGACCAGCCCACTCGAGTCTTTGGACCAGCGCTGAATTCTTAGGACCATTCCTGTTTGAGTCCTAGGACTTTCCTCAGAGATGACACGTTGTTATTTTTTTATCGTAGCTCTGCTCGACGTCGTCTGCAGACTTTCGAGCTTCATGATCACTGAGTGTGTTGTCGCTTTGTCGTGGTTCTTGCTCCACTCTGCCTCCTTCGGCGGAGCATGGAGCTTGCGTATGTACTCTCCTTTCATCTCAATTCGTCGTGAGCTGTGGACGATCCGGTCAAGGACTGCATCGGCAACGGTTGCATCTTCAAAGCTTTGGTGCAGAGCTCCAACTGGAACCTGAGAGGCAATCATTGGTGACGATGTGCCAATGCGCTTGTCTCAGAGATCGAGGAGTTCCCGTGATCCCCGAGAGGGAATCGGGGCTAGCGCAAAGTCATCAAGTATGAGGAGATCTTTTGACCGGAGCTTCGCTGTGTAGCTCTTCTAGGTCCCAGCTCCTCTGGTAACGGTGATCTCTTCACCACGCGCTGTAGGCGATCGGCTGGAGTACGTTGGTCGAGGGCCTGATCTCACCCCGCTACAGCAGCGTTGGTTGGGCAGAGTTCATATTGGATGCTTGGGCGGCGCTCCAGCCTGGTTTCGCCCGTGTCCTTCTTGTTCAATGAGCCATGGGTGCTTGGAAGGGGTCGAATCTGCGTTCGCTAGAGAGTGAACTAGCAATTGGTGCGGCAATGAGTCTGCTCGCAATGCGCACCGTAGGACTGCGTGTCGAAGGGGGGACTTGAACCCCCACGACCTTGCGGTCACTAGGCCCTCAACCTAGCGCGTCTACCTATTCCGCCACTTCGACAGTGCCAAACAAACTAGTGGCTGGTTGAACAGTACCGATCACTTCGAAGGGATCGGTTTCGGGGTCTTTCTTGTCGAAAGGCCGTAGCGAACAAAGATGTTGTTTGGAGATTGCTGCTACGTTCGAGGACCGACGTTTCCTCGATAAGCTGAGTGCAAGACTGCAGGGGCCAGTAACTTGGCACGAAACATGAATGGCAGGTGTGGTTCGTTGAGTCTTTTGGAGATCGATGCTCTTGAGACAAATATCAAGCTTCGTAAGTCGGAGGTGAAAGCAGTCGCTGGCGTCAGCTTTTCCATCGACGCTGGTGAGACCGTTGGGCTCGTAGGGGAGTCGGGATGCGGCAAGACCATGACCGGCATGTCCATCATGCGCCTGTTACCGTCTGGAGGGTATATCGCCGGTGGTGCCGTGCGACTCGAGGGTCGAGACCTTGCACACATGAACGAGCGGGAACTCCGGAAGGTTCGGGGTAATGAGATCGGGATGATATTCCAGGATCCAATGACTTCTCTCAATCCCTGCATGACGATTGGTGAGCAGATCGCTGAGTCTGTTCGATTACACAAGGGTGTCAACAAGGCAGCCGCTCTCACTCGAGCCATCGAGGTACTCGGACTCGTCGGAATGCCGAACCCCAAAGAGCGCATCTCTTACTACCCCCACCAACTCTCCGGTGGCCTCCGGCAACGAGTGATGATTGCCATGGCACTCGCATGTGAACCAAAGCTGCTGATTGCTGATGAGCCTACGACCGCTCTCGATGTGACGATTCAAGCGCAGATCCTTTCGCTGCTCGATGATCTACGAACGAGCTTGAAGATGGCGATGTTGCTCATCACTCACGATATGGGAGTGATCGCGGGACGAGCGGACAAGGTCGTGGTGATGTATGCCGGCAAGGTTGTTGAGGAGGCCGAGACGGTTCGGCTGTTCACCAACACGCATCATCCCTACGCAGAGGCTCTCCTATCATCGATCCCACCGATGGATCGAGATACCTCCGAGCGGCTCTACTCCATCCCAGGCTTGCCACCGGATCTCACCGATCCTCCAGTTGGTTGCCACTTTGCTCCTCGATGTCGATATCGTCAAGACGACTGCGTCGAATCTGAACCACCGCTCATGGCTCCGGCGGGCTACGCCCATCCCTTCGCCTGTTTCCATCCAGTTGGCGTCCCAGAAGCGGAGTCAGGTGACGAGGACCTCTCCCAGCTGCAGTTTACTGCTGGACGCTCCGACGAGGAGGGAACGATAGCCCGAGAACCGCTGATGGTCCTCGAGCATGTATCGAAGGAGTATGCGGTCACAAAGGGTGCCGTAATGCAACGTAAGGTAGGAACCCTAAAGGCCGTCACCGATCTCTCGCTTACCGTCTACCAGGGTGAAACGCTTGGAGTGGTTGGGGAGTCGGGCTGTGGTAAGACGACGACCGGTTCAATGATGGTCGCGTTGGAGGAGCCGACGAGTGGTCGCATTCTTTTCAAGGGTGATGACCTCACGACGATGTCGCGCTCTGCGCTGAGAGCCGAGCGTCGCAATATGCAGCTCATGTTTCAAGATCCTTACGCTTCACTCGACCCACGAATGAGAGTCGAGTCAATTATTCGAGAGCCCCTCGATGTCAACAAGGTCGGCACCCAGCAAGAGCGCCGACAGCGAGTGATTCAGTTGCTCCAAGAGGTCGGCCTCTCTGAGCGAGCGTTAGAGCGTTATCCCCATGAGTTCTCAGGTGGACAGCGCCAGAGGATCGGTCTGGCGCGCGCACTCGCCTTGAATCCAAAGTTGATCGTTGCCGATGAGCCAGTCTCTGCTCTTGATGTTTCGATTCGTTCTCAGGTCCTCAATCTCATGAAGGACCTACAGCAGCGACACGATCTCACCTATGTTGTGATCTCCCACGATCTCTCGGTCGTTCGTTACTTGGCCGATCGGATTGCGGTGATGTATCTCGGTAAATTGGTCGAGATTGGGAACGGTCACGATGTCTATGAGCGGGCTGCACATCCTTACACTGCCGGACTGCTTTCAGCAGTTCCGATTCCTCGGCCCACTTTGGAACGACGAAAGCGACGCATTGAGGTTCGAGGTGAGCTGCCGTCGGCTATTAACCCACCGTCGGGATGTCGATTTCGTACACGCTGTTCCTATGCCCAGGAGATCTGTGCGGTGGAGGAGCCGCCGTTACAGAGCTTTGGCGGCGTGCATCAAGCAGCATGCCACTTCCCGCTGATTCCTGCGCAAGGTTCCGCTGGAGTCCTCGCAAACGCCTAAGCATAGAGATGTCTACGACCCTGAGACGAAAAGATGCTCGGTCATGATCTTCAGGGTGGAGCAGAGTGGCGTTGATCGGTCTCGTGTTAGCTGAAGGCATTTGACGATGAACAGCACGATGCCTGCATCACGTCAACGCCAGTTTGGGTGCTGGGTAGAGATTGTCGTGAGGTCAGGGAGCGTTTTACTGGTATTCGATCACGCTTGGGATCGGTCGAAGGCCTAAGACGGTAGCAGGGGGCTCCAAGGGCTGATCTTGACGATAGAAGAGCTTGATGCCCAGCGGAAACCTTGGATCGCTTGCGAGCATGGAGTACGCTGAGGTCTTTGCTGCCCAACTCCCAAAGCCGTCCATGTTGAAGACGATCTGGATTCCTGGTGGTGAGGTCACGCTCGCTTTTTGAGCGACCATCATCGGCGTGAATTCGTGCACGAGGAGAAGCTTTGGTGGTAAGTTATGGGAGCTAACGAACTGTGATAACCAGGTAGCCACGGTGTTGATCTTCGCTCCCGTCGTTGATCCGATCACTTGACCGGGAAGGCTCGGAGCGGCAACCTCCCATTCGGGGTCGAGTCCCAGCTCGACGTTCGGATTAGCTAGAAATGGAGCGAGCAATTTGGCGTCAGCGAGTGGGCTGCTGCGCCCAGGTTGAATATCGAGAATGAGCATTCCATGGTGAGCCTGGATAACCGAGAGGTAGCTATCGATAGTCGGAACACTGAGCTCCTGGGTGTAGAGCCCGTTCGGTCCTGGCGCTGCTTGTGCAACGAAGGCGATGAGCTCAAACGCTGGCTCAACAACGGTTCCTGGTTGGTCATAAGCCGCAGCTTGGGCGGTGAGGCCGGCCCATGCGGCTTGAGGGTCTGTCGCACCAAGAATTCCCAGCGATCCACCTCCTGGTGCCCCGTAGTAGGCGACGATTCGTGTGTTGGGGAATAGCGTCTGACTCTCGCTCGGTATCGTTGTCGACGGTGTTGGCACGACAGTCGACGGTGTTGGCACGACACTAGATGGTGTGGGGGATATAGCGACATGGTGAATGGGCCTTTGGTGGCGGGTCCGAATGGGTCTTAAATGACGTGTAGGTGAGACTCTGGGAACCGGTGAAGGAACGGTGTTGAGAGGGAGTAGTAGGAAGGCCAGCCACGCAAGGACGGTGAGCGCAACGACCGTGCTGCCAACTCGGCCTGCTTGTGTCCTAGGGCGAAACGCCGAAAAAGGAGTGGTTCCTCGACGTAGTGTCACGTTGGCTCTACCCAGGGTAGGTTCGGGCTGTGGTGACCGCTCGCTAACTGGAAGCCGCTAGGAATCACACATACCCCCCATGACGTTGCCCTTCAGTGTACCGATAATCTAAAATAAGGAGTGGGTCGAGTTTCCTCAGCTCGGTTGAGGAGCTGCTGTTCGGGGAACAGGTCTTAATGCTCAAGTAAAGCTCGGCATTTGGCCGGTGGCATGGCGGAGGCCGTCGTACTTGTGGTTAGAACGCTGGGAGCAAGGGTTGTGATTGCTGCTGAGGATCTCAGCTCGATCTTTTTAGAGCAGGTTTCGCGTTAGGAGTCTGTGAAGGGCGCTACGGCAGTGGTCGTTATCAGGTACGATCAGAGGCGATGTCGAACTCTCGAGCGTCTCTCAGGTCATACGGGCGACGCCTCGTCGACGATGCTTCGCCGCTCGTAGTCGCAGGTGCGGTTACCGCAATCGAGATCGTTTTCGTTCTCGCTCGTATCGTGGTTGCCGGTAAGGGACGAGTAACCGCATTAATCGTGGCGGGATCTCAATACGTCAACCCTCATGGCGTTCCAATCCATCTTCCAATTCTTCCTGGTTCTGGCTACGACGGTCAGTTCTACTTCCGAATGGCATTGAACCCGTTCGATTTCGCACATAGCGCATACGGGGTGACCCTCGACACTCCATTTCGGTTGCAACGAGTTGGTTATCCTGCCCTAGTGTGGTTACTCTCACTCGGTCACGCTTCACTCGTACCGTTCGTGATGATCCTCGTGAATGTGCTCGCGCTCGGTATGATAGCGTTTGTGTTGGCGCAGGTGGCCGTTGAATCCGGACAGTCCGTCTGGTTTGGTGCACTTGGAGCACTCTTTGCTGGCTACGCCTTGAGCCTTGGTCGGGACCTAACCGAACCGATGGCAGCTGCGTTACTACTGCTCGGTATCTACTCGCTCTCCAAAGGCCGACCCTGGTGGGCTGCTCTCCTGCTCAGTGGTTCGGTTTTGACTCGTGAAACCGCTATGGTGATCGTCGGTTCAGTTGGTCTAGCTTGGATCGTGAGCATGGTTCGGCCTGCGGTCGTACACGGCGTTGAGTCTCGACGATGGAGGCTCCTGGTGGCAGGCGGAGTTCCCTCCGTGGTGTTTCTCTCATATCAAGTCTTTCTGCATGCGCAACTTCATCACACCGTACTCAAAAGTGACTTCAGTGCGAACCTCGGTCTTCCGATCGTCGCTCTTGTGCGTGGAATCGTTCAACGGGCTGGCGCCTTCAATCTTGCCAATGCGCTCTGGTCTCTACAGTTCATCGCACTGCTTCTTCTTGTCGTGGTGGTAGCACGATCGCTTCGACGAATCGAGGCTCCGCTCTTTCTCAAGCTCTCATTCGTCTTCCTTCTCGTCCTGTTTCTCAGTCTCTCGTCTGAGATCTGGGCAAATGATGCAGATCTTCGGAGTTTGGATCAGCTGTGGATCCTGGCATGGTACCTCCTGCTGCTCGGGAGAAAAAGAGGACTAGCGCGCTGGAGTCCTATGGTTGTGGTTTGGGGGCTCACAGCGTTGCAACTCATCGTCTTCATCTGAGTCTTGTTGATCTGGGATACTCTCTCATTGGCTCCACTGTCGCTTGGTGGGTGTCTTTGAGCAGAGATGAGGACTGCTTGTTTGCGGACAGGGTCGCTAAGAGTGGTCTACCACCCTCGAGAGGTCTCGACGTCAGCGTCTGAGGAGCGGCCGCAGTGGGTAAGGGACTCAGTAATGGGGCCTACAGTGGTATCGAATTGGGTGAGGTTGATTTGTGAGTGTTCGTGTGAGTCGGCTTCTTGCGACAGTGGATCGATTGCAACAGCGAAATGCCGTGCTAGGTTTCCTCTTCGCTGCCTACCGTAAGGCGAATGATGATCGGGTTTCATCGCTGGCTGCTCTTTTCGCCTACTATGCGCTTTTCGCAATCTTTCCACTGCTACTCATTTTGGTCACGCTTCTCGGATTACTCCTACACTCGGATCCATCTCTGCGCCAGAGGATTCTTAACTCGGCGCTCTCGAACTTCCCAATTATCGGTCCGGAGCTGAAGGCGAAGGTTGATGGGCTGAGTTCTAACTTCGGTCTTGGAGTGGGACTTGTCACCCTGCTGCTTGCGACGAGGGGCCTCTCGAGTCTTGCTTCTCGTGCGATGAACGATGTCTGGAATGTGCCGAACGTACACCGAGTTGGGTTTCCGGCTTCCCTGGGGAGAACCTTTCTTTGGACAATCATCGTAGGGGTCGGCATCACAGGGTCGACGTTACTCTCGGGATCTCGGTCTCTGTTTCCGCTCTCACTCGTTGGATCACTGCTCGTCAATGTGGCTGTCTTTACTTCTTGTGCTCGTGTTCTTCTTGAGCGTACGATTCCAACGAGATCGCTATTGCTTGGTTCGGTGCTTGGAGCGTTGTTGTGGCAGGTGCTTCAGTTTTTTGGCGCAGTGGTTGTGGAACATGAGCTCCAACATGCCAACGCTATCTACGGTTTCTTTGGAATTGTGATTGGACTGTTGACCTGGATGTATCTTCAGGCCTATCTGACGCTCCTCGCCATGGAGGTGGATGTGGTGCGAACACGTCGACTCTGGCCCCGGGGTCTCCAGCGCGAGCACCCTACCTCTGCCGACCTTACAGTACAGAGTTACCAGATGTTCCAGGTGGAGCGAGAGTAGGAGGCTCATTGGACCTCATCTCAAGTCCAGCCGAGCTGACGGAAAGATCGTTCTGTGATAGGTGGGGTACTAGACCTCAGTAACCCGAGGTGATCCGAAGTGGAACCGCATTGGAGCTCTCTGCACCAACGTGGACCACGACCCAGAGGGTACTCACTCCTACCTTGGGAGTGATGACATCTACGGTCGTTGGAGATGCGTACGCAACGGTTGCTGGGTCTCCTCCAATGGTGACAGAGACACCACAGCGAGCCATCTCTAACGCTCC
>JBMFXG010000008.1:0-28745 GCA_049964535.1 Acidimicrobiales bacterium | reverse complement strand
GACCATAGCTCCCTTGACGGTAATCGGAAGATACAAAGTTGAACCTGCGACCAGCTCTCGACAGTCAATATTCCCGCCTCCGACGGTACGAGGCGGGATCGTCGAGTGCTCACCCGCCTCAGCTGGCGGGAGACCTACTACTCCCAAGAATGGCGCTATCGGAGTCGTGAATCCCTTATCGCTCGTGGCAATCCTTGAGTCATGATCAATAGACCAGAGAATCCAGCCGGGCCCATCTTTAAAGACATCGAGCGCCTGATTTAAGTGGTTATCTAGTGCTCCGGCAACCGTCCAACCCCAAGCATCAGGAACTAGCTCATCAAAATGGATGGCTAAGACCGAGCCAGGCATAGCTCCCCGAACCTCGATAGGTCCCGTAAGGCAGTGACCACGGCGCGCTGGCAGCAGGTATGGCACCTTCTCACCCGGATAGAGTTGGGGCCGCAGAGAACCCGAGGCATCCAAGGAGCGAACCTTGACGGTAGAGCCAGGCTCTACCGTCAACACAGCTGGCTTCGAGGGGTCAAAAACATCCGTGGTTGTCGCCTCGGTTGGCACAAGTTCGTGCTCGATCATCTCGTTCTCATCTCCTCAATCTCACAAAGGCACTAGCCAAAATTCTCCCGAGTACCGTACAAGCATCATGAAACGACCGTCCTCAGTACAGTCGAAACACGTGGCTGCCGTCGGCTAGTCCCCAAAGACTTCCTCCGCTTCTTGAACACTGCAGGACCATAGGTGTTTGACCCCAAGAGACAATCAGTGCCCAGCTGCGAAAGTACTACGCTGTCTCGGCAAACTCTCCATGACCGAGCTCGTTATCGAAGCGATAGACGCAACGGCCACGCGAGAAGGCTAGCTCTACTCGAGACATAACATCGAGAGGATCACCAGACCAGACACACAGCTCCGCATCTTTGCCGACGGCAAGCGATCCAACTAGGTGATCAATTCCGACAATTCGAGCAGGGTTAATCGTGATCGCCTCCAGGGCTGTTGTACGGTCTAGGCCCTCTTTCACTGCAAGCGTGGCTTGATGAACCAAGAAATGCAAGGGCACGACCGGATGATCTGTCGTGATGGCGATCGTAACCCCGGCCTTCGCTAGCTTTCCCGGATTGCGCAGGGATCTATTGATCAGCTCGGCCTTCGAACGAGAGGTAAAGAGCGGACCAATGATCACAGGGATCGCACGCGCAGCGAGACGATCTGCAACGAGATGGGCCTCGGTTCCGTGATCGATCACCAAGTCGTATCCGAACTCCTCCGCAATCCGAACGGCCGTCATAATATCATCGGCACGATGGCTGTGCTGTCTCCACGGTATCTCACATCGTAGGACTTTTCCGAGAGCTTCAAGTTTGAGATCTCGATCGGGGGCCTTCGCATCGCCCTCACCCTGGAGAGCTCGTTCCTTGGCATTTTCATAGTTCTGTGCCTTAGTTAAGGCCTCTCGGATCACGCTGGCAGTCCCAAGCCTGGTACTGGGCATCTGTTTACGCTCACCATAGACTCGTTTTGGATTTTCGCCGAGAGCTGACTTCATTCCGCTTGGCTCACGGAGCACCATCTCATCCACCACGCGACCAAAGCAACGCAGCGCAACTGTCTGTCCACCAATGGGGTTTCCAGACCCCGGATTGACATTGACAACGAGCACGCCACCCTCGATTGCGTCTCGAAATCCCTGATCATCGGGGTTGATTGCATCGAGAGCCCGAACCTGGGCGGTCACCGGCTCGGTCATCTCGTTCGTATCATTTCCGGCCCAGCCACCGGCCTCTTGATGAAGACCAACGTGGGTATGCGCATCGATGAGGCTCGGAACTACCCACCGACCGCCAAGGTCAAGCACCTCGGCGCCATCGGGAACGGCAAGTGAACTGTCGCCAACGGCAGTAATAATTCCATCAGCAAAAGCGATGCTTCCACCTTGAATCGGCTCCCCCTCAACAGGGACGATCACTGCGTTGCGTAACAGCACCGGCCGATCACTACCAACTCCCAAGTTCGCCAGCGTTCCCATATGCATCCATCCTTCTTCCGTAACAGACGGCTCGCACACGAGGCACGACGCCCTAATGACTAGTCAACACATATAAGGCACCTCTGTCACCTCGATCGATACATACCGAGGTCACAGAGGTGCAGTTCAAGCAGCCTGGCTGCTTACAAGAGTCCTCTCAGCGGTGCGATCCGAACCACGAGAGATGACGTTCGATATAGTCACACATTTGTGACGGTGTACGAGCCACATGGAACCCACCTGGATAGCGGACCATCTGGGCTTCCTTACCAAGCTTCAGCAGTCCTTGGAAGATCTCTTCACCTTGGCCCACGGGACAACGCAGGTCACCCTCCCAATGAAGTACCTGTACCGGTGTCGTCACATTCGGGAGATACGTGATCGGCGAGTGCTCACGATAGTACTCCGGCGCATCCCATGGCGAGCCTCCAGACTCAAACTCATTGAAGTGAGGTATGTCGGTCGTACCGTACATGCTGACTAAATTCGAAACAGGAGCGGAGATACAGGCTGCTTTGAATCGCTCCGTGTGACCCACGACCCAGGTCGTCATGAATCCACCGTAAGAGTAGCCCGCCACATACATACGATCTGGATCTACTCGCCCTTGCTCAACGAGAGCATCTACGGCGCCCATGATATCTAGGTAGTCTTCTCCGCCCCAATCTTGGGTACACGCCATCGCAAAGGCTTCACCAAAGCTCTGGCTACCCCTCGGATTCGGAAGGAGTACTGCGTAGCCTTCGCTCGCTAGCGCCTGATAAAGCGCCATCATCGAACCTTGAGGGTGCCATCCATGGGGGCCACCATGAATCTCCAGAACGAGTGGTAAGGATTCTCCCTCAGTCCGATGCTTAGGGTACAACACGAAAGAGGAGATCTCGGTTCCGTCATGTGCTCGGTGAGTAATTCGCTCTAAAGTAGATAGCTCAACCTCGTCGGCGAGTTCCACATTCGCGTTCGAAATCACCATCTCTTTCGATCCAGCGATATCAGAACAGTACAGCTCAGGGAATTGAGACGGCCACGAAGCGACAAAGGCAACCGTCCCTGCCTTGCAGTTAACGGTGCCAATCTGTCGATCTCCACCGAGGACGAACGAAGGAACTGCTCCATCACCACTGACGCGAACTGAGTAGAGACTCTGCACCCCTCGATCTACGATCAGGAAAATGACTTCATCCTCGTCACGCCAACTAAACGGTCGTCCAAGTGATGGGAGCAGACCCCAAACTGGCCGATCTAGTGATTTCGTCAACGCTACCGGGTCGCCCACTCCATTAGAAGACACTACATACAGGTGCGAATTGCGACTGGAGTCCCCGGGTTGATTGGCATGACCAACGAAGCAGACCCTGTCACCACCCGGCGAGAAAAGAGGTGAGCCGCAGGTAGACACGGGACCAGAGATAGCCCTAGGATCGCCACCTTCCACCCCAACGATCCAGATAGATCGTTGCAGCACGCTATCACGGGTCGCCGAGCGATCAGAAGCGAACACCAGGCTGTCGCCACTCGGCGACCAGTTCGGGTCAACATCATCCCAGTCGCCGAAGGTAACCTGACGCTCGATCCCGCTCGAAACATCTACGACGAAGATATGCTGGCGACGATCGTCAAAGCGACCGATGTTATCGAATCGATTGTACAGACTCGTCCAAACTGTCGGCGCAGATTTCTCAACGGCCGACCGTTCGCTAAAGGGAACCCACTCACCGGTCTTAGCACTGACCGCCAATGCCGAACCATCCGGAGACCAAGTGAACGAGCTTACGCCGTGGGGTAACGCTGTCAGTTGGCGAGCCTCACCACCATTGCTGGGCAACAGGTAGACCTGTCTTTCCTTACCTCTATCGGAGAGAAACGCAAGAAACTTACCATCGGGAGACCATCTGGGAGAGGTGTCCTTCGGACCAAACGTCGCCTGTCGTGCAGAGCCATCAGACCCGGTCCCTGTAACCCAAATCGAGGTCTCGACCCGATCTTCGGTCTCGGACGCTTCACCGACTACGTAGGCAACCAGTGTCCCATCAAAAGATAGGTCAGGATCTGATAGAGATTTGATCCTCCAAAAATCCTTGACTTCAAAGGCACGCTTGCTCATCGTCATCAATCCTTTCTACTTCCTCGTGATTACACCGAAACCTTGCGCTCTTACCGAGCACGTCGATAAAAGCGCACAAGACACCACAGAAGGTTAAGGAAGTGCCGATTCCGACCTGCCACACCGAGAGGAGTTAAAGCTCCAGGTAGACTCGCTGCCACCGCTCTAGCTAACAATTCTCGATCGAAAGTCTCATCATCGAGATCTCATCACTCCCACACTGTAGTGACATCAATACCCGAGCTACAACCCTAGATTCCACTACGGGGTCCCGCTATTCGGTGCATGCAATCTTGCACCCCTAGTATGACACAGACTCTGAGGTCGATGCTGAGCATGAAAGAATTATCCTATACAAAACCTTTTACGAGCTCTGAGTAGAACCCTTCGACGCCAATAGCTGAACCGGTTCTATCAACGGAAAGTGACAGGCGGCGGTGTGACCGACACCGAAGTCTCGCATCACTGGTTCCTCTTGAGCACAGAGCTCTTGCGCCCGTGGACACCGCGTTCGAAATCGGCAACCCGAGGGTGGGTGAATCGGGCTCGGAAGCTCACCTTTGATCCCGACGTCTTTCTTGCTTCGTTCACCTCGAGGATCAGGAAGAGGAATCGTCTTAATCAGCCCGTCGGTGTAAGGGTGAGCAGGATTGGCATAGAGATCCTCACCCGACGCGACCTCGACAATCTTACCCAGATACATGACGCCGATTCGATCGGCTAAGTACTTTACGACAGCGAGATCATGAGAGATAACGAGGTACGCCATGTCATGAACGCCCTGCAGACGCTTCATCAAGTTAAGAACCTGTGAACGAATCGAGACATCGAGTGCACTCACCGGCTCATCAGCAACGATCACCTTCGGATTCAGAGTCAAAGCACGAGCAAGACCGATTCGCTGACGTTGCCCTCCAGAGAACTCATGAGCGAAACGCTCTAGTGCCGTCTTAGGAAGGCCAACCTCACCCATAAGCTCGATCGAGCGCTGCTCTTGCTCCTTCCGAGTACCGATCTTGTGAATAGCAAGCGGCTCTCGCAAAATTGAGGCCACTCTCATCCGAGGGTCCAGAGATCCATAAGGATCTTGGAACATCATTTGGAGATTCTTTCGAAGCTTTGCGAGTTCTTTACCACGCTTGGCGTAGACGTCCTGACCGTCAAGGAGTACTTGGCCAGAGTCGGGACGCTCAAGGCCAACAATCACTCGACCCAAGGTCGACTTACCACAACCCGACTCCCCAACGAGTCCAAATATCTCACCGCGTCGAACCTCAAGATTCACGCCAGAGACTGCGTGCACCGACCCGACTTTGCGCCGAAGAATTGCACCAGATGTGACAGGGAACTCCTTCTTGAGGTCAACAACCTTCAGGAGGGGCTCCTCGTCAGAAGAGCCGACGCCGTGGTAGCTAGCAGCGTGCTTCAAAGTCAACATCTGGTCTTCACGGAGAGGACCTCCAACCACGGGATGGAAACAGGCAGCCACGTGCAGTGAGTCTCCAACCAACTTGGGCTCAGACTCGGCACAATCGTCTTGCGCATAGGCACAGCGAGCCCGAAACCGACAACCCTGCGGCGGATGAGTCAGGTCAGGTGGTAATCCAGGAATCGAAAAAAGTGCCCGCGAGTTATCCTGATCCATCTTCGGAATCGATGCCAGTAGGGCCTGCGTGTAGGGATGACGCATCTCATCGAAGAGCCGCTCAGTCGTCGTGGCCTCTACCATTCGACCCGCATACATAACATTCACGCGATCGGCCCGACCTGCAACTACGCCCATATCGTGAGTCACCAACAGGATCGACATACCAAACTTAGATTTAAGATCATCGAGCAGCCGAAGGATCTGTGCTTGAATCGTAACATCGAGAGCGGTGGTCGGCTCATCAGCAATAAGTACTTTTGGATCACACGTGAGTGCGATCGCAATCATCACTCTCTGCCGCAGTCCACCGGAGAGTTGATGGGGATAGTCCTCCATTCTCTCCTTCGCTTGAGGGATGCCAACGAGTTCTAGAACCTCGATCGCCCTGTCATAAGCCTCCTTTTTGGAGGCACCACGGTGAAGAATCACGGGTTCCATGACCTGATCACCGATGTTTTTTGTCGGATTCAGAGAGCTCGAGGAATCCTGGAAAATCATCGCCACGTCATTGCCGCGAATCTTCCGCATCTCCGCCTCTGGTAGGCCGACGAGATCTCGACCCTCCAGCAGAATGGAGCCTCCAACGATGGAGCCTCCCGGCGGCAGCAGGCCCATAATAGAGAGGCCTGTTATCGACTTACCACATCCAGACTCACCAACAAGGCCCAAGGTCTCACCCTCGTCGATGTACAGGTCCACATTCCCAACGGCCTGGACCGTCGACTTCGATAGTCGGATATGGGTAGAGAGGTCTTTTATATCAAGAACTCGGGTCACGAGCAGAGACTCCTTCTAGACGCCTAGCGGCGTCGGAGGCGAACATCGACAGCATCACGAAGAGCATTACCAATAAAGTTGCAGGCCATAACCACGAGAATCAAACTGATCCCTACTGGATAGACCAACCACCAATAACCATTGCCGAGAGCAGTATTTGCATTCGCAAGCATGTCACCCCAGTCGACGTGCGGATACTCAAGCCCAAAGCCCAGGAAACCAAGCAGAGCAACGACAATAATTGCGTCAGCGACTTGGAAGGTGATATTGACTATCACCACGCTTAAGGCGTTCGGCAAAAGGTGTTTGAAGATCAAACGCCGACGAGAACCGCCCATGACGCGCGCCGCTGAGACAAAGTCACGAACGCGCAGCGTTAGTACTTCACCCCGAATGAGACGAGCTGGCACCAACCAAGCAAAGAGCCCCAGAATTAAACTCAAGCTGAGAACGGTTCCACGCCAACGAGTTGCGATAATCAATACGATCAAGAGGTATGGAATCGCCAAGATCACATCGACGATACGCATGAGGAGACCGTCTAAGAAACCTCCGATCAAGCCAGAAATCGCACCATAGAGGCTGCCGATGACAGTGGCAATCGCAGCAGCAAAGAAACCAATCTCAAGAGCCGCCTGTCCACCGATCATCAGTCGTCCAAGCTCGTCGTAGCCATTGTTGTCCGTACCGAGGGGATGTCCGGCCCCGGGAGGCAGATCAGAGTTCAAGACGTTGCCCGCAATCTGATTCGTATGGTAGACATGAGGTCCCACATAACAGAACAAGATAAAGAACAGAATGATCGCAAACCCGGCTATCGCCAACTTGTTCTCGGCGAAGGACTTAAGCGCAAGCTTCCATCCACTCGTCAGCTCACCGAGATCACCAGCATCGTATACCGGCGACGCAAGATTGGCACCCTCAAGTGCACCACCGAGCTCTTCAGGTGGCTCATACGGTTCATCTGCGCGTTCGTGATTGTCAATCATGCGAGCCTCACTCTCGGATCAGCAATAGTGATAGCAATATCTGCAATAAAGTTACCGACCACGGTCAAGACACCGGCTATCAACGTGTATGAGAGCAGGGTCGGATAGTCCTCGTTCAAAAGAGCGTTGTAGAACATAAGACCGAGGCCCGGATAGTTAAACAGAGTTTCAATGATCAGATTGCCGGCTAGCAGAGCCGGAATCGAAAGACCTATCAGAGTAATCATGGGAAGCAGAGCGTTCCGCAGTAGGTGCCCTGAGAGAACCGCTCGCTGCGAGAGGCCTTTCGCACGAGCAAGTCGGATGTAATCCTGCGAGAGAGCATCTAAGGCAGACGAGCGCATGTACTGCGAGAATCCTGCAACCTGGATAACGACCAAGTTCAAGATCGGCAAGAACATAGCTCTCGGATCGGCGATGACACCAAACACGGAAACGGATTGACTCGCCTCCGCCGGAAAGATATGCAAACTTAACGAGAAGGCCTGAATCAAGAGCAGACCAAGAAAAAACGATGGCATTGAGTAGAACGTGAATGCACCGGAGGTAACGAGATAGTCCCCAAGATGGTTACGTCGTACAGCCTGATAGATACCAAGAGGAATCGCAACGAGAATAGCGAGAATTAGGCTCACTCCGGAGAGGTACAGACTTCGCAAGGCATTCTCAGCGAGCAGACTCGTTACGGGCTGATTGAGTTTGTAGGAGTACCCAAGGTTACCATGAAGAAGCTGCACCACATAGTGGTAATACTGCACCACAATCGGGTCGTCGTATCCATTCGCCTTATTGAACTGCGCTACTGCCCTAGCTGAGGCATGGAGGCCTAAAACTGCCCGACCGGGAGAGCTCGAAATGATGTGGAGTAATCCAAATGCAATCATTGAGATACCAATAATCACAACAATTGAGGTTCCGAGACGACGAAGTATATAACCGCTCAAAGGCTTCCCTTCCTTGTATTATCTGATACAGAACCTCGGTGGCTCGATCTCTCGACCAAGCCACCGAGCTAGAGGCTTCCCACCGCTTCGCCATATCTCCTTCGCACACGTCGTAGAAGAAAGTTCCACGATGGGACCGTAATCAAGACCTAGGGATTTTTACTTCGTAAAGTACCAGTCCTGAGGAACGCCCTGGAACTGGGTCAGTGAAGAAAGAGCATTCTCATTCGTCGCTGACAGTGACTTACTCACAGCGTAGATGAAGTCTGCCGCTGGTGTGAAGAGCATCGGCTGCAACTTCGTGATCAGCGCCGCCTCAGTCTTCACTGCAAGAGCATTCTTTCCATAGACCGAGTTATTGATCGCATTGTTCACTGCAGCATTATTGAAGCCACCGAAGTTGAACGAACCTCCAGTATTCAAGATGTTGTTCGTCGTCGGATAGTCTGCCGCACTAAAGCCACCGAAGTCATTGATGTCCCACTTGCTATTGTTAGCAGGAGCACCTGCGACAGAGTAGTTCGATACCAAGAAGTTGAAGGTCTTGGCGGTGAGCTGGAAGTTAATTCCAACCTGCCGAGCTGCTGCAGCCAAAGCCTGGGCTTGCTCAGCGAAGACGGGTGGAGAGTTCGAGTAGAAGAAGCTCGGTGCAATCTTCGTACCCTTCGGAATTCCCGCTCCACATTCGCTCGAGCCAGTTCCTGGCTTCGCGCAGAACGTTGCGCCGTTCGGCTTCACAGTCCAGCCATGGGCCTTCAGAATCTTCGCAGCCGTCGAGATACTGTACGGATACGGGTCGGTCTTCGCGTTATTCGGCGTGAAGGGGCTCACAGGAGCAACTCCAACCGAACCATAGTCAGGAACGCCGGCGCCCTTGTAAAGACCCTTGACGTAGGCCACTTGATCCTCAAGATGCGCAAACACCTGTCGCATGTAGAGCTGCGAAATCACGCTGCCCCAGTGATTCACCGGATTCTTGAAGTTATAGAAAGCCGCCTGAAAACCAAAGTCCGGAAGTCCGAAAACATTGTACTTTGACTTCAATCGACTGACCTGAGGAAGGAGGGACTGATCAACACCGCCGACGGTCAAGTTACCGGCAAGAAGCTGGTTGAACTCAGCCTGCACGCTGGTAAACGTTACGCCTTCAAGCTTACTAATCTTGGGAACTCCCCCAGCAAACTTGGGGTTAGGCACCATGGTAAATGCCCCAGTTGCAGCGGTATACGAGGTGATCTTGAATGGACCATCGGTAATCTGCCACAGTGGATTCGATCCATAGGTCGAGAGATCCTTAGCCTGCGCATCGAGATAGTTGTAAATAGCTGTTGCGTTAGCTGGAACTGCATAGTTCAGATGCGGTCCGCCAGCTGAAGCGATATTCCAAGCCGTCGATGGCATAGGTACTAATAGAGAGAGCTCGTTGTTCGTGAAGAAGCCTGTGTTGTAGGCCTTCGTCAACTGAAGCTGAACTGTGTACTGACCAATAGCCTTTGCGCTCGCAATATCGTCAGGAATGAACCCTGGCGTATAGTTACCGAAGTTCGCAGCGCTCTCCTTGATAGCAGCCCGGAGAATGTCGATGAAGAAGAGGATGTCATTCGCATCAACCGGAGCACCATTGGTCCAGGTGTACCCCTTCTTCAATGAGAACGTAACGGTCTTCCCACCATTGGTATAGGTCGGGAGTCCACCAAGTCCAATAGCTGGATTGATCTTCGGAACGGTTCCCTGCGTACCCCAGTAGAGCGGAACGTAGAGATAGTTCTCGAAGTCGTAGAGGTTATAGACCGAGCTGTTGGCAGCCGGCACAATTGGAAAGATCCAGTTTGGCTGCGTGCCAGAGATCTGACCTACCGTTACGACCCCACCTGACTTCGCCTTTCCTCCTACTGGAGGTAAGGATCCATACAGATCCGGAATTGATGACTTACTAGCTGCGTAGGCAGACGGGAGCGATCCGATCTCCAGCCCGATCATCGCGGCGAGGGCCACAAATATGACTCCCAGCCTCGACCACCCACGGAACCACTTGGTTAGCGTGTATACATTCACGAGTGCAACACTAACGCAAATAAAAGCCAAACACACGACATCAAGTATGAACGCCACGTAAATAGGCCACATCTCCACCCTCAGAAGTAACTTTGCGTCCAGCGGATGTGGTCGCGACTGGGCTGCTATACCTCGAATTCTAGAGTAACACCAGGTCAGCTCGTATTTCCGTAGGGACAGTTCCCAACGACCTGTCGAATACAACCTGAATCGACACCTTCTAGAGTTCCTGAGAATTATCTGAAGAAAACCGTGGAACACCTTGAGCATCGAGACTTGTCTCGATCATTTCGAGACCACGATCTTCTTGAGGGAGTGGTCCTCGAGGGCATCAGTGGGCCTAACTCGTAGCGTCGTAGAAAAGTTCGACGGACACTTGGCGCAGAACCGTGCTTGAGAAGCAGCAAATGATTGAGACCTACGCTTCGCAACAGCGGCCGCTGTCTTCGGACTCATAGTCGAAGCTCTGACGAGCAATCTACGACACCCAGAAGAGCAGACGAGAAGCTCTCACACAATAATCCCACCAAGTATGTAAATTTTGTCTCGAGAGTAAGTAGACGATCAACCTCCAAGCAACCCAACCGAGATCTGGTGAGTAGCGAGCCTGCCCAAAGCGGCACGACGTTGAGCGAAGACAGGACCGCCGCTGGGGTCGCTTACAGTCTTGGTGCGACAGATGCCATCTGGCACCGGTGGACAACGCCGACGGCAGGAGAAAGGCGACAGATGCCACAAAAAGCTCACGGGCTAGTTTCCGGCCGAGCCACTCGAGCTCGTGATGGATGGTACAAAAGCATGACAGTAGAGACCTCTCACCCGACAACGTCTTCCCAGTGCCCAGGGTTGTGTAAGCGGTGCTGTGGGGTCTGAGGGTGACAGGACTAGGTAGTCATGGTCCACACAGCGGTTTACACCTCAGGTACCTTTACGTTACGACGAAGTACTGACTCCCTGGTTGGAGTGCCGCTCTTCGTGTTTATCCCAAGTGGGGGTACGAGGGTGCTCAGGTTGGTGGAGACAAGGTGAGCTGGAACCGATACGTGCCGTATTCGTACGTCGTGTTGGAGGCAAGGTGGCTACAGCGTTCTCACTGAGCGACCAAGCAGGCTACTCATGCACTCTCATGGGGTTGCCATGGGAGTGCAGTGGTGTGTTGGACCTGAGACCTCTTGGTTTGACTAACAGGGAACTACTCGCCCCACCGTTGAGTTGAAAAGCAGCTGTGAAGCTGTACTTCAGGGAGGGGCTCTGTGGTGCTGGGTTGTCACGATACATCGCTCAGTGCACGAGGGAGACTCGTGTACTGAGTGAATCGATCTGGTGGTGACGCAGAGAGTAGTACTGAGGTACACCTGAGCTGAGAGCGAACCGGAGTCACGTCCTTTCGGAACCGTTAGAGGTGCGACCGTGTGGTTCAACCTTTGGGGATTACCATGGGAGCGAGGGAGGGTCGAATCCTCCGGTGCAAGACTCAGCGATGCACGTGGAACAAGGAGAGCGCTCTCTGACAACCTCTCGAAGCTCGGCTACCCTCCGATCTCTAGCTTGCTCCAGGCATAGGGCGGGTACCGATCTCACGATTCCTTGGGCTAGTTCTCTCTTAGGGAGTTCATGGGTCTACCGCTGCGTGAGCAGCGGAGGCAACTGCGTCGCACTACGTAGAGACTAGGTGCTGAGTGGGACGGTGAGGAGTAGTGCCGAATGGCGACCAGGTGTTTGGTGGGACTCGCAGCAGAACACAACCGCACCGTAAGCCAACAAATCCAAAACCTGCCACCCTCCTGCTCGTCCTTACGCTGCAGGAAGCCTTTGCCGAGAAGGGGGCAGCGCTGATCTCAGCGTGAGGCCAACTCAAAACTCACAGTGACAGTGGTTCAGCGAGCGGGGACCCCAAACCGAGAACGAACCGCAACCTCTGAGACAACCTAGCGAACGGCGGTGGCGTCGTACTGACATCGCCTTCGCTCACTGTTGAGCCTTGCAAGCCTTATCAACTATCACGGCTTCCTTGGGTGCTACCCGGCAGACGAAAACGTACGGTTCGGAAGTCTGAGACGATGACTCGACGGATCTCGTAGCGCAGCCCCTCAATCGCACCCTCTACGGTCAACTCCGGTCCTCCATCGTAAAATCGTATCGGCCCACCATCCAACCTTGTGTTGGGAACGGTGCGCCAGCTTGAAAACGAAAATATGAAGCGACGTTTCCAGTACAGTTCGTGCAAGTTGTACCCCTCTCGAAAGCACGGCTCTCAAGAGGGGTACAAGAGCACTACTTCAGGTGTCGAGAAAACCACTCAAGAACTATCTCGGCCCGCTCCTTGCGATGCTTCGGTGAACCTGAACGAGTCAACTCGTGGGTTTCGTCGACAAAGCGCACAAACTCTGGTCCTTGACCAAGCAGCCGTAGCCCAACAAAGAGTTCCTCTGCTTGAGCGATCGGACAACGAAGATCGAGTTCGGAGTGCAGGATGAGCGTCGGAGTCTTGATGGCTTTCAAGAAATTCACAGGTGAGTGGTCCATGTAGGCTCCAGGATCATCCAGGTGGCTAACGCCAACATAGCTTCGGACGAAACCAGCAATATCGGCACTGTGCTCCATCGTTAAGAGATTGTTGCATGCACGCTCGGACAGGGCAGCCTTGAACCGATCAGTATGCCCGATGGCCCATGACGTCATATACCCCCCATACGATCCACCTAAGATGCCCAACCGATCTTCATCGATCCAATCGAAACGGCGAATAGCCTCGTCGACGCAGGCCATGACGTCTTGGAAATCCACGCCTCCCCATCCCGAGCCAGGATCTGATTTTGCTTGAGGAAAACGAATTGCACGACCCCACGCTTCGCTGTAACCCGAGCTACCGCGGGGGTTGCAGTACAAGACACCAAATCCTGCTGCGCTTTGGAACTGAAACTCATCGAAGAGATGATTCCCGTACTGTGTGAACGGACCACCGTGAACGTTGAGCAAGGTAGGGTACGATCGGCCAGCCTCGAAACCCCTCGGAAGCAGCGCCCAGCATTGGACCGCACTCCCGTCAGAGGAGATCGCCGTAAATTCAATAGGCTCCGCCACATCGATCTCGTTGACAAGCGCCTCTGAAAGCTTCGTCACCAACCGGTCGTCCGATCTTCCTCCATCGGATACAGATTGAATCGCTGTCCCCAGTCCAAAGCTTCGAGCATGAGGCACAAAGTCGGTCCGCACAAATAGCTCAGGCAAAGTCGTTGCACTCGAGGCAACGTAGGCCAAAGTGTTACCGCGCACGCTCCATTCAGAGACCCATACGTCACCATCCACAAGTCTTTCCGGCGCCGATCCAGAATCAGACGAATCAATACCGTAGAGATGAACGTTCCCTTGATCTTCGACACCGAAAACTATCGCCGAGTTGCTCCAGCATGGACTGGTTGGCGATCCGAACGGGGAACACGTTCGATCGAACTCACTTGTCAAAACCGTCTGACTACTACTCGCCAACTCAAAGACAGCGATCCGCTTATGACGTGGACTTTCCAAGGGAGTCGGATTTAAATAGTAAGCAATTTTGGACCCATCTGGAGACCATGCCGGTGAGTGCAAGGACATAGTAGAGTTCGTCAATCGCTTCAGGTTCGAACGATTAGCCACTTCGACAGTCCAGAGATCGTTGCAAAGATCGAGATCCGAGTCATCGTGACGAGCGGAGACAAACGCTATCTCCTCACTGGTCGGAGACCACGCAAGACCCTCGACACTCCAGGGTCCCTCGGTGAGAGCTCGTGGCTGAGTGTCTCCATCAGCATTAAGCACATAAAGCTGCACCGGTCGATCAAAGGTCCATCCAACGCCGTTCAAACGATAGATGAGACGATGCAGCCTCCGAGCTGGCATTTCTGCGCCACTGAGCTGTGATCCAGCAGCGCCGTACTGTGTCTCGTCAGGAGTCCGAGCGAGAAAAGCAATCTTCGAACCGTCGGGTGACCACTGAACTTCTGTGATTCGACCCCACCACCGAGCAACTAACTGGCGTTCACCAACCCCGTTTGTGGGCAAAGAGAAGATCTCACTCCATCCATCCTCCGAATCGCTCACGAAGGTCAAGTTCTTACCGTTCGGAGCCCAGCGGACGAGCCGCTCCTTCCCACCTCCAGTAAGGGGCTGTGCATCGTCGTCTTTGAGACTCTGAATCCAAATCCGACGATCATAACGATTCTCCGCAAGTCTCGGGGTCACAACGATATAGGCAACGGCAGTGCCATCTGGCGAGACTTGCGGATCCTCCACGGAGCGAAGATAAACGATGTCATCTGAGCTCATGGGTCTTCCAGTCGCAGGCTTCGGGGTCATTGAGCACCACCTACACCCGTCGTCGAGGTCGCAAGGAGACGAGTCCGAGCCAATTCACTGTAAAGCGTCGCACCGTCATAGATCACGGCATCATCGAAACTCGCGTAAGGAGAGTGATTGTTAGGACTGGTTTCGTACCCCTCGCCAGCAGACGTAGCGCCGAGAAAGAGCATTGCTCCAGGTACTAAGTTAAGCACACGAGA
Source organism: Acidimicrobiales bacterium (assembly GCA_049964535.1). Classification (GTDB taxonomy): domain Bacteria; phylum Actinomycetota; class Acidimicrobiia; order Acidimicrobiales; family Acidimicrobiaceae; genus JAJYZP01. The sequence goes on along the minus strand of JBMFXG010000008.1, from coordinate 13,661 downwards.
GAAGTCCTCTGCTCCAGTCACAGGATTATCCATCAAAGCGAAACGATCGTGACCGAAGATGCCACTAACCACCTCTGAAGCGAAACTAACCTCGGCTTCGGTGTTGACCGTTACCGGATATTCTCCGTTGAAACGGGCATCGACCTCAAGTCCGTGGGCCCGGGCAATGCCTTCACAGACGCGAACAGCCTCGCTAGCGACCTTGGCCCGCACATCGGGGTTAAAGGTGCGTACCGTCGCCTCGAATCGAGCGTACTCCGGAATGATGTTGCGACGCGTACCGGCATGGAACGAACCAATCGTAATGACAACGGTCTCGAAAGCATCGATACTTCGAGTGAGGTAGGTCTGCAGAGCAATCGCCATCTCGCAGGCCGCGAGGACCGGGTCCTTAGCTAGATGCGGTGCCGATCCGTGTCCACCGGCACCTTTGACCGTTACGGCGAGCTCGTCTGAGGCGGCCATCATCGGTCCCGATCGACTCGTAAAAACTCCTTGTGGCCATTTCGCAGACATGACATGCAGAGCGAACGCCGCAGCGGGCGTCTCACCAGAAAGATTCATAATGCCTTCTTCGATCATGTGACCGGCGCCGTCAAAACCCTCTTCACCGGGCTGAAACATGAACACCACATTGCCTGCAAGGTCTTGTTGTTGAGCAGAGAGGGCGTGTGCGGCGCCGACCAACATGGCAGTATGAAGATCGTGTCCACAGGCATGCATCACACCATCGTGGCGCGAGCGAAAGTCTACATCAACGAGTTCTTGGACCGGAAGCGCATCCATATCACCACGCAGCAATACCGTGGGACCTGGGCGCGCGCCACGAAGAAGGCCCATCACCGAGCTCAGGCGCTCGCCAGTTGAAATCTCTAGCTTGGTACCGCCAAGTGCCGATACTACTTTCGCTTGAGTCTTCGGTAGATCTAGTCCAATTTCCGGTTCCTGGTGAAGAGCATGACGCAGCTCGACAAGGTCTGGCATCATAGAACGAAGATTCTCTGCTATTGAATTACTCATTATCCCAACTCCCTTATTCATTCTCGGCAGTTTCACGGCATAACACTCTTGCGACGCCGTAGCGAAACGTCAGCCCAAGATTCGCGCACGGTCTCGACGAATCAGCACTCCCTGCTTCATCTCGTCCGAGACCTCAACCCTCATCCGGTCACCGATACCACTACCGCTTCGTCTCCAACGGAGAGATCTCGACGGTGCAATCCAAGCAATCCTGAAAGCCAGACCTTCGTGAGATCAGAACATCCTCGTTGCCCAGACATCATCGAGCCTCGACCGGAAACGTTACCAAAACTGTCGTGAACTGCCTTCTTTTTGACGATGTGTAGGACCTTAGCACAGAAGATTTCTCCATGCTCGAGATACCGTCAAGCCGGCCGATTACCCGGGAGCTACAGGAGAACCTGTCGCTGTTGCGGCTCCCACCTTGGAGTCATGCAGACAGGGTTACCGGGTTAAGCTTCCCGACAACCAGCTGAGCGCATCGCTCCTTGACGTCTCTCTCGCATGCATTGGTCTAGATCGAGATTGCGACAACGAACGGGCCAGACCAACAGATCCATCTCCGCCCACTGAGGCTGCGTCCACCCGGTGACCGTCTGACCGTCATAAGGCCCTCTCAAAGTAGCTCTTGAGATTGGGCAGGTCACTAAGACCTCAGTTTTACGAGGAAGCGCAGCGAGCAAATATCTCACGAGACCTTGAGAAGGACTGCAACGAGTTCGGCAGTCAATCCAGCGGTGTCAAACCTCATAATCGAAATCTCGACACAGTGACCTCGTAAGCCAATCGTCGTACCGATCGCCTCGATCCAGACACCAATCGTCAAGAGCGCTAATCCAGCGGCGATCGCCACGTGCTCCGAAGCTCTCTCCAGCGCGACCGATCGCTCTCGGCAAGCAGCCCAACTACAGTACGCCTCAACCCGCACTCCTGATCGGCCCACTTCGGTGACCTGTGTGCGAACGGTCGCTAATCTAAAGATCACGAACCTTGGCCATGTCAACGGTGTGTCCATCAGATACATCAGTACCAGCGGCAGCAAGCGTATCGTTAACTCGCATAGAGCACAAGAAAGAGGGGGCATGGTGGGAACAGCACAACGAACGGTCTTGAGGGGTGGAAAAGTCTTCGACGGCACAGGTAGCACCACAGCATCTGCAGACATCGTACTTGAGGACGACCGCATCTCTGACATCGGTAACGGTCTCGATGGAGATGTTGAGATGGACGCTACTGGCCTCACCATTTTGCCAGGCTTTTTCGATAGCCACGTGCACGTTACCAGTAGTGGCGTCGACCTTATGGCCCACTTGCAACGACCGTTTTCCTACCAGTTCTACCAGGCAGCTCACCATCTCTCTGCGACTCTCGACTGCGGAATCACCAGTATTCGCGACGCATCTGGAGCGGACCTCGGAGTTCAACAGGCCGTGAACGACGGGCTGATAGAGGGACCACATATGCAGATCTCAATCAGTGCCCTCAGTCAAACTGGAGGACATGGCGACGGTTGGATGCCGTTCGGGTGCGTCGTACCGCATAGCGTTGCACATCCTGGCCGACCAGGCGGCATCGTCGACGGACCGGAAGAGGTGCGTCGTAAGGTCAGAGAGCTCATCCGAGCGGGAGCAGATGTCATCAAGGTCTTCACATCAGGAGGCGTCCTCTCCCCTCGCGACGACCCCCGACATGCTCACTTCCGAGATGATGAGTTGACAACTCTCGTTGCCGAGGCAACCGCAGCCGGTATCTTTGTTATGGCCCACGCTCAAGCAACCGACGGCATCAAAAGCGCCATTCGAGCTGGGATCCGGTCGATAGAGCACGGTATCTTCCTCGACGACGAGGCGATCGAGATGATGATCGATCGGGGCACCTGGCTCGTCCCAACGCTCGTCGCTCCTAAGGCCGTTATCGATGCGGCAGACGCAGGAGCAAGTATCCCGGAGACTTCGGTTAATAAGGCTCGTGAGGTTATGGAGATTCATCGCGACTCATTCTCTCGAGCTGTTCGAGCCGGTGTCAAGATCGCAATGGGCACTGACAGCGGCGTCGGGCCTCATGGAAACAATCTCGAGGAACTCGACCTCATGCATCGTGGAGGGCTCTCAACCGAACAGGTCTATCACGCTACCACCTCGTCAGCTGCTGCGCTCCTGGGAGTAAACAACGATCGCGGTACGATCGAGATCGGAAAACGAGCGGACCTCGTGCTACTTGCCGGAGACCTCGACGATTTCGCGAACTTGAAGACAAATATACGTGGAGTTTTCAAGAACGGCCGAAGAGTACGAGGCTAGTTCAACTATCCGGCCACAACGTGGCGCAACTTCTCGAGCTATCGACAACTAAGCAACGGCGCTCAAAGGCTGCCGCCCTTGAGCGCCGAATTGCACAGTGACCTCACCCTATCGATTCCTGGGCCTCGGCACAAAGGTCTTCGAACCGATCGAGATCTCCGGTTGACGCCACCTGGTTCTCGGTAGTAGCCAAATCTAAGGTAATGAGCCCTAGACGACTTCGATCACAATGCATCCACATACGCTCCCTCGACTCTTCGCTATCACCACGCTCTATTGCCTCGATTACACCAGCGTGCTCCTCCCATGAGGCGGGAGCACGCCGAACCGCTATAGCGGCGAAATACCAGCGCACCCTCTCCTCAATTGACGAGGTGAACGAGGCAAGTACCTTGTTATCTGCTAAGCGCACAATACAAGAGTGGAGCTCGGCGTTATGGTCAACGACATCAGAGGAGATACCATGAGCAATGTCAGCGCGACCATTTTCGAAAATGCGTCGAAGTAGACCTATCTCGTCGCTCGAGACAAGCCCTAGGTGGACTCGACGAGCGAGCTGCGAAGCAGCCTCGGACTCCAGTGCCGTTCGAACGCTGAAGACCTCGTCTATCTCGCGAGCAGTTGGACGATGTACGAATGCCCCATGGTTACTCCGAAGATCTACCCACCCCTCGCTTGCGAGCACTTGAAAAGCTTCTCGTACGGGTATCCTGCTCACACCCAATCGAGCTGCTGTCTCAACTTCAATGAGGTGTGCGCCAAAGCCCCATTCGCCTCGGACGATAGCGGCTTTAATCGACGAAGCTATCTGAACTCGTAGTGGAGGTGACCGGTCTTCTGGGCCCGGTCTCTCCGTCTCACCGGCCAACTGCATAAGCCTGGTCTTGGCGAGGATCAGACCCAGCTGTAAGCTCGCCCCTGTAGAAACTAACTGCACAGACCCGCCCGAGGCTCCAACGACCATCCACGACGACGTCATGACCTCGCTCCCGAAGCTCAGTGACAACCTCAGGCGAGATACGACCTTCAACATTGATACGGCCATGCAAGATGGTCCTGGGATAGAACGACGAGTAGAGGTGCGAGATATGAAACGTAGGAGTATCGATTGCCTCTTGAAGATCTCGCTGTCCATGTGTGCGGCGGAGAAAAAACAGAAACGACCATTGATCCTGCTGATCCCCTCCAGGGGTTCCAAACCCCGTCACCCTACCGTCGTCATCAACGACCAGAGACGGACTGAGAGTAGTCCGCGGACGACGACCGCCCACGTATGCCGAGGGTGATCGATCGTCGAGCCATCCCATCTGCGCACGTGTAGAAAGAGAGAAACCGAGCTCCGGGACGCAAGGGCCTCCATGCAGCCATCCACCCGACGGCGTAGCGGAGACTACATTACCTTCTGCATCAACAACATCGATATGACAGGTATCACGACCAATCGGATCCGGCGGTGCTCCGGCTCCGACGCCTTCCACCCCCCCAACGAGCTGCGGGTCAGGAACCCAAGGACCCCTGTCTCCCGCAATCCCGGGTCGAAACTCTAGGGACGCAGTGTGCTCGATGAGTCTCCTACGCTCCTCGGCGTAAGAGCTCGAGAGAAGTTGTTCCATCGGAATCGATACGGCATCGGGATCACCGTAGTATGCATCACGATCTGCGAAGCAGAGCTTCGCCGACTCGACCACGGTGTGGATGTACTCGGCCGACGTAGGATCCAAGGCATCGAGGTCGAAACCTTCCAAGATCTTCAACTGCTGCAAGAAGACCGGTCCCTGAGACCACGGACCAGCCTTATAAATCGTCTTGCCTTTGTACGCTAGCGAAAGTGGCCTCTCAAGCGATGGTCTCCAGCCGGCAAGGTCATCCCCAGTCAGGAAACCCGAGTGAGGTGCTCCGCTCTCGTCCATACTCTCATGATTCTGGACAAAATCAGCCATACTCTCGGCAACAAATCCTTCATAGAAGACTCGTCGAGCTCGGTCGATCTGGCGATCGCGATCGCCCTCACCTGCCGTCGCCTCGAAGAGGATCCGTTCATAGGTCTCTGCAAGCAGGAGGTTCCGCCACTGAGAGTTACCTGCCGGAGCCTGGCCATGATCGAGATAGACCTGTGCCGAAGTAGGCCAGTAATCGAGGAAGTTCTGTCGTTGCGCAGCTATCGTCGCTGCAGCTCGAGGGAGAAGTCGGAATCCTCCACGTGCATAGCGAAGCGCAGGTGCCATGACTTCCTCAAGCGAGAGTCGCCCAAACTGCTCAAGCAGCGTCATCCAGGCGCCAAAAGCACCCGGTACGCAAACAGCAAGCATCCCAGTACCTGGTACTTGCGTCAGCCCAAGATCTCGAACCGCACGCACCGATGCCCCGCTTGGAATCGGACCCTGTCCACAAAGCAAGGAGATCTCGCCCGTCGTACCTCGATGAATTAAAATCGGCACTTCACCACCTGGTCCATTAAGGTGGGGCTCAACAACTTGGAGAACAAGGCCTCCAGCCACCGCAGCGTCGAACGCATTTCCCCCGCGTTCCAAAATCGACATCGCCGAAGCGGCGGCGAGCCAGTGGGTCGCTGAAGCCATTCCGAAGCTCCCACTTAGTTCAGGTCTCGTCGGTGACATTATCCTCCTCATTCGCCGGCAGTGGCCACTAACCATTCTCAGGTTCTCACACTACCGCACCGAACGAGATCTCATTGGTCACCACCTCCACAGATCTAGCCACAACAACCAAATACTGATGGCTGTGACGGCAAGTGCACCAGCCTGCACAGCTCTCGTAGCGTGTTGTCAACTACTCGGAGTATCGCGTGCGCCGTCAAAGCAGCTCGTAAAACGAGAGCGCAGTTGTCACCATACGCGCGCTTCAGTCCAGCCTCTTCTCAATACCACAAGCCTCGAACTGAAACGAGAGCGACCTCGTTCAATCGCCTAACTCGTAACGACTGTGGGCGCGGGCATCGATGGAACCGTCGCCGCTGCATCGCCTTGAGGCAGAACCGTTACCGGAGTACCGATATGGACCTGAGGGTAGATCACCTGCGCAGTTGCAACAGGTAGTTCTACACAGCCCAAGCTCTGGGGAAAGCCATACGAAGCACGTACAAAGCCGTGGACTGCCTCACTACCTAAGAAGTAGTTAATCCAAAAGACGTGGTCATGGTACTTGGTCCCATTCGGATTTGTTCCGCTCATGTAGTTTTGAGGAAACCGGAGGTAGATGGGGAAGGTACCCACAGTAGTGTTTAGGCCCGCTATGCCGGTATTCACGAGACCACTCGTGACCACCGCTCCATTCTCATACAGCTGCAGCATCTCAGGTCTCGTCTTCGTTACTTCAATCCACGAGTACCGATGCGGATCGAGCGCATGTGTAGCGACATCATGAACCAGTGTCGGCCAGAGCAAGGGGTTCGCAAGCCCAATCGAGTCGAGATGATTGAACTGCTCAAACGCCATAATGGCGCCCTTCGTGACCGGTGTGTCTTGACCCACCGACCACTGAGAGGAGAGTGCAGAGGGAACAGCCCACCTCCAGGCGAACGATCCCGGGAGTGGAGAAGTGACAGAGTTACCGAGGGTCACGGCTGCATTCGAGATTATCGAAGATGGAGAGAAACTAACTGGAAGGTAGTTTAACGACGCCAACATCTCTTGTAGTCGAGTCACAGAGGGTGCCGTACCTTGTAGGTTAAGGCTTTTTGAAGCGGCACCGACTTGATGGGTCGTTGAGTTCACAAGCGAGATTGCAGCCGGCAAGGAGAGAGAAAAACTCTCGCCTGGCCAAAAAGTGGGCGCCGTTGGTGTGAACTGGAGCGTGTACGACCCAGTCTGTGACCACTTACCGGTCACGGGATTGGCGCCAGCGATCGATGGGGTTATCGATGGAAGAGAAGACCCAAAGACCTCATGGACCGGCTTGGACAGGGTCAAAGAGATCTGCGAACTAGGTGCAAGCGATGTGAGGTTCGTATTGACGACAGCAAGGGGCGCCGGTTGATTCGACTGGACCCGAAAGAACGTAATAGAGCGGGGTACTGCAAAGGATTCCCAGGTATTCGGGGCTCCCGCAACACCAACAACTCCAGCATTGAGCCCAGCTGTAAACTTCGAAAGATCTACCGCCGTACTAGGTCGAGAGAGTGTCACTAACTGGCGAGTGGCTCCATGCACCACAAGCAAGCGCCGGATCGGACTCGAGAAACCAAGCAGCAGAGACCCGTGCATGCCGCCAACAGCGACAGGACCGGTAGGGGTGGATCGAGGAGTCTCGACGGCCAGGCTGACGCGTTCATAGCGACCTACGAGCCACGATATCCAACTCGGTCGCTCGAGACGAACAGAGACCTCGAGGTGGACACCTTGCCTAATGCTTCCTGATGGAGTGACAATCGAACCGTCGACCGATGTTCGAACTGGGAAAGAGCCTTCCGAGGCCGTGACAGCTGCAACAGACTGACTAATACCGGTCGTCTCTAACCTTGCAAGTCCTATCGCAGAGCGGTAAAGGTGAGCCTTGGGCCACTGAGTCACAATGAACGCTGCGAACGCGACAAGTGCAACCCCTATCACTCCTCCGATCACGTACAACGAAAGCCGCAGGCTACTACGGCGAGAGGCATGACGTCTTTGAACTTCTCGACTATCAAGCGTTTTCACGAACCGCCTTTGCAATTTCTCTAACCAGTGCCTATCGCCGTCAAACGGTACTACGTACTACCATTTGATGTCGTAAGAGAAGATCTGAGGCTCTCCACTTTCAGCAACCATCTTTCAACTCTAGAGTTCTTCTACCCAAAAAAGAATGAGTATCACACGACAATCGATCCACCGGTCGGCTCGAGCCCCATTTTCTCAGGCTCTACACAGACTCTAAGTCGTGGCACTCTTCGAAGACACAAATATCGCATCAGACAATCGAGCCTCAAGACCGTATCTCGTATTCGTGCTACAGTCGTGGACCGGTCAAGACACGGCAGGAGATCACGATCGGAGCAGACTCAGTCCAAGCTCGATCAAAGTCGGCTCGCTCACCCCGATTAATCCGCACTCCTTTCCTACGACGTACAGCGGTGTTGGAGCGGTTACGCAATCTCTAGAACCCAACACCTACACCACAGGAAAGGATGAAGTACATGGCTCAGCTTTCACGACGAGCGTTCATTCAAAAAACCTCCGTCGGACTTGCCGCCGCTGCGGCAGTCACAGCGGTCCCCCTTATCGGAGGTACCCGCCGCAGCAGCTCACCCCGCAAAGGCACGCGATCACAAAATACCTTACCGAGTTCATCAAGTGGACTCGTTGCCCACATCACCGATCGCAAGACGGGCGAGATTCATATCTATCTCGGCGAGCAAGAGATCGTCCACCACGATCGAGCGCTCGTCAGTCAACTACTGAACGCAGCCAAGACCGATAGCAATTCATAACCACACCGAACTCATCGAAAGGAAAACAATTTATGTCGTCTCATCGAGAAGCGCCTAGCATCTCTCAAGATCCCGTGGCTGATTCGACCGATCTCTATGCCTTTGTAAGTCCAGATCGACCGGACACCATTACGGTCATTGCTAACTACGTCCCCCTTCAACTCCCCGCAGGCGGGCCGAACTTCTACGAGTTCGGTGACGATGTCCTGTACGAGATCAATATCTCCAACAGCGGAGACGCACAAGCGGATATCGTCTACCAGTTCAGCTTCACAACCGTGATGGCTGATCCATCAACTTTTCTCTACAACACCGGACAGATCCAAAGTCTCGACAGTCCTACGTGGAACCGTCGACAGTTCTATAACGTTGTTCGGATACAAAACGGGCGAGAAGAGCTACTCGGTGAGAACATTCCCTGTCCACCTTGTAACGTCGGAGTACGGTCGATTCCGCACTACGGTACGCTCGCTCAGGCTGCAATCACGGCGCTCCCAGACGGGATTACCGTCTTCGCTGGACAGCGTGCCGAAGGGTTCTATGTCGACCTTGGATCCATCTTCGATCTCGGAGATCTCCGAGCATTCTCCCCTGATCAGATCATTCCAGGTCCTGCCGCAGCTGGGGTTAACGCTACTGCAGGGCTCAACGTGCATACCATCGCCCTTCAGATACCGATCAGTTCGGTAACTGCAAACGGTGCGACGCCATCCTCGGTAACCGACCCAAACGCAACGATTGGCATCTGGACGACTGCTAGTAGGCAAAAAGTTCGCATAACCGGTCAGAGCGAAGGTCAGGGTCTGAGTGCCGGTCCATTCCAGCAGGTCTCCCGGCTCGGAAATCCCCTAATCAACGAAGTCATCATTCCAATGGGTCAGAAGGACGCGTGGAACGCAAGCTACCCTAGCCAAGACGAGCAGTTCATCTCGTCGTACCAACACCCCGAGTTGGCCGGCCTGCTTCCTGTTCTCTATCCTGGTGTCTTCCCACACCTAGCAGGGCTCACCGCAGCACGCGCAGACCTCGTAGCGATCCTCTTGACCGGAATTCCGACCGGTGTTGTGCCTGGCTTCCAGAACTACACAGGGCCTATCTACGCCGACATGTTGCGCCTCAACGTTGCCGTACCACCATCGACAAATCCCAGCATCTACGGGCTCCTTGGAGGCGACGCTGCAGGATTCCCAAATGGGCGACGGGTCTTCGACGATGTGACCACGATAGAGCTACGAGCAGTCGCCGGAGCAACCTATCCGCTCGTGGCTCCAAGCTACTCTGCCGATCCAGCAGCCGGGCTCATCTACGACTTAGTTGATCCGTCGAAGACCTCAGTATCGGGTCTCAGCACGATCATGGAGCGGTACGCCACAGCGTTTCCATATTTATCCACCCCGTGGGATGGGTTTAACAACCCGGCTACTACGCCTTCTCCGGTGCTCGCCAATCCATGAGCACGGTGATGGACCCCAGCAGCGTCCACGAGTCACTAGGAGCGAGCCCAGAGCTCGCTCCTAGTGACGCTGGCGTATCTATTGCAATTAATGTCGACCATACATTCGGTGCACTCATCGTCTACGGCACACCAGAACAAGCTGGTCTGGAGATTCATCTGCGGCGACAAGATTCACCAACGGATGACATTCACGTATGGATGCTTTCCAGAGAACTCCCCACTGGCTCACAGACGATCGCCGCTGTCTTTGGCTCCCTTGAACAAGGACCGTACGAGATCCTCTCGCCCGAAGGTACCGTCTGTCAACACGTGGAGATCAAAGGAAATAGCGTGCTTACTGCAGTGTGGTAACACCCAATTAACTTTTGTTGCTTATCCAATGCAAGCGCCATAGTCCTCGTTTGCTCTATCGGCGGCTACAAAGCAAGCGACGAGGGCCAGTCTCTACCGGCTATGCGGCCATCGAGACAGGTCGTGTTGAACGAGCTAAGCGCTGTACCTCTGCACCAAGGCGGTTGGCTGAGTCTCACCATGGTGACCGTGTCAGCGGCTCACAATTCGAGGGAGCTCCGCACGCTGAATGGATCAGATGAGAAGAGATGGTCCATTCAGCCGATCACATCTATCAACCCGTCTCGAACCCGCTCCGCCGTCGATCGAGTGACGACCCTTGCTAACCCAGGAACGGATCCCCGTGCACCAAAGAAGCCGAGTTGGGAAAATTTTACCGTAGAGGATCTGCCCAGGGCAAGCAAGGGATCTCGCGTATCGAGCGAATCTTACCTACCAGACTTCAGGGGCGCTCACCATTCGACCTTCGTGGATCACGTTACGGAGCGTTCGATACGCACTGATAGACTCTCGTGGATCACGGTCCAAGACGACGAGGTCAGCGACTTTCCCCACCGATAGCGATCCGACCTTCTCGTCGATCCCCAACCAGCGAGCCGGTCCAATCGTTGCAGCTTTCAAAGTCTCAATTGGAGAGAGTCCGCCATCGGACATATGCTCCATCTCCCGAACGGTCGCATTGGTTCCATCGATCGGCCAAAACGGAGGCATATCGGAGCCCAGCAGGCAATCGACTCCGGCTGCGAGTGCCATCTGGTAGCTCTCACGATGCCTTGGTCCTGCAGAGAGAGATCGCTCCGCCATCCAGGCCGGGACGCCGATCTCTGCAAAGAACTCCTGACAACGAGTGACGATCAAGGTTGGAACGTAAGCAACCTGACGCTCGGCCATGAGCTGCGCCACCTCAGGGGTCAGTTGATACCCGTGTTCAACACAGTCAAGTCCTAACTCCACCGCTTCTGCTATGGCCTCAGCGGGACCGGCATGTGCCGTCACCTTTCGACCCCAGTTGTGAGCAGTCTCTAGCACAGCAGCGAGCTCCTCGTAAGAGAGCTGTTTCGTAGCGATAGTCTCGTGTTCGCCGGCGATTCCTCCTGAGATCATGACCTTAATGAGATCCGCACCGGCGCTCACCTGAGAACGTACCCCTCTGCGAAACTCGTCCGGACCATCACACTGCAGTGTGTCAGAGCCTTCGGAGCCGTGGCCACCCGTACAGATCAGAGCGCGCCCCGCAGTGTAGATCGATGGGCCCTCGAGATATCCAGCACGGATGGCCCGGCGCAGAGCAAAATCTGCATGGTCACGTTCGGCCACACACCGGACGGTTGTTACTCCACACTGTAACGTCCGGCGAGCTCCATGTGCCATCCAGAGCGCAAGGTCATAAGGATTGAGAGACCGAACTCCATCGCCCCCCGTCCCAGGCAGAGCAAGGGAGAAATGCGTATGTAGGTTGATCAGGCCCGGAGTGACGTACGCTCCATCGAGGTCAAGAACTCTCGCACCGGCGATAGGCATCGCATCGAGCTCACTCCGACCTCCGACGAAGGAGATCCTTTCATTAGTGATCATGATCGCTCCATCGTCGATGGGCTCTGCCACGCTATCGACGATCGTCAAATTCGTCAGTACGGTTCTTGTCTCACCAGAGACCATTATGACACGACCTCCCCCTGAATCGCTCAATCAGCGAGCTACAGTGCTTCAACGTTACGCGTTTGTGTCAACACCACTGTCATACAGGTCATCGAGGAACGATTCAGCTTCCTTGAGCACCTTGGTTCCAGTAGCGATACGCATCGACCACGCTCATTTCCCCTAGAGTGCGAGGTAGGTTCTCACACGGATGGTCATCGATGCAGGTTACGCTTGGGCTCCAGAGCAATAAGACTCTCACGACGTACGGACGTATCGCCGCGTTGGCTGAGACATTTCGGTTCGATGGAATATCGGTCTTTTCGGATCTAGGATTCCAGCCTTCCCTGCCTGCTCTCCTTGAGATAGCGAGATGTTCACAAAGTTTACGAATAGGTCCAGCCTGCTACTCACCGATCTTGACTCATCCTCTTGAGATCGCAGGTCAGATAGCGATGCTCGATCACGCCTCACACGGTCGAGCGTATCTCGGACTTGCACGGGGATCATGGATGGATGTGATCGGACTATCACAGCACAACGCGCTCTCCCGGATCGAAGAGACACTTTGCGTACTCCGTCTCCTACTCTCCGGCAACGACGAAGGTTTCAGCGGCCAACACTTCACCGTCCAGCAAGGCTTTCAGCTCAGCTACCCCGTCCTTAGAACCTCGATCGAGCTTCTTCTCGGCGCCTGGGGCCCTCAAGGGCTTGCCCTTGGGGCGCGTGAGTTCGACGAGGTCAAGCTAGGAGGCTGCGCTAATCCAACCATGGTAGCGCTAGCACGAGCAGAGCTCGATGCGGCCACTCCACCACAGACTGGGCATCGAACCAGAACGAAACTGGTCTGCGGCGCAGTAACCGTCATCGACCAGGACGGGGCCATGGCACGTCGCCTCGCACGCCAAGAGGTAGCCCTCTACCTCGATGTAGTCGCACACCTTGACCGAACGTACGAGGTTGCTCCAGATGTACTCATGTCACTCCGTCGAGCTCTCACTCTTCACGACCGAGAGGCCGCCGGACGCTGCATACCCGACGAAGTCCTCTCCCGTTTTGCGCTTGCCGGGACGCCCTCGGAGATTATCGATCAAATCGGAGAGCTTAGAGCGGCTGGCATCGACAGAGTTGAATTCGGAACCCCACACGGAATCGATGAGATGGAAGGCATCCAACTACTTGGAACACTCGTACTCCCAGAGCTGCGACGCCTTGTCTGAAGAAGACGAACATGGCCGTACACCCTCCACACAGAGGCCCCTAGTGCAACGATCCGATCCACGCTTCGGATCAGTAGGGCGCATCGCCGACGAGCTGCTCTCATCGTTTGCTCAAGTCGATCCGTCCGCTCAAGGAGCTCTAGGCGTAGAACATGATCTCGATATCCCTCTTCCCGATCCGACATACTTCAACGTCTTGCACGATGCTCGGGTTCGTGCACTTCGGGACCTGAGCTCCACGACCCCTGAGG
>JBMFXG010000007.1:0-30424 GCA_049964535.1 Acidimicrobiales bacterium | reverse complement strand
GAATCCACCAAGATCGATCCCACGTGGTAGTCGCTCTGGGTTCCATCCAAGGTGCTCGATGGCTTTACGCACTACGAATCGATCGGTCATGCCGCTGACGTAAGTTAAGGCTCGCTGAAGCGGAGACAGAGCAGAGTCGACTGAGTTGAGGGGCAGTTCCTCACCATCGGCAGCGTGGTCTTGCGGGAGGTCGTCGGGATGTTCCAAGAAGTAGCTAACGAGATCTTGAACGAGCTCAATGACGATGTCGTTCTGTCTCTGGGACGCAGGACGACTGTAGATTAGTTGGTCGTTGAAGCGTCGGAAACTGCCAAGGAGCGATGCGACCTGAGCGGACATTGCAATCTCGTCTCCATGGAATGAGCTCTCGATGAGATCGGTGATGAAGAGATCTAGTAACCTGCCGTGATGTCCACCAGTGAGAACGAGTAGCTCGTGGGGTAGGTCCTCACGACGCAAGATCCCAGCCGACTGAGCGTCGTCAAAATCGTGACAGAGGTAGGCGATACGATCGGCAAAAGAGACAATGCAGCCTTCGGGTGTGGTCGGGGTCGGGCGCGTCCAGGAGTGGTTTCGAACCCCATCCAGCGTCTCGGCAGTGAGGTTTAAGGGAGCTAAGACCACGTCTGCTCCCCAGGTAGCGTGATCGTATCCTTGGGACAAGAAGGACGAGAAGGCATCCTCGCTGGCGTGTCCAAACGGTCCGTGCCCACAGTCATGCGCCAGTGCGATAGCCTCTGCTAGAGCGACATTGAGTGAGAGCGCACGTGCGACCGAGGTGGCTACCTGAGCGACCTCGAGGGCGTGGGTTAGGCGAGTGCGGAGATGGTCCTCTGGAAAGATGAAGACCTGGGTCTTCCCGGCCAAGCGACGAAAAGCCGTACATCGGTGCAGAATTCGATCTCGGTCGACTTCGAAGGCAGTGCGATATGGGTCAGGTGTCTCTTCTCGATCGCGATTTCCGGCGCCGATCGCCCGAGTTGCACCGAGTGCAAGCGTCTCGGCATCGCGTGCCTCACGCAGCTCTCTGTTGACGACTCGATCGATTCCAAGAGGCAGAGACGGCTCTTCGTGTGCTCGTCGAAGATCCTGGTCGCCATATCCGGCCATCGTCGATCGCCAGCGCTTCTCTCTCTCGCTTCGCAAGTAGCTCTGCTGGTTGAAAGAGTCGTTCACACTATCCATGGTCTCTCGTAGTCCTCCTTGAGTGGTCATTGTCTCGCGAAATCCTTTCGATCGTGTTCGTGATGCTACCTCGTCGTGCGACGGGAGGGCCGACTGGGGAGTCGTTCGTTCGCGGCGTGGCTTCCTGAGTCGCTGATTGTGCTCTATGAACTCAGTCATCAGAGGAGTCCCTCGAGGTATCCCTCAGTATGAGCGTCATTTTCTCCCGGTTGTGGTGCTGGCCTATTCATCGATGGGATTATGGCCAGGGAGTGTGACAGCGACCCTAAGGGAGGAACGCTTCGTAGCGTGGGAGACGACCGTTCTGCCAACGGCGCTGAGGTCTGACTCACTCGATCACCTGAGCGCCCCAAAGAATTGAGTGAGTCTTCCTCTCTCGCTCTTTGAATGCGAGGATCCTGTGTGCTGCTCCGCATCGAGATGGATTGCTTCCGTAGAGACGATCCACTGTTGTGGAGTCTTACTCGGATCTACCTTGTTGTGTTGAGATTGCACCGATGGATCTGTCGCAAGCAAGCGTCGTCGGGGCGTGCTGAGGACCTGGTCTCGCTCGTGGTAGTGCTTCTGAGGCGGTAAGTTGTCGTTATGAACGTTGTACGCAAACGGCCAGATCAGGTCTCGATCGAGCGCATTGGTGAAGAGATCCTTCGACAGACGAAGGGAGACGTCTCTATCAATGGCCTTTCGTTCTTACCGCGAACGATGATGAAGCTCTCGATGCGCTATCCCGAGATGAGAACCCAGTTGTTTCGGTTGATCGACGTCTACCCAACCTTGCATGGACCCTACGAGAGCTTTGATCATCTTCAGGAGTATCTCGGTAGTGGAGAGGGTATCCCAAAGCTAGTTAAGTCGCTGCTCAACTTGGGCGGATCGACGAAGCTCACCCAACGGTTGGTCGCTCGAATTCTTGCTAAAAATCTCAAGGAGGTAGCGGGAACCTTCATCGCCGGAGTGACCGCAGAGGACGTTACGGTCACTGCGGCACGATACTGGGCGCGAGGGGTCTCCTCGACTATCGATGTTTTAGGCGAGAAGACGCTGACCGTTGCCGAGGGTCGAGTTTACCGGGACAGAATCGTAGAACTGGTGCAGTCGCTCCTGGCCTATCCATTCTCCGAATCCGAGCCGCCGAGCGACGTCTTTGGGATCGTTCCAGTGCGGTCAGTCTCGATAAAGCCGACCGCTCTCACTGCGCACTACAACTCTCTGCAAGGAGAGATTGGACGGCGTGAAGCCATGCTTGCTGTCGAGTCGATCCTGGGGTTGGTGCTAGAGGGGACGGTGATCTGCTACTTCGATATGGAAGACCACGACGTCAAAGATATCACCCTTGAGATGATAGAGACGATCGCTCGGGATCCAAGGTACGCAACGGTGCACCTAGGCGTAGTACTCCAGGCCTACCTTCGTGAGGCCGAGAGCGACGTAAAGCGGATGATCGAACTCTCTCGTGAGCGAATTCGTCGAGGCTGGACTCCACTTTGTGTGCGTCTGGTCAAAGGAGCGTACGTCGATGCCGAGATCGTCAAAGCCGACTCAGAGAGTTGGGAGAGCGCAGTACAGCCAACCAAGGAGGCAAGCGATGCAAGTTTTGAGCGCTGTGCGGACCTGTTGCTCGACGCTGCCCGTGAGATTCGTCCCGCTTTTGGTTCGCATAATCTTCGATCGATCGCCTACGTTATCGCTGGAGCTCAGGTACGGGGGCTTGCAGACAGTGCGTTTGAGATTCAGATGCTCTACGGGATGGCAGAGCCCCTAACCTTTGCAGTGCGTTCGATGCTCCCCCGAGTTCGGCTCTATCTACCCATGGGGGAGCTCATTCCTGGGATGTCGTATCTCGTGCGTCGACTTTTGGAGAACACTTCGAATGAGAGCTTCCTTCGCCAAGGATTCGTGGAGCGAGGTTCAAAGGAGATCGCGCAACTCCTTCGACCACCTCGGGAGCATCCCCAATCTTCGGCTCGAACAAGTGGGGACGAGACTGAGCACAAGGGTCACAAGGGCGATCCATCACCACGTTCACTCGCATCGCCCTATCGGCATGAGGCGTCGCTACAGTTCTTTGACGGGCGGGAGCGGGAGCGCTTCGGGACCGTGCTCTCCGCGTTGGGTGCGGGAGGACTCCCTGGACTCTTGGGCCAAAGTGACAGAGCACACTCGCTGGTTCCGGTCGTGATCGACGGAGAAGAGATTGAGACTTCAACGCAGATGGAGTCGGTGAACCCTGCTCATCCCGACCAGATCGTGGCCTCGAGCTCCTCGGCTGGATCGGCCGACGTCTCTGCCGCGCTTGACAGTGCGTGGGCGGCGTACGGCTCCTGGTCTCGCACTCCGTCTGTGGAGAGAGCACACATCTTAATCAAGGCGGCCTCGTGGCTTCGTCAACATCGGCGGGAGATAGCTGCTCTCGAGATCCTTGAGGTCGGCAAACCGTGGCGTGAAGCAGATGGCGACATCACCGAGGCGATCGACTTCTTGGAGTTCTACGCTCGCGCACTCGGTGAGCTAGAGCGCGATGGAGCACTCATCTCCCCAATGGGAGAGACCAATCGTCAGCGACTCCGTCCTCGAGGAGTTACAGTCGTAATCTCCCCCTGGAACTTTCCCCTTGCAATCCCCTTGGGAATGGTCGCCGCTGCGTTGGTTTGTGGAAATACTGTGGTGCTGAAGCCTGCCGAGCAGAGTCCGGCTACTGCGTACAGCATCGTTCGGGCCTTCCGAGCGGCGGGGCTACCACCGGGGGTCTTGAACTTTCTTCCAGGTATCGGCGAAACCGTAGGCCCAGAGTTGGTTGAGTCGCCGCTCGTCTCCACGATCGCCTTCACTGGCTCTCTCGCAGTCGGTCTTCAGATACTCCGGTCGGCGGCCGTAGTCCCACCTGGCCAGGGAGATCTCAAGCGAGTGGTAGCAGAGCTCGGAGGGAAGAATCCGATAGTTGTCGATTCCGATGCCGATATGGATCAGGTTATCCCTGCGGTGCTGTACTCGGCATTTGGATTTGCTGGACAGAAGTGCTCGGCGGCATCACGGCTGATCGTTCATCAAAATCGATTCGCTGAGGTGCAAGATCGCCTCGCGAAGGCCATGGAGACGCTCGTGGTTGGAGATCCACGAGATTCCTCGATAACGGTTGGTCCTGTGATCGATGCCGATGCACGACGACGTATCGAAGACATGGTCCGTACGGCTAGAAAAGAGACGCCGACGTTCTCAATCCCAAACTTTGACGGAGAGGGTTACTTTGTTCCTCCCACGCTTGTCTCTGAACCGAGTATCGATGCAGCGATCTGGCGCGATGAGATCTTCGGGCCGGTCCTGGCGATGAAGAGTGCCTCCTCGCTCGAGGAGGCCGTGGCCATGGCCAACGATAGCTCCTACGCCCTTACCGCTGGTCTCTTCTCTCGATCACCAGAGGCGATTGCATATGGGACCTCGGAGATCCAAGCAGGAAACCTCTATATCAACCGTCATATCACTGGAGCCGTGCCCGGAAGACAACCATTTGGTGGCTACCGCTTGTCGGGATTGGGGTCAAAAGCGGGTGGTCGAGAGTACCTACACTACTTTCTCAACACCACTGTCGTGACCGAGAACACCCTTCGGCAGGGCTTCGTTCCCGATATCTTGTAGCGAGCAGTGTCTCGTGGGACAAGGTTTGACCTGATCGTGCTGACTGCTCTGTCAGCAGATGGGTACTGGGATCTGCTGTTCGAGTTACCACGGACTCCGGTGGAGTAAGGCTAGGGATCTACTACGGAGCTCCGGGCTCGAGCTTGGATCCCGAGCCGACGATGAGTTGCTCAGGCACTCCCATGAGTGAGGTTGCTCATGAATGAGAGTGCACTGGTGTGATGCGCGACCGTGAGTGCCTCTCTCGTCGGTACTCGCTCCTAGGCAGGTTGTAGACCTTGTTTTTGCGTGTCGAGATCGAGGTCACGTTCCCTGTAACTGAGCCACCGTTCTCCGAGAACTCCACGAGTGCTACTGGGAGTGTGAGCAGCAGAGTTGCCCGGTCGTAAGTATCGAAGTGGCCCGATCGACCCAGGGGAATCGTGGTGATGTGACCGTGAGAAGCGGTAGGTCATAGCTGAGTTAGGAAACGGTAGTACCGTGGGAGGAGGGGCACCGACGGCTCTGTACCGTCAACGTTCCTGTCACGCGGAATCATCTCTTGCGAGGTACGTGACCTATGGTATGTGAACGAGAGCATCACTGCCGATGAGAGCGGAGTGTTTATCGGTGCGAACGGTCCGTCGCTGGACCTAAGGCCGGCTTCGAACGAAGGCAACGAATACAGCGATGCAAGGAGGCGCTGGGAGTGAATCGATTAAACTGGGATCTCGTTGTGTATTCTCAGTCGTCAAATCGATTGCGTCGCTCGTCTTTGCGCCGTGAGCTCTGCTGTTTTGCCTGAGACCTCCGCTGTCGCACCGCTCGTGAGAGTCGTGTTCGCTGTCGCACGGGTCGTGGTTGGCTGAGGAGTTCGAGCTCTTGCTGGAGGCGCTGCAGCGCCTCCCTGCGATTGTGATACTGGGACCGGCTACTTGAGACAGAGATCGAGATGCTAGGGGTATTGGAGCGCTCGCAAATGCGTGCTATGAGATACTGCGGTCCACGGACGTTGGTGAGCTCGAGTCGGACTGTGACCGCAGTATCAGAGGTGTTGGCGTGTTGGCCTCCGGGGCCACTGGAGCGAGTGAAGCTCCACTGTAGATCCTCTGGGGCGACGGTGAACCCCTGTGGTGATCGAATCTCAAGCGACACGGTAGTAGCGATACCTCTCTGGTGGCTAGTTCTGAGCTGTGGCATCCCATCGGTGGATCATGCAAACGGATACGACCGCTTCGTCTCTTGTCGTTTCACTCGATCGACGAGGTACGGGTATGGTCGCAGGTATCACAGTAGAGGACTTGAACGCTGGTAGTCCCCGATGCTAGCACCAAGGATGTGCATCTAGGGGCGTCTACTACGCTTGTGCGTCGTGGGGATTGGGGCCCTTAAACGCTCGTGTAGCTCTTGAGGAGGTTTTGGGTTTATGGCTCATAATGGTCGACTCGATGGAAAAGTAGTCCTCGTTACTGGGGGTGGGAGTGGTATCGGTAGGGCGACGGCACTTCGCTGTGCTGAAGACGGAGCATCGATTGTGGTGGTCGACCAAAACGCTAGCGGTGCAACCGTCGCGAAGGAGCTGACAGAGCTCGGAGCTGTGGCCACGTCGCAGACCCGCGATATCTCTAACCCAGACGACGTACAAGCAATGGTGAGAGAGGCCCTCGAGAGCTTCGGACACCTCGACGTTTTGGTCAATAATGCCGGTGTCGGTGGTTCGGGTCAGAGGCTGCACGAACTGTCGATCGAAGAGTGGGATCGGACGATAGCGGTCAATCTTCGAGGACAGTTTCTCTGTGCGAAGTTTATCATCCCGCTCTTTTTGCAAAGTGGCGGGGGAGCGATCGTCAACGTAGCCTCGACCTATGGCATTACAGGTGCCCCTCGCTCGCCGGAGTATTGCGCGTCCAAGGGTGGCGTCGTTGCACTCACTCGACAGCTCGCCGTCGACTATGGGTCGGATGGGATTCGTATCAACGCAGTCTGCCCCGGTTACATCAATACCGACATGGGTGGTCGGCGAGCTGCGCTCGGTCCTGCCGGTGCAGCTGCGGCGAATGCAGCACGGGAAGCTCACGCCGCTCTGCAGCCTCTTGGCCGTCAAGCAGATGCACGAGAGGTTGCCAACGTGATTGCGTTTTTGGCCTCTGAAGAGAGCTCGTTTATGACCGGATCGATCGTGACCGTTGATGGGGGTTGCACAGCAACCTTCAACCACGGTCTCCCCGAGTAGCTCTTGAGAAGGTAGAGAGCCAGGCCGTCCTACGACCTCTCTTCGGGACGAAGCTGGATCCGCGATCTGTCATGTTCGTGCCGTCACCTTGAGCGGGAACGGCGCTTCTCGGGACGGCGAGATCACGAGGTGCGTGAAAAGTACTCCTCGTGTTCTCTGTGCAACCCTCAACTCAACAGGGCTGGAGCAAGCTTATGGGAACTCACTAACTCTCCTAGCTCGAGACTCTTCGCCTTGAAAGCTGCAGTAATGGTGGCTCTCTCAGCGATGTGGCCAGCCCCTGCGAGGATAGTCAGGGTAGTTTTGGTTGTAGATGTAGCCCTCCGCCGTTAGAGATTCGCCCGTCGCGTCTGCCGAGATCGAGATCGAGTAGAACGACCAGTTTGGCTAGATAGAGACCACTGGTTCGTACCGTTCCGGTCGTTCTTTGCCTGTAGGGTGCCTGCGCCGAAAGCCCTCCTGTCTCCATGTGGCGACTGTTCGCTGTCTCTGGCGGCAGAGGGAGCAAGGGTGGGACTGTTGCTCGGTGGTGGGAGGGTCGATCAG
The DNA here is from genome assembly GCA_049964535.1 of Acidimicrobiales bacterium. GTDB lineage: Bacteria > Actinomycetota > Acidimicrobiia > Acidimicrobiales > Acidimicrobiaceae > JAJYZP01. The sequence continues at coordinate 22,848 of JBMFXG010000007.1, read as the reverse complement.
ATTGGCTTGGCCAAGCGAACCTGATGGGTTCCAAAAGTTAGGTTTGAGAAGCGATGGGGGTTGCAGCGATGACTGGAGCCTAGGAAGTAAGGTAGCAGGTACAGGTCGTTCATGGAGTTTGGACGCGCCTTGAGGGGGTCACGATGACTAGTCAGGCTGAAGTTGAATCGTCCGTCGATGGTGCTACTGCCACCTCGAAGCCAAGGTACGAGTTTGTCGACTACGACGAGGACGAACGTTTTGCCACGATCACGCTCCGGCGTCCGGAAAAGCGCAACGCACTCTCGTTGGAACTGATGGGAGAGCTTCTTGCAGCGCTCGAACAGGTTCGTCTTTCCAGCGTCGTTGGTCTGCGGATTCGTGCGGTTGGAAAGGTCTTCTCTGCGGGACACGATTTCTCCGATATGGCCGGAGCGGATATCAAGGCCACCCGGAGCCTTTTTGGTCGCTGTACCGAGCTCATGGAAGCGATTGCCGGGCTACCGCAACCGGTCGTTGCTCAGGTGCAGGGCCTCGCTACTGCAGCTGGCTGCCAGCTGGTCGCCACCTGCGATCTCGTGGTAGCCGCTCGCTCCGCTGGTTTCGCTGCACCCGGCGGGAAAGGTGGTCTCTTCTGCCACACCCCAATGGTGGCTATCGCTCGTAACATCGGTCGCAAGCGAGCGGTCGAGTTGGCCTTCAGTGGTGATGTGATCGATGCAGAGACTGCATATCGTTGGGGTCTGGTCAATGAGGTCGTCGATGACGATGATCTCGAGGCTGCTACGCTTGCGCTCTTGGAACGAGTGACGCGAGGCTCGACCTATTCGAAGGAGATCGGTAAAGCCGCTCTCTATCGACAGCTCGACCTCCCGCTCGAGGAGGCATACGCCTTCGCGGTGGAGACGATGTCTCAAGCTGCGATCTCTGTCGATGCACAAGAAGGTATTGAAGCCTTTCTCACAAAGCGGGCTCCGAAGTGGAGCACGAGAGCAAAAGAGTGAGAGGTCGGCGTTCTGGACCGAGCAGATCGTGTCGCGCACTGATTGGGGCACCGCTCTTTGGGTTTTCGCGCGCAAAGTTTTGATGCGCTAGAATTAAGGGTATGGCCGGTCAAAAAGATGGTTTTCGAAAGCTGAACGATGCGCTGTCTTCTACGTTGAAGCTGACGCAGCAACGCGGTGAGGAGCTGATGAAGGAGCTCCTTCGCGCTGGAGAGGTACAGAGAGAACAGATTCGAGAGTTGATCGACGAGCTTGCGAAGAAGTCAAAGTCCAACGTAGAGTCGATTCGTGATACCGTGCAGCGAGAGGTCTCACGTCAGCTCGGCGAGCACGCTCTTCCAACACGAGAAGAGCTTCAAAAAATGGTCGAGACTCTCGTCGAGGCGGCTTTACGAAAGACGGGTCATGGACAAGAGCAGTCCTCTGGCGGAGACCGCTCTGCGTCTTCGGATCAGAGTGCCGAGGAATCTGTAAGGGATTCTGCTGAGCCGGTGACCGATGCTGATGGGAACTCCACCGACACGGCATCGAAAGCCTCCGATGAACACGCCGAATCGGGATCGCCTAAGGAGGAAGCGGGCGACATCAAGGGTCCGGGTTCTACTTCGACGCGCTCGCGAAAGCCAAGATCCTCGCAGGCTAAGGGCTCAGGTACTGTGTCAAAGGATTCAGACCCCTCGCCCTCCACCTCTCAACGACGTTCGACGCGCACGTCTTCGAAGGCCGAGCCAAGCTCCACCTCCGAAGAGGACTCTCGACATAACCAAGGACCGAACGAATCGAGTAGGTAGCGGTGCCAACGGCTCGAATCCGTATCGATCGCAGGGCGGTCGAGCTTGGGCTCGTGCGCTCACGAGAGGAGATCCACGAACTGATCGATTCCGGTCACGTACTGGTCAACGGAGCAGTGGTTGAGAAGGCCTCCAGACTGGTAGGTCGGGGCGATGCCATCGTAGTCACTCAACGTCGACGCTTCGTCGGGCGAGGAGGTCTTAAGCTCGAAGGAGTGCTCTCGGACCTATCGCTTTCGATCCAAGGAAGGCACTGCCTCGATCTCGGCTCGTCTACGGGAGGCTTTATCGAGTGTCTCGTGAGCCAGGGGGCAGCAAGTGTGGTAGGTGTGGATGTTGGGCGTGGCCAGATCCACGAAACGGTTCTCGCTCTCTCCGGTGTCACGGTCTTCGAGGGTACGGATCTCCGAGTCTTTGCTCAGCAGTGGGACGATAGTTACAACTTCGACCTCATCACTGGCGACCTCTCTTTTATCTCCCTATGTCACGTGGCACAAGAGATCGGTCGTCTCGCTCGAAGCAGTGACGTCAACGTACTTTTACTCGTAAAACCTCAGTTCGAGGTTGGACATCGCGAGGTCTCTCGCGGTATGGGAGTGGTCAGCGATCCCGATCTGTGGAGGCAGGCTCTCTCCTCAGTGATCTCTGCCTATAGAGCTGTCGGCCTCGCTCCCTGTGCGGTGCGCCCCTCTCGGCTGCGTGGTGCCCAAGGTAACCAAGAGTTCTTTGTACTTTTTCGTCGTCGAAGCGGAGGTGGTTATCAATGCAGTGAGTCTGTAGAGCCTCTCGTGGAGCAAGCTCTCTGTGATGTTCTCTCCGCTTCGGGTGGCGACCAGGAAGCCTCGGCCCTCTCGCCGGGTGACCTGGTCTAGATCGGCCTGCTCTCGGATCTCTCCGTCAAGGATGCATCGTACAGTGAGATAGTGCACGCCGCTTTGAGTCGTGCTGGTTCGAGAGCTTCGTCGTTGGCTCTCTGGGAGCGCTCCGTTGGCGTAGATCGAGGTTGGTTAGGGCACTCCATGTGGGTTGGGTGCATCTGTCTGAGCGAAGGTCACCGTGTTCGTGAGCTTGGGCGTTAGGTTGTTGGGGTGTCCATTGTTGGTTTCGTCATCCATCCTCAGCGCCATGAGGCCTCTACGGTGTTTGCGCGTGCGCAGCGGACGCTTGAATCCCTCGGTCACGACGCCGTTGAGATGACCCAGCAGAACGCTGACTCGGTCGACCTTGCGGTGAGCCTTGGAGGGGATGGCACTCTTCTCCGGGCGCTTGAGATGGTGATTCGACGAGGTGTTCCAGTTATGGGTGTCAACCTCGGACACCTTGGCTACCTCGCCGAGGTGGAGCCAGCTGAGGTCGATGTTGCCCTACGTCGATTTTTTGCTAAGGACTACACCATTGAGGAACGGATGACCGTAGAGGGTTCTATCCGCACCTTCAGTGAAGACAACGAGCACGACTCTGAGGGGCCGACCTTCATTGCTCTGAACGAGATTGTGGTAGAGAGGAGCATGTCTGGTCACGTGATCCGGGTCGATGTGACCATCGATGGTGGCAAGTTTCTCCGCTACGATGCCGATGGACTGATCGTCTCCTCTCCGACTGGCTCGACGGCCTACTCGCTATCTGCTCGTGGCCCGATCGTAGACCCCGACCTTCGCGCTCTCATCGTTACCCCGATCACTCCCCACATGCTCTTTGACCGAGCGCTCGTCCTTGCGCCAACGAGCGTAGTGGGCCTATCGCTCGGGGAGGGTCCTTCGGCTTCAGTGATGGTGGATGGGCAGACGGTTGCCACGATTAGCTCTGGCTCTACGGTCACGTGTCGCTCGAGCGATGTGACTGCTCATCTGGTGCGCCTCAAAGATCGTGACTTTCACCATATTTTAAAGTCGAAGTTCGGTCTTCAAGCAACGTAGGTCGAGAGCGAAGGAAACTAGGTCGTGCTGCAGTCTCTTCGGGTACTGAATCTGGGCATCATTCACGAGGTGGAGCTTGAGCTCCATGAAGGGCTCGTGGTAATAACAGGTGAGACCGGTGCCGGCAAGACGCTCGTAACCACAGCGATCGATCTCTTGCTCGGGGGTCGCGGACGCGCTGATCAGGTTAGCGTTGGAGCAGAGCGGGCCATCATCTCAGGGAGCTTCGTTGATGACGAGTCTGATGTTGTAGTGACGCGTGAACTCACCAATCAAGGACGATCAAAGTATCTTCTCAACGGAGGCCTTGCGAGCTCATCGCAACTTCGCGAGCTTTTCGGAGCTCGTATCGAGGTCTTCGGACAGCATCTCTCGGTCTCCCTCGCAAAACCAGCCGTTCAGATCTCGCTACTCGATCGATTCGGCAAAATCGACACGACCGAACTGCATCGGAGACGAACCCGTCTGAGTGCCATCAACGCTGAACTTACCGAGCACGAGCGGTTTCTGCGTGACGGTGCGCGTGAGCGGGAGTTCCTGCGCTTTGAGCTTGACGAAATTCGTAAGCGGTTGCCCTTCGAACCCGATGAAGACGATCGTTTGATCGCAGAGTTGGAATCGCTTGAGCAGCTTGAAGCGATCACCGAAACGGCGAGTCGAGCCTTCGAGGTGCTCGGTGGAGACCAACACGATGCAATAGCGGGACTGTTGCGGAGCACCGAGGTCGACCTCGAGCGTTTCGGATCGACTCGTCCATTTGCACAACGGTTACGCAACGTCCTCGGTGAGATTGACGACATCCGCTCAGAGCTGCGAGTGGTACTCGAAAATATGGAGAGCGATCCGGGCCGAGTCGATGCGATTCACGCTCGACTGAGTGACCTACAGGGACTGATGCGGAGGTTCGGCATGACGCTCTCGGAGCTCAGAGAGCGTGAGCGAGAGCTGACAGTTCGACTCGGTGAGGCCGGTGACGGCGTCGAACGCAGAGAGCTCCTGCGAGCCGAGTTTGAACGGGCTACCGAAGAGGTGAGCCAGGAAGAGGCACGTGTACAACGTGCGAGACGTGAAGCGGCGGCGCTACTCCAACAGGAGGTTCTCGAACACTTTCAGAGTCTCTCGCTCGCGAGGGCATCTCTTGTGGTTGAGGTGAGCTCTGAGGGGGACGGAGCACCGGTTAATTTCCTATTCTCTGCCAATCCAGGTCAGCGAAGCATGCCGCTTCGTGAGGTCGCTTCTGGAGGGGAGCTATCAAGAGTGATGCTTGCCGTCAGTCTTGTGGTAGGAGGTGAAGCTGCTACGATGATCTTTGACGAAGTTGATGCTGGTATCGGTGGTGAAACGGCCTTTAAAGTTGGAGAGGCGTTGAAGAGCTTGGCGAGATCGCGCCAAGTGATTGTGGTAACGCACCTCGCACAGGTTGCGGCCTTCGCCGATCAACATATCGTCGTCGCAAAGAGTCAGACTGAACGTGAGACCGTGACCGAGGTAGTGACCCTTGGCGATCGAGAGGCTCGTATTGGTGAGGTCGCCAGGATGTTGTCGGGGCAGAGTCTGTCTGTAACGGCACGTGAGCACGCTGCAGAGTTGATAGCTTTGGCACAGTCGGTGGAATCGTGAGAGAGCGCGCAGGATCGCCTCGGTGCGCCTTGATAGAGATAGCGGTCGTTGAGGCGGTCTGTTCATATCGTCGTGGGCAGGCACGAGTTAATTGGAGTTGCTGGAATGGCTAAACATATCTTTGTTACCGGCGGGGTAGCAAGCTCACTCGGTAAAGGAATCACGGCCTCCTCTCTTGGGCGTCTCCTCAAAGCGCGAGGGCTGCGGGTGACGTTGCAGAAGCTCGATCCCTACATCAACGTTGATCCGGGGACGATGAATCCCTTCGAACATGGTGAGGTCTTCGTAACTGACGACGGGAGCGAGACCGACCTCGATCTCGGTCACTACGAACGATTCGTCGATGTTGCCCTTCGTCGGAACTCTTCAGTGACGACAGGGTCGATCTATCGGACGGTGATCGCTCGGGAGCGCCGTGGTGACTATCTCGGGAAGACGGTGCAAGTCATTCCGCACGTGACCGATGAGATCAAGTCCCGCATTAAAGCGTTAGCGACCGATGATGTCGACGTGGTGATCACTGAGGTCGGTGGCACCGTGGGCGATATCGAGATCTTGCCCTTCTTAGAGGCGATTCGCCAGTTTCGAAAAGAGGTTGGCAGAGATAACGTCTGCTATATTCACCTTACCCTGGTGCCTTATCTTGGTACCTCGGGCGAGCAGAAGACGAAGCCAACGCAGCACTCGGTGACAGAGCTGCGCTCAAGAGGGATCCAGCCCGATGTCATTGTCTGTCGTTCTGACAAGCCAATTTCACCGTCGGTGAAGGCCAAGATCTCGATGTTGTGTGACGTAACCGAAGAGGCGGTCGTCTCCGCCATCGATGCGAAAAATCTCTATGAGGTTCCAGCGCGCCTTCACGACGAAGGCCTCGACACCTACGTCTGTTCGCTGTTACGATTTGATACGGAGACCTACCCTCTTGACCTTGCCAACTGGCAGCGCGTAGCCGATCGAGCGTCTTCACTCTCTCAGAGGGTTCGAATCGGCATCATCGGCAAGTACGTCAATCTCCCCGACGCGTACCTCTCGGTAGTGGAGGCGCTGAAACACGGGGGCCTCGCTAACGATACTGAGGTCGAGGTGGTTTGGATCTCGGCTGAGACGGTGACACCGCTCCTCGTCGATGAACGGCTCGCCGACCTCGATGGCATCGTGATCCCCGGTGGTTTCGGTCCAAGAGGGATCGAAGGTAAAATCAACGCTGCGACCTACACGAGAGAGCAGCGCATTCCCTGCCTAGGCATCTGTCTTGGACTACAGACCATGGTGATCGACGTGGCTCGTCATCTCGTGGGGTTAGAGGGAGCCCACTCCAAGGAGTTCGCACCTGACACCTCATTCCCCGTCATTGACCTCATGGAAGACCAGCGTGAGGTGCAAGATCTCGGTGGAACGATGCGCTTGGGAACCTATGTTGCAAAGCTTGACCCAAACTCTCAGGTAGCCAAGCTCTATGGAGAAGAGGTGGTTGAAGAGCGTCATCGGCATCGTTTCGAAGTAAATCCCCGCTACCGAGGTCGGCTCGTCGATGCTGGACTGCGCTGCTCTGGTCTCTCTCCAGATGGACTCTTGGTTGAGTTCATCGAGCTTGATGACCACCCATTTTGGGTCGGTACGCAGGCTCACCCCGAGTTCAAATCTCGACCAGATCGACCCCACCCACTCTTTGCAGGGCTCGTAGCGGCCGCCTTGGATCGGTCGAGGGTCTCGCCTTCGAAGAAGTTAGGTTGAAGAGAGTGCATCGCGGTATCGGAGAGGTGTCGACGACTTCGCTCCGCCATGCACACCCGGCCATGAAGTGTCGCTTTGCTCTGCAGATGAGCCGAATGGGTCACCGGTGATGGTTTGAGGTGTGACAGATCGTCGGCAAGGATGACGTACCGCAGTGATGGAGTGGTGTACTAGTGGTTGACTATCGGTTGGAGCGACTTGACTGTGGGAAAGGATAGGTATCTATTGTGAGCTATCGCTTTGAGAAGCTAGATGAGGAGATCTCCCATAGAGCCGGCTTCCTCTCACTGGCAACGGTTCGATATCGAGGAAGTGACGGTGCAGTGATCGAACGGGAGTACGTTCGGCACCCAGGTGCGGTGACGGTCATTCCGCTCTGCAACGACGATACCGTTCTCGCACTGTGGCAGTTCCGGGCGGCCCTTGGTAGAGAGGTGCTTGAGATCTGCGCAGGGAAACGAGACGTGGTAGGTGAGGCCCCGGTCACTACTGCTGAGCGTGAGCTAGCTGAAGAGCTTGGACTCGCCGCTCGGAGCATTGTGCCGCTCGGAGCTCTGGTTAACTCGCCTGGCTTCACCGATGAGGAGACGTATGTCTTCGCCGCTTTTGGGCTCTCGCTCATCTCTCGAGATCCTCAAGGTATCGAGGAGTCATCGATGCGCCCGAGTCGGTTCTCACTCGAGCGCTTTTCGACCTTGGTCGGAGCTGGGGCGTTGCACGATGCCAAAACGATTGCATCGCTTACCATGTTGCAGAGCTTTCTGCTCTCTGAGCCGGGACGACAGCTACGTCGCGATGCCGGTGAGGACAGCTTCTCCTCTGCGGAGTTTGTGCTTTCGTGAGAGAGTCCTGAGATCGAGTCGGTGCCGCTCACTCGCTCTGGACTTTGCTAGTGGAACGGCCGATCGTATCATCGTTGCGCTTCAGTAGTTCGGTGATAGGTTCAGAGAGAGGTGTTCGGTGACGAGATCCGTTGCAAGCGAACTAACGCCGCCTGGAGAGGCCGATTCCGCAGAGGCTGAACGCTTTCTCTCTGAGTTGGCGAGTGGATACCTGATCGATCTTGCAGTGCGCAAGGGCCGGGCCCAGGCAACGATCGACTCTTACGGTCGAGATCTGGTGCACTTCGAAGGCTACCTGGCGGCGAGAGGGCTCGATCCACGGGCCATCACACCAAGTGAGCTGGAAGATTTTCTCGATAAGATCTCGGACTCTTTTTCGCCGGGAACGATTCGCCGTATGACCTCGACGCTGCGTGGATTTTTTCGATACCTTCGGGTCGAACAGTACCGCCAGAGCGATCCCATGACCGAGGTCGGAACCGTGCGCGCCGCGCAGATCCTTCCTAAGGCGCTTCGTGTCGACGAGGTCTCGCTGCTCATAGAGTCGGTCTCGGGCGAGGACCCTGCATCGCTGAGAGATAGGGCCGCGCTCGAGCTCTTGTACGCCAGCGCTCTGCGAGTTAGCGAGCTCTGTACGTTGACGGTATCCGCTCTTGATCTGGAGGCTTCCTTGGTCCGAGTGACCGGCAAGGGCGCTCGAGAGCGTATTGTGCCCTTCGGCTCCCTGGCGGCAGCGTCCTTGCAGCGCTATCTCCTGAGCGGCCGACCCATGCTGCTCCAAGGTGGCAGGAGCACAGCGGTCTTCCTCGGTCGATCTGGTACGGCGCTTACCCGTCAAGGGGTCTGGTATATTCTCAAGACCCGTGGAGGTCAGGTCGGTCTCTCGGCCAAGCTCTCGCCTCACGTCTTACGACATAGTTGCGCTACCCACATGCTCGAGGGCGGCGCAGATCTGCGTGCGGTGCAAGAGCTTCTTGGGCACATCGATATCGCTACCACGCAGATCTATACGAAGGTGACCACGACGCATCTCCTTGAGAGCTACCGGAGTGCGCACCCTCGTGACGGTGTCCGCTTTGCACAGCGCCTTCGGTAGCATGGTGACATGTCTTTGCACAGCGATCCCTCGTTCGATCCGAGAGCGGTACTCGAACGGGAGCAACATGAGCTGATCACGCAGCTCTCGGAGCTGGGGTTTGGTGGTGGAGCGACCGGGGACTACGACCCTAACTTCGCTGACTCCTCCCAAGTGACTGCTGAAAAGGGAGAGAGTGAAGCGCTTGCGGAGTCACTTTCTTCAGCACTTGGTGATGTTCAAGCGGCTCTCGCGAGGCTCGATCTTGGCACTTATGGGAAGTGCGAACGGTGTGGGGAGCAGATCGCAGAGATTCGACTCGAGGCGGTACCGACAGCGCGGCTCTGCATGTCCTGCGCGTCAAGGCGCTAGCTCAGAGCCGTGCGACGTGATACGAAGATACTGGTAGGTGCACTCCTAGTCGTATTAGTCATCGCTATCGCTCGCGGGGTGATTAATACCACTTCACTGCTTCTGCTGCTAGCGATCGTTCCCTCGGTCATCTTGCATGAGGTTTCGCACGGGATCGTTGCGAACTACTTCGGTGACGATACGGCAAAGCGAGCCGGCCGTCTCTCACTGAACCCTCTTCGTCACATTGATATCTTCGGAACTCTGATCCTGCCTGCCGTTATGGTTATTATCGGAGTGCCACCCCTTGGGTACGCAAAACCGGTTCCGGTCGACGTCTCTCGACTACGTAGGCCTCGAAACCAGAGTCTCTACGTCTCGCTCGCTGGACCACTCGTCAATATCGCCATCTCTCTCGTAGCTGGGTTCGTTCTTCGATCGGTTATTCTTGGGCAGCTGCAGGCGACTCCTCTCATCTCTCAGGCTCAGGTAGGTAACGGCCTTTGGGTTCTCTTTCTCTTCTACCTCGGTTCGACCAACCTCGTGCTCGCGATCTTCAATCTCATTCCGATTCCTCCCCTTGACGGCTCGGCTATCGTCGAACGTCTTCTTCCTCGGCATCTGTGGCCGAGATACTTGATGATCCGACGCTTCGCACTCCCGGTTGTGGTTGGACTTTTTCTCCTCTTTCCAACCGCTTTTACGTATCTGAGCACGCCGATTATTGCGAAGTGGATCTCGTTGTTCGTTCCCGGCGGTTGAGATGAGGTTCGCCTCGATCTCATGGTGATGCACGCTCGACGCCGGTGATCTCGCCTCGTTCTCTGCGGCTCTCCGAGGGTAGTGATTCGATGTCTCAGGTCTGCGACTCTCGTTCCAGCTGTGTTGCAATGGTCACTCGTCACTCGTGAGCAGGTGTGTGTCGGTAGTTAGGGGTGGAAGCGATCGTAGAAGCTGTGTGGCCGAGCGGTCGTTGTGGGAACTCGGAGAGACCGTGAGTAGGGTGGAGGCTATGGGTTCAATGTCGAAGTCAGATCTCATCGAAGACCTTCGTTCCGCTTACGGGGAGGTGCTCGAGCTCTGTAGTCAGCTTCGTGCGGAGCAGTTTCTCTTGCCAACGGAGTGTCCCGGTTGGGACGTGAAGGATCAGATCGCACATCTCTATGGAACCGAAGCGCAGATGCTTGGGCGTGAAGTGCCGCCGTTGCGAGAAGGTGTTCTTCGGCCAGAGGTACGTGGTCCAATAGCAGAGAAGAATGCGGCCTGGGTTGAATCGATGCGGCCACACGAGGCGTCCGTGGTCGTCGAAGCCTTTCGCGACGTTGTGGGAGAACGGCTCGCTCAGCTCGGTGAGATGTCAGAGGCCGAGTTTGAGAAGGTGGGATGGACCCCGAAGGGCGAAGCACCGTATACAACGTTCTTAGCAGTCCGTATCTTCGATATCTGGATGCACAATCAAGATATACGAGAGGCGACCGACCATCCTGGCGATCTGGAGACTCGCTCCGCGGATCGGGCCTTCGACGAAGTTCGAGATGCACTTGGCTACGTGGTCGGTAAGTTGATGGGCGCACCCGAAGGAACCGTGGTGCGGATCGAGTTGAGCGGAGGACCGGCTCGCGCTGCAATCACCGAGATCAGTGTGATCGGGGGGAGGGCTCAGCTCACCACCGACCGCCCATCGGAGCGACCGACGGTCGTACTGCGTTGTGATTTTCGAACCTTTATGCGATGCATCGGTGGCCGATGGAGTCCACTGGTTACTCTCGACGGAGGAGCCATCACGCTGAATGGCGATGCTGCCCTTGGACGAGGCTTCGTCAGCGTGATGGACTACGTGCCCTGATCGGTTAGTGTCTTGGTGCCATCCGTTTAGCTCTCTGTATTCTTGACTCCGGCATTTACGAGCTGTTCTCGCAGCTGACCGAGCCCAACAAATCCGAGACTGAGCGCTTCATGATGAAAGGTCTTCAGAGAGAAGGTGGATCCTGCGTTGTGGCGTGCCGTCTCTCGTGTCTCGAGCCAGACCTTTTCACCGAGCTTGTACGACGTTGCTTGGGCCGGCCAGCCGAGGTAGCGATCGATCTCCGATGAAGCAAAGTCCTGTGCGAGTCCAGTACGTTCAACCATGAAGCGAACGGCAAGGTCTCGATTCCACGCTTGGCCGGAATACGCACCCTCTCCGTTTGGAATGACCAGGTCGTGATGGAGGCCGATATCGATAACGACGCGAGCGGCACGAAATGCGTGTGAAGCGAGCATTCCTAAGCGATAGGCCGGATCGTCGTAGTAACCGAACTCGTCCATGAGTCGCTCTGCGTAGAGAGCCCAACCCTCGATGTGGCCGGATATGCGACCGAGATTTCGCTGAAATGGGTTGAGACGGTCGCCCAGATAGGTTACGAAACCGATCTGGAGATGATGGCCAGGAACGCTCTCGTGGTAGACCGTCGAGACTTCGTGCCAGAGCGGGAAGGAGGTCTTTCCTAGCGTTGGATACCACGTTCGCCCCGGCCGTGTGAGGTCGGTCGAGGGGGCGGTGTAGTACATAGCAGCTGCGCCTCCAGGTGGTGCGATCATCGCCTGGACACGTACGATCTCCTCTGGAATATCAAAGTGCGTACCGTTGACGGCGCTAATAGTAGTGTCAATGAGCTCTTGATTCCACTGCAGGAACTCGCTCTCTCCGTGAATCGTCCGACTGGGATCGTGATCTAGAAAGTCGAAGACCTCTTGAACCGATGCGCCCGGACGGATGAGCTGGCAAACCGAGTTCATCTCGGATTCAATGCGATGCAGCTCCTCCCATCCCCAGGCGTAGGCTTCAGAGGCGTCGAAGCTCTCACCGTTGAAGTTGCGGCACGAGAGGCTCCAGCGCTCCGGCCCGACGCCGTCTTTGACGGTAGCGGAGGGCAAGTAGCGATCTTTGAGATATCGGGCGAGCTCGGCGAAGGCGGCCGATGCTACAGAGCTACTGGTAGTGAGGTCGGAGACCAGCGTCTCGGATGTACCGCTGTAGCGTGAGCGAAGACGGTCGAAGTATCCGGGCTCCGATGTCGAGCCTGCAATGGCCTCTGCTTGGTAGATGGCCTCTCTCACCTGGCGCTGCGCAACGACGCGTCCTTGTGAACGACCCTCCTCGAGCGTGGCGATGTACCCTTGGATCGAAGATTCGACGGAGTTCATTCGGCGAGCCGTGGTCGCCCACTGCTCCTCACTCTCATGGGTCATGAGGTCGAAGGCCATGCGGAGCTCTTGTAGAGGTGACGCGATCACATTCATGTCGAGATACCGTTCCCCGGCCTCGTCGCTGAGAACTTCAAATTCGAGGCGCTCGGTCATAGAGTCTTTGGCGATCTGGTCTGTAGGAGTCTCGGGTTGGAGCTTGTGGAGCTGAGCGAGATAGTTGCGGGCGAGCTCGGCCCTGGTCCGATAACCGTCAGAGGAGTAGTCGTTCAACCGTGTCTCGGATGTATTGAGACCGAGATAGGTAACGAGCTGCGGATCGATGGCGAGAATCTCGTTGAAGTACTTGCTCGCTAGGTCGTCAATGGCGGTCACGATGCTCCTTGTGGCGGTTTTTGGGGCGATGGTAGTCGTCCCTAAGGCGTGTAGGTCTTCTACGAGAGGTTAGAAGGTGCTCACCGTGGTGCACTCACTCGGACCTGACTTTGTCGTGCGATGCTTGAAGTCGGTCCCGGCGAGCATTGTGGGGACCTCAAATTGCTCTCTTCGCAAGCGGGCTGTCGCTCTACGAACACCCAGCGCAGTCTTGCGTGCGCTGTAGCTGTGGTCTTTGATCATCGAGTGCAGGAGAAGGAGTCCGCAACGATGCTGGCCGGGGCTTTTCGTGTCGTGCCTGCGTCACGCAAACGTCTCTACGGTCTCGTCTCTATGGGGCTCTGGGGGTCGCACAAATCACGGTATCGCCCTCTTGCGCTCAGCGCGAGAAGCTTGGAGCACCGATGGGACATGCGAGTGTATTGCGCGTCTTCTGCGCCAGAGATTCCTCTGAGGGTCAGTGGTGCTCTCGTGAGCGTCTGGGAGCTGAAAGAGATCTCTCGCTCGATGTGCTGTTCTGGGTGGCTGGGGATAGGGCACTCGATTGGTTGGGTTTGCAACGATTCGGATTGCTCCTGATAGAGGACGGGTGGTGTGCTATCGCAATCCCTCGCTGCGTCGGGATTGCGATGTGTCATCACTGGGGGATGGCGTGACGACTCCAGCCGACCTGCAGAGTAGGGCTGCGGCAGCGGTTCTGACAATGGTCTCAGGTGGAGATCGCTGCCTGCGTGCAGTTGTTCTGAGAGTGTCGAGGTGCTGAGACGACGCGCTTTGTATCTGCTACTCTCTATAACTAGTTGTTCACTCAACGGTTGTACGAGAGTATGTGGAGCAGTGGTAGTCGAGACAGCAACAGTGGCGCGGTAGGACAGGGAGATCATGAGGGTCTGGGACAGCCTGCACTCTGTACAGAGTGGCAGTGATCGCGAGAGTTTTCGCGTCGCATCGTGGTGGTTATCTGGGATTCAGCTCGGTGCCGGCGTGGTATCGCTGTTGACCATTACGGTCGGTCTCGAAGGTCAGCCCTCCTTTCAGTCGTACTGGTTTTTGGCAGTAGGGGTCTCAATTCTAGGACTTGTGACTGCGGCGCTGCGTCATCGTCTTGAGGGAGTTGCACTGAACGCTATTCTCCTCGCCTCAACGGTAGCAGTCTCCTACGGGGTCTATCTCTCGAACCGAACCGACCCCGCCATCTTGGTCATCGTGTTCTACAGCTGGGTGCTGCTCTACGCGTTTAGTTTTCTCACGCGACCCGCAGCCATGGGTCAGGCGCTGGCGGTAGCGGTAGGGTTCGGTATTGCCGTGAGCTACGGACCCGACTTTACTGCCCTGCTTGGCGACTGGATCTTCCTCTCCGGCACCGTGATCGTGACAGCAATAATGGTCCTTCGACTCGTGGTCAAGCTGTCTGCCCTCTCGTACACCGACCAGTTGACAGGATTGAAGAATCGCCGATATCTCGAGGAACATCTTGCCGAGGTGATGCGCGAGGACAAGTCGGTGGTCGGTCGGTGCGGCCTTGCGATCATCGACCTCGATCGCTTCAAAGCTATCAACGACACTCATGGTCACCTCAAAGGGGATGAGACGCTCTGTGCTCTCGCGAAGCTCTGGACACCAGTGATTCGACGAGGCGACGTGCTCGCACGATGGGGTGGAGATGAGTTTTTGCTACTGATGAAAGACTGCACTGAAGAGGAACTCCGCAGCGCAGTTCTTCGTCTCTTCGAGCTTGCCCGGCCTCTGCTCTCGGTCTCTGCTGGCTGTGGAGTCTTACGGCCGGGTGAAAATCATCTCGATCTCATAGTTCGTTGTGACTCCGCACTCTATATGGCAAAAAGTAGGCAAGATCTCGGAGCTGCTCACGATGCTGTCGTGTTTGCATCCTGATCGTTGCAGCGTCGCCAAGAAGTTCGACCGTTAACTTTTTGCTGATAACTTTCTACTGACCTCTGGTTTTCTCGGCGACGATGACACGAGCCGTTTGAACCGATCCGGTTGGACTACGTTAGGAATCCCAGTGCAGCGTGAGCCCGCTCGATCGTCGCGCGTGCGACTGCGTTGGCTCGCTCGGCTCCCTCGCCGAGGATCCGTAAGAGCTCTCCGCTATCGTCGGTGTACTCTCGATAGCGCTGTTGGATTGGGGTCACCGCCTCGATCACGATCTCGCTCAGTGCTCCCTTGAGCGCGCCATAGGAGCTATGGCGTGACGCTACCTCTTCGGGTGAGGCTCCTAGGAGTGAAGAGCCGAGCTCGAGGAGATTGCGAAGGCCTGCTCTCGACGGATCATCTGGCACGTAGCGGAGATCGTTCGCGGAGTCAGTTACCGCTCGGGCGATCTTCTTCTTGATCAGCTCTGGGGGGTCGAGGAGGTAGATAATGCCGGAATCTTGAGAACTAGACTTGGACATCTTCTGAGTTGGTACTTGCAGATCCATGATTCTCGCACCCACCTTGGGTATCTGAGGTTCCGGCACGGTAAAGACCTCGCCGAAGCGGGTGTTGAATCGAGTCGCGAGCGTTCGCGCAAGTTCGAGGTGCTGCTTCTGGTCGTCTCCCACTGGTACCCGCTCCGCTTGGTAGAGCAGAATATCGGCCGCCATGAGCGCAGGGTAGTTGAAGAGCCCAGCGCTAATGAACTCCGTTTTGGTGCTTTTCTCTTTGAACTGGGTCATGCGTGAGAGCTCTCCAAAGCTCGCCGTGCACTCCATGATCCATGCGAGCTGGGCGTGCCCAGGCACGTGACTCTGCAGGAAGACCGTTGCGCGTTGTGGGTCGATCCCCACGGCAAAGAGCATGGCGGCAAGATGCGTGACCGCCTCTCGTAGATCTTTCGGGTCTTGATGAACGGTGATGGCGTGAAGATCGACGATGCTAAAGAATGAGTCGAACTCGTCTTGTTGATCGACCCAGTGGCGGAGCGCCCCGAGGTAGTTCCCGAGATGCGTTGTACCGGTCGGCTGGATACCAGAGAGAATACGGGCCATAGTCGTCCTAGCTTAGCGCTGCAAGGCGCTCTCAGAGGTTTTGTATGGCTTGCAGCCAGCTGAGCGCGTCTGGGTGGTTACGGTTCGCCTATCGTGCCAATCAGGTGGTCGCTGGCACTCCATCTCGAAGTGTTGGGTGCTCGCTCAACGGACGGTTCTGCCGCCGGAAGACTCCTATGTGTTGATCGGTGTAGAAGGTCTCAAGCTCGAGACCTAGGAGCTTGAGCTCTAAGGAGAGTGAATGGAAGCCAAAGCTGAGCGGCGTGGGCTGGTGGCGAGTATCGCTGGCCTGGGCAGCGATTGGCGTGAAATCGAAGGTCGAGAGGAGGAGCCGTCCGGTTGGAGAGAGGAGCTCGACCAGGTGTTGGGTGAGAAGTAAGCGTCGCTGTGCGGTCGGCTCGTCGGCGAAGAGGTCGGCTGCGATCACGGTAGGAAACGCCCCACTCCACCAGCGAGGCGGTTCGTAGTCGATGGAGAGAATGATCTGGTCGCTACGAAACCGTGGCTGATCGCTGGTAGCTAGTCCAAGAGCGTAGAGCTCGACGCCGATGTCAGTGAAGGCGGCAAGGTACTCCAGTGACGATCGTCCGACGAAGACGTTCGCGCCAGGACTTTGGAGAAGGTACCTCGTCACGATATCGGCTACGGAGGTGGGTGTTTCCATCGGGATTATTCTTACAGGTATTCGTCGATGAGTGTGAGGTCTTGCTGAGAAATTTTCTAGTACAAGTTGCCTTAGCCGAAGAGTTCGCATGGTTTCTCTCCCGGACCGCTACTACGAGACTCTTCGGTAGGTCGTCAGACACGGTCTTGACGCTCGACGAAGACCCTCGACGCGCGATCGTGATCAGTGGAGTTGGAAAGGTAGCGGCCGCGAGCGCGGTGACTAGGGCCCTCGCCCTCCGCCCTGACCTCGATGCCATCGTGAGTTTTGGTGTCTCTGGATCTCTACACGAGGGCCTTGCGGTGGGAGATCTAGTTGTGGCGAGTGGAGTTGTCGAACACGACTTCGACGCCGTGGTACTCAACGCACATCAGGGGAGCTCTGGCGTGGAGCGTCGTCGGAGTCTTGCCGACCCTGCGCTGGCGGCCGTGCTGCGTGAACACTGCGACGATCTTGCTGCTTCGACCGAGGATTGTCAATGGTGGAGCAGCGGAGGGATTCGGCCAAAGATCATCACTGGAGAGCTATGTTCGGGTGATCAATTGATTACCTCGTCAGGGCGCCGTGAGAGACTGACGAGGTCGCACCCGGCTTCGTGCGCCGTCGATATGGAGACTGCGGCCGTAGCGTACGTGGCCGATCTTCATCGTGTGCCCTGGGGGGCGGTTCGTATGATCTCAGATGGGGCATCTGAAGCGCTCGACTTGAGACTGTTTCTTGACTTCGTCGCAACGAGGGCCTCAAGGGTTCTCGGTGAGATCTTCAATCGGTTGGTGCAACGGGAGGGCGACGTGAGTGAGAAGGAGGTTGGTAGTGATCCAGCTCGCCAGGGTTGAACCGGGTCGGTACGAGTCTCTGCGACGACTCCTCAGAGTGCTGCCGATGTGGAACTTCTCTGCGCTCACGAGGGCGCAATGACTTATCTCGTCAACGTTGGGGAGTTTGAGGGTCCGATTGGGCTTTTGTTGCAACTCATCAGCTCACACAAGCTGGATCTCTTCTCCTTCTCTTTGGCCACAGTCGTTGATGACTACCTCGCTTGCCTCTCAGAGATGGAGTCCAACGATCTGGAGGTCTCGAGTGACTTCGTTGACGTAGCCGCTACCTTGGTGGCGCTTAAGGTTCGGTCGCTGCTTCCAACGCCTGACGATGGCTCGACGATTGAAGAGTTGAGCGGTGCAGACGAGCGGGAGCTCTTACTTTTGCGACTGGTTGAGGCCGCAATCTATCGAGATGTCAGTGGAGAGTTTGCGCAACGTATGGCCGAGAGCTCTCGTACCTTTCCGCGAGCGGTAGGACCGGACCCAGAGGTGATTCGCACAGTTGCGGATCCTCTTGTGTCGATCACGATCGGAGACTTGACCCGTGCTCTCGAAGCGTTGGTAGATGAAGATCACCAGAGCACTATCGATGCCTCACATATTACGGTAGCACCGGTGGCGATCCATGAAGTTGGGGCGAGGATGCTCACGGTCCTCCTCGAGGCGTCGGGGAACCTACCCTTTCGGGAGGTCGTGGCATTTGCGCGCTCTCGCTACGAGGTGGTCGTCTGCTTCTTGGTCCTCCTCGAGGCGTTTCGGCTCGGGTTGGTGGAACTAGAGGGTCAAGACGGTGTCCAAGTCTCTGTCGCTTCGCTCGCAGATGTGGAGACGGAGAGTCGCTTTCGAGCCCTGCTTGAGGAGTTGAACTCGTGAACATCGATGAACTGACCGACCAAGAGCGCCTCACCAGCCCTGAAGTGACGAGTCCTGTGGATGACTCGCTCCTGATGGCGATTGAAGCGATCGTGTCGGTAGCGCTGGAACCTGTCGGTCTGATGACCTTGAGCGCACTGCTTGGGGTGGGGGTGGAAGAGGTTGCCCAGGCCGTTGAGGTCTTGATGGTACGGGATCGTGAGCGGCCACGAGGTTTTCGACTCGTTGAGATCGCTGGAGGGCTCCAGTATCGCACCCGTCCCGAGTTTGAGGAGGTCGTGCGAGCATTCGTGGCCGAGAACTTCTCAACACGGTTGTCCAAGGCTGCGCTTGAGACGCTCGCGATCGTTGCGTATCGACAACCGATCTCGCGCGCCCAAATTGCAGCGATTCGAGGGGTGCAGGCCGAAGGGGTCGTTCGTATGCTCCAGGCTCGAGGGTACATCGCTCCGACACATCGTGACTCTGGACCAGGGCAGGCACTGCTCTACACCACGACTCCTCTCTTTTTAGAGCGGATGGGCCTCGCCTCGATCTCCGATCTCCCTCAACTCTCGGCTTTTGTCCCATCTGTGCAGGCTATTGAAGCGATCGAGGCAGCGCTTGGATACGAGTAAGAGTTCCTACGACGAGACATTCAGCTTCACACCTCGTGACGAGACAGAGGGAGAGCGACTGCAGAAGGTCCTCGCCCGCCTCGGGTATGGCTCTCGGAGGGTCTGTGAGGAGCTCATTGAATCGGGAAGGGTTCGTATCGATGGTCGACGTGCGATCCTTGGTTCGCGCGTGCGCCCGGGAGTTGAACGCGTCACGGTAGACGATGTTGAGGTCGCTACTGCGCCGGACATGGTCTACTACCTTCTCAACAAACCAGCTGGCGTGATCACAACCGCCGCTGATCCCCAAGGGCGTCCCAAGGTCACCGACTTTGTACCGGTCGAGCCAAGGGTCTTCCCAGTTGGCCGCTTGGACCTAGAGTCAGAGGGACTCTTGCTCTTGACCAATGACGGCGCACTCGCACAGCTGCTCACGCATCCATCTCACGGAGTCGAAAAGGAGTACCTAACCTATGTGGATGGTGCCCTGCGGCCGCACGAGCTGGCGCAGCTTCGACGTGGAGTTGAACTCAGTGATGGTCGAACACAGCCCGCCAAGGTCTCGCTGCTCGCGCCTGACTTGGTGAAGATCACGATTCACGAGGGTCGAAACCGTCAGATACGTCGCATGTGTGAAGCGGTAGGGCATCGCGTCCTCCGACTCGTTCGGACCAGGATAGGCCCGATCACCGATCGTACGCTTGCCCAAGGGTCGGTTCGTGAACTCTCTACGTCCGAGGTGATTGCATTGAGAGGGACACCGGGAGCTAGACGGTAGTCTTGCGCCATGGCAGTACGAGGACTTCGAGGCGCAACCACCGTAGACGTAGACACCGTCGATGAGATTATGGAGCGAACGGAAGAGCTACTGAAGGCGCTCTTTGAACGAAATGAGCTCCAGAAGGAGCAGCTCATCTCCGTGCTCTTTACCGCTACGCCGGATATTCATGGAGCCTTTCCTGCGGCGGCTGCGAGGGCATTTGGACTCGGTGACGTGCCGCTGATCTGTGCGCAAGAGATCGACGTTACCGGAGCAACGGCGCTCTGTATCCGTGTTTTGATGCACCTTGAGTCCGATCGTGCTCGAAGTGAGCTCCACCACATCTATCTCCATGGGGCTCGCTTGCTACGCGACGATCTTCCTCAGTAGATGGCGGCCTCCACGCCGTCAACGGCTCAACCTCAGCGCTACGACACGCTCCGAGTTCGCTCGAGCGCAAGACCGTTTCGTGGCTCAGCACTACCACCGGGTGATAAGTCGCTCTCACATCGGGCGTTGCTCTTTAGCGCCATGGCATCGGGTCGGTCGGTTATCACAAATCTCTCCGAGGGCAGTGACGTCGTGGCGACACGACGAGCACTTGGGGCACTCGGTGTGCGGATCGAGGCGCTTGGGGGACCGGGATTCTATGCAGTAGAGTCTCGCGGCGTTGGCGATCTCAGAGAGCCGTCGGGCGTGATCGACGTCGGTAACTCCGGTACGCTGATTCGACTCCTGAGTGGACTGGTTGCCGGAGTCGATGGTCATACCGTTCTGAGTGGCGATGCATCGGTCAACCGTAGACCGATGGGACGAATTACCGCTCCGTTGAGAACGATGGGGGCGGCGATCGATGGTCGTAGCGGTGGGGAGTTGGCTCCGCTCTCCATTCGTGGTCGTGAGCTGCGAGGCATTCGCTACCATACCCCGGTCGCGTCGGCACAGATCAAGTCGGCAATCCTGCTTGGAGGTCTGCAGGCAGATGGCGAGACGTGGGTCGTTGAAGAGGTCTTGACTCGCCGTCATACTGAGGAGTTTTTAGGTATGTGCGGCGTGAGCTTTGAAGAAGTGCTCGCAAAAGACGGAACGCACAGTGTCGGCGTTAGTCGTCCGTCGTTGATCCGACCTTTCGCTGTGACGGTACCGGTCGATCCTTCACAAGCCGCATTCTGGTTGGTTGCTGCGATCCTCGCCGATGGTTCTGAGGTGACCGTAGAGTCGTGCTACAGCGGTTCGGCTCGAGTGGGCTTCATTGAAGCGCTCGCAGAGATGGGTGCGGAGATCGAGGTGACGACTATCTCGGAGGCCGGCGACGAGGAAAGTGCCGTAGTTGCTCTTCGTGCTGGTGTTGCAAGGAGTTTGCCGACTGCGTCGATCTCTGCACGCTCCTCAAAGCTGAGGGCTCTCTCAGTTCGAGGTTCGCGTGTCTCCACGATGATCGATGAGATACCGATCCTGGTCGTCGCGGCACTCTTCGCTGAAGGTCGGTCGGTCTTTTCGAACCTCGGGGAGCTAGCTGTCAAGGAGTCAAACCGTATTGAGTCCACCGTAGCGCTTGCACAAGCATTCGGCGGAGACGTTGAGATGCACGGCGATACCATTACGGTTCATGGATCGACCAGCTTTGTTCCTCAGGCTACCACGGTCGATGCCAGAGGTGATCATCGGATCGCTATGTCTGGGGCTATTCTTGCAGCGATGGTTCCCGGTGGTGCGGTTACGACGATCAGTGGTTTCGGGTCGGTGGCGACGTCGTATCCTGGATTTTTAGATGACCTGTCTGCTCTGACCGAGGTAGAGGTAGAGCTTCTGTGAGGCGAGAGGGTCGATATGATACCTGAGCTTCTTTGCGCCATGGTGACTCGATTCCACGTTTTGTGATCGGTTGACCGATTGCGGCACGCTGAGGCACCAGAACTTGGGGTGAGACACCGATATAAACTCATGCGCTCTCTGAGGTCCAAGGTCGACCTAAACAATAAGGTTGAAGGTAGGCCTTGACATAACGCCAGCTCCGACCTATCTGCGTTCTTGGCTAGCAGATGTACGTGACGAGTTCGGTGCGGAGCCGGCACGGAGTTGGTACGGAGGAGCGTTACAGCGGGAGGCCCCAGGGCGCCATCCAGCTCGAGAGATCAGGCTCGATAGGCAGATCACTCGCAGCGATTGCTTTCAAGGTCAGCTCTTTTTCGTTGTCCCGTCGCTCCTGTCCTGTCGGAACGAACGGGTAGAAGGTTCCCTTTTTGTAGAGGTAGATCCAATACACCGGTGCGGAGGAGGTCTTCTCGTCGAAGCGAAAAGCTGAGCAGAGAAGCGCAGGGCCAAAGCCATGATCTTCTAAAGTTCGGTTTATGACGTGAATCTCGGTGACCAGCGCTTCGGTATCGGCCTCGTTGACGATGATCCACTCATATCCGAAATCATCGACCTGCGTCGTGTAGCTCGAACCATCGTCGTGCTGCATCGACTGCAAGACGGTGGTGAACTCTTGGGTTGCGTTCTCGAACGCCGCACCGCTCGAAGGCTTAAAGCACACGGCACCTCGCCCTTTGGGAATGAGGTTGGCATTCACCTCCATGGTGATCATCGCTCCTGACATCGCAAAGAGCTGATCGAGATTCGCCGCGGCAACCTTGGTCTTTCCCGACAAGATATTAAAGAGACCCATCGCTTCTCCTCTACGACTCAAGTAGATCGAAGGCCCCGACAGATTCGTCGAAGTCCTTTGTACGTTCTTCACCGCGCTCGTGTGGGTGACGCATCTTTGCGAATCGGTGCAGCATGAGTTGGTTCACGACGACGCGCTACTCAGCGGTGCCGAGCTCTCGATCCAAGGCGTCGAGCTGCTCGATCCTCTTTTCGAGGCTTGGGTGCGTGGCGAACAGCGACGAAAGGCTGAACGAGTTGCCCTGTGTCATCGCTGGTGTGAAGTAAAACGCATTGAACGCAGCGGCACTCCTGATGTCTTTGGTTGGAATTCTTCCCATTTCACCCGTGATCTTGATTAGAGCTGACTTAAGGAGGGCAGGTCGGCCGATCAAGATTGCTCCCGAACGATCTGCGCTGAGCTCTCGGTATCGAGAGAGCGCTCGGATCAAAAGGAACGAAATCGCGTAGACCACGATCGAGACGACCATGACGGCGAGCTCAACGGCGAAGAAGGAACTGTTGGAATTGTTACTGTTTCCGCCTCCGCGACCTCCGCCACCGCCGTACCCGCCCCCAAATCCCCCGCCAAAGATTGCGGAGAAGTACAGGAGTCGTGTCAGAA
>JBMFXG010000006.1:0-32795 GCA_049964535.1 Acidimicrobiales bacterium | reverse complement strand
CTCCTCGTACGGCGGAATAGTCGGCGGTGTCGTCGCCGGACTCTACTTCTTACGAAAGGCCTCTCCTCCGATACCGACACTCGTGGTCTTCGATATCATCACGCCGGTACTTCTCGCCGCATGGTCCATGGGACGCCTCCTCGGACCTCAACTCATGTATGGAGGTGGTGGTCGACCGACCAACGCATGGTACGGACTCGCTTACGCTGGGGAGAGCGGTCGCCGCATACCCGTACCGATCTTTCAATCCATCGAAGACTTTCTCATCTACCTCGTTCTCCTTCGGGTCGAGCGTTACCTCCGTCAAAGATCCTCTCCACCCGGGCTGCTACTCACCATCGGCCTCGCACTCTGGTCGATCGAGCGCTTCTTCGACGAGTTCCTCTGGCTCGCAGTTCCACGCCTTTGGGATGCAGTCGAAGTCTTTGCACTTCTTCTCCTCGTGCTCTCAATCGCCGCTTCGGCCCTACTCGTGAGATCGTGGAGGCGTACGGCAAAAAATGAACTCGGTGATCCCGAGACCAGCAGTGATGAGCCATCGCACAAGACTTCCCACGAAACACACTCATGAGATCTACGGCGCTACTCACCGACCACTACGAGCTCACGATGCTCCAAGCCGCTCTTCACAGCGGCGCTGCGCATCGCCACGCTATCTTTGAGGTCTTCGCTCGCCGACTTCCACCAGGTCGTCGATACGGAGTCGTCTGTGGGGTGAGCCGAGTGGCCGAAGCGGTGGAGCGCTTCCACTTTGGCCCAGACGAGCTCGACTTCCTTGCATCGTCGGCGATCGTCGATCACACAACACTTCGATACCTAGAAGAGTTTCGCTTTAGCGGTTCCATCGACGCCTACCCCGACGGAGAGCTCTACTTCCCGAACTCACCAATCGCGCGTATTGAAGGAACTTTCGCAGAGACTCTCCTACTTGAGACTATCGTCCTTTCGATTTTGAACTTTGATAGCGCCGTCGCCTCAGCGGCCGCCAGAATGGTTCAAGTCGCTAAAGGTCGGACCCTCATTGAGATGGGGAGCAGAAGGACTCACGAGCAAGCGGCCATCGCCGCCGCTCGAGCCGCCTACGTCGTTGGCTTTGCCGCAACCTCCAATCTCGAGGCCGGTCGAATGTACTCAATACCCACTACCGGAACGGCCGGCCACGCCCTGATGCTCGCGCACGAGAGCGAGATTGCCGCCTTTGAGGCTCAGGTAGCTGCCCAAGGTGCCGACACCACCGCTCTTGTAGATACCTTTGAGATCGGGCGGGGCATTGAACGTGCGGTGTCGGTCTTTGGCCCTCGATTGCGCGCCATTCGAATCGACTCCGGAAATCTCGCGGAAGGAGCAGCCTTCGCACGAGCTCGTCTTGATGCCCTCGGAGCCGAAAAGACCGGCATCATTCTCTCAGGGGATCTCGACGAGTACGCTATCGACGAGCTCAGCGATGCTCCTGTTGACGGATTCGGGGTTGGCACTCGGCTCGTTGGAGGTTCAGGTCACCCAACCGCAAACTTCGTATTTAAACTCGTTGCCATCGGGGAGTCTCCATCGCAGCTCCAAAGCGTCGCCAAGACCTCTGAGAACAAAGCAACGATCGGAGGACGCAAGGCAGCAGTACGCATAAAGAGTGACGATGGAACAGCCACCACAGAGTACACCTACGACCCAGAGACGATCGAGCCAACCATAGGTGGTCAGTATCGCCTACTCCAGCGACCAATTATGCAACAAGGAAGAGTTCTCTACCGCGACACGCTCAGCGACATTCGCCTCCACCATCAAGCGACGATGGAGGAACTTTCGCCTCACGACCGGATCAATCTTGCCGGTCGACCTGCCCTCCAAGCACAACCCTGGTCAGAGTCACGATGAGTGAACTGCCCACGGTTGACCGCTTCGGTCTCGCCATCGATATCGTCGCACTCACCATTGAAGACACAACACTGAAGGTACTCCTCGCACGTCGGCGGACCGACCCCTTTGCCAATACCTGGGCCCTACCAGGAACCCTCGTACGACAGACCGAAACTCTTGATGAGACCCTCTTGCGTTCATTTGGACCGCACCTGAGTCATGAGCCAAACCATCTCGAGCAGCTCTACACACACACCTCTCCAAAGCGCGATCCGCGCGGAAGCGTGATCTCCGTCTCCTACCTGCTCATCAGCACGGACCCCAAGAGAGACATCCGACTCATTCCAACGGAGTTCGATGAGCCATCACTCTTCCCAGTGGCTACAATCCTGGAACATCGCGACCCGCCTCTCGCCTTCGATCACCAAGAGATTGTGACCACCGGGGTGGAGCGTGCCCGCTCCAAAATCGAGTACACCACCCTTGCGACCAGCTTTCTCCCCCCTTCATTTACCATTGAACAACTCAGGGGCGCGTACGAAGCGATTTGGGGATTCTCCTTAAACCCACTGCGATTTCGCCAGCGAGTCATGTCGATAGAAGGCTTCATCGTCCCGTTTCGCACTCTTCAAGAGCGTCCAAGTCATTTTGTGAAGGGCCCGGCCTCGCTCTTGCATCCTGCTCTTCTCCGAGAATCACCGCAACTCGATCCTGATGAGTCGCTCCGACGCCACACCTAAGGGTGCACCGATACACCAGAGGAAGGTTGCCCGCCCACACCATATGCAGTGCGAAGGAGCAGTCTCATCGATGCTGCCGATAGACCTGACGAGCAAGCTCGGGCCAGAGTGAGACCGCCCAAGAACCAAAGGGTACTTCAGAGAGCGAGACGAGAAAGATCTCAGCGACGGGGTCGACCCACACCAAAGAACCGGACCGCCCAAAGTGTCCATAGGTTGTCGGATCGCTCTCTGCGCAGCTCCAGTGCGGACTCTTAGTCCCAGCAATCTCTGGACCGAGCCCCCAACGATTGTTCTCCATCAGACCAAATCCAGGAAGGACTCCGCCAAGGCCGTCGAGGTAGCAACGAGAGTAGAGATCACGCAGTGCTTGGTCGAGAATACCCGGAAAAGCGATCCCTCGAACGAGTGCGAGGAGATCCGTAAGACCACCAACGAGACCGGTGGCACCACCTCTTCCGCCCGGAAGAAGGTAGTGAGCCTCGTAACGAGCTCCCACCATTCCAAGGGGTCGGAGAACGGCTTCGGTAGCGTAAAGTGCAAATGGCATCTGCGAGGCAGACTCGAGCAGGATCGCCAGGAGTTCATAACCGAGATTGGAGTAGATTCTCCGACTCTGCGGCGGCGCCATGAAACAACCGTCCAGGCTCCTCGGGTCACCATCGGGCGCTAGCCCTGATGCATGACCAAGAAGGTCTGCGACCGTGAAGGAGTACGGACCAACGGGCTCAGAGAGGGCCATAATCTCCTCTTGAACTGCAACCATCACCGCCAAGGAGGTGACGAGCTTCGTCACCGATGCAAACGGAGCAACGAGTTCCCGAGTGCCAAGTTCAGTGAGTGACCCACCCTGACCAGATCGCTGGAGTTCCTGCAACCCTCCAAAGCCTAGGACGTAAGCTCCTGGGAATCGCTCGCCCTCATCGAGACCCACAAGATCACCATTCGTCACCATGGCCTCAACCACCTCACAAGCCTTCACCAAACTATATGAGTGATCCTAGGTACCTAGACGTGGAAGATCGAACCGAACCCTTAGCTCTCTAAGAGGCCATTCCCTCAACCGGCGTGACCAGCGCATCGAAGCGTCGAGACTGGAACTTGGACCAGACCCACTGTAGTTGCGGATCCGGCCACAATGTTCTCTGGGACTCGCATCACGAGATTGCCGCCAAAGAGGCGCAGGTGCGAGATGAGCCCTGTATGAATCGCTGCGCGTATGGGTCCACCTACAACACGACACCATCGATTCGATTGAGTCTTCAACAGGTACGCTCCCTGCATCAGATCGCTCGACCCAATCGGTGCAAGTGCTACCAGACCCTGCGAAGTCATAGCTATCGCTGCTGCTGAGAGCAAGGGGGCTACGATCCCCTGACCCCGAAGTGCCGGTACCGCTACCGAAGCCCAATGGATACCACCATCTGTCGAGATCCGAAGTGGGTAGGACGAACCGCTAGACACCACAAGTGCCGACGATTGACCAACCGAAGTAATCGACGCAGGATAGCAAACGTTCACCGCTGCAGGCCATACGAGCTGATCCCATCGATGAGCCGATGTCGTACCTCCCTCACGGAGGATGGCTTGCGGGGACCCGTTCATGGCACAGTTGCCTAGCGATGCAGGACCAAAGCGCAGACATGGGCCCGTTGTCGGACAGCTGAGAGTACCAGTCGTCCAACTCGTCCCCGAAGACGCGGAGATACTCACCGGTACCACGACTCGATCTGGTGTCCCAGGAACGGAGCTCTGCACAGAGCCCGAAGAGCTCGTCGAGGCGAAAACGGCTTCAACCGTGAAGCCCTGCTCTATGAAACCTCCAAAGTCCTCAGGCGAGGTACCCTGTGGGGCTGGAATCATGCTCCAAGAGACCCCGCCGTTTACGGTCTGCATGGCTATCTCTCCAAAGGGAGGACCACCCGCATCGGGAGATGGGCCCTGAGTCACCGAGAAGCTCGCATCGACCACCGATGGTTGAGCTGGATTGACGGCTACCGCCTGACAGGCCGGTGACGACGACGGGGAGCTTTCAATTGAATACCCAGAACCCAAGAGAGCTTTCGCAACAGACGCCGAGCTGATCACATCAGGTTTACTTGTCCCAGGTCTGCCCGCTAAGACTCCCCCCGGCCCACACCAAAGATACTGATCGTTCTGAGCATTCAGCACCGCTACGGCAGAGTAACCGTCGAACTGCTCGTTGAGCACCGGCAATTGCGGAAGGCTCCCCCAGCTCAACTCCGGCCGCAAGCGAAGTCGAGGAGTTGGAAGTTGGAGACTGTCATAGTTCTTGATGTGGTCCGTTGCCAGCACCCGAACCGCATGTGGAGAGCGGTAGACGCTGGAGAAGCTTGCCCCAAAGCCGAAAGGATGACCGACAATCTCATCAAGCGGCGCCCAGCCCTGCACCCGAACGAGCTCGCCAGGGTAGGCCGAGCTCGGGGAGATCGTCACGTGGTCGCAGAGAGGGTGGCCACCACAGACCCTGTAACCTCGTGGCACGATGAGCCGAAAGGACTGAGATCCAGCGCTCCGCCCAAGAGCGCATCCTCGCTGTGTACCGACACAAACGACTCCGATCTGATACTTTCCCGCAGTGAGAGGATGAATGCGTAACGTATGCGTCTCTCGTTGAATCCATGGAGCAGAGGGGACTCGTAACCGTGTGACAAAGCTCGTCGACGAGCTCCATCGCGCCGGGACGGCCTGATACGAAAGTCCGCTTCGACAGCTATTCCAACAGAGGTCGATATAGCTCGATCCAGGCCCCCGCCTCCCCTCGAGAAGGGTTCCATGCACCGTGACCTCGGTTCCCGGAGGACCGCTCTTCGGTGTCAGGACGACTCGTACCGGGGCGGGCCTGGTAATGACAGCCTTGAGCGATGACGGCACCTGAAGGTACGTTCCGAAACTGCGAATCTCCAGATACGTCGTAGTTCCCGCGGACGGCGGAACTCGAAGACAGAGCGAGAATCTCCCACTATTGTGCTGATTCCAAAACATCGAGTCGGGAGAGCACCCTTTTGGCAGCGAGGACGTTGCGTTCTCTGCCGTCTTTAAGCTCTCGATGCTTACGGCCTCAATCTTGGAACGTGCGAGCGAGCTCTGGTCGGTGACAACAGTGGTCTGCAGTCCGACGAGAACGAGACCCAGTACCACGAGCCTCGGAAGGATCGATCGGAGACCGTCTCTGCCCACTGACCTCATCCATTCTCGAAGCACTTGACACGCCTCCCCCACAACTTGGTCAAGCAGAGTCTCTACGAGATCTACGATAACCGTACCAAGATACTGTCGAGCGAGCTCCGACCAGCATTTCCCCGAGGTATCCTTAGCTCAGACATAGAGATTCGCATCAGAGCCGTTTCACAGAGGGTGAACCCCCTTCAACGATCTCTCGTCAGCCGTCAACTCCCAGCACTCCACAGCACTGCAACACTTTCACGCCTGCGTACGAAGACTGAGCGTGCAGCGCTCACGAACAAACCGCTCGAGTCGGCCACTGAAGCCTGCGTGTAGCAAGATAGAAGCCACGGTCGCTAAGGCAAGAAAAACTACTCCAAGCAACACGCCCTCAATGGCCCCGTTATGGGCCCACACCCCAAGGTGCTGGGAGATTATAAAGAGTGGCTTGTGAATGAGGTAGAGTTCGAACGAGGTGGTCCCAAAGAGCACCATCGTCTTTGAGGTGAGCCACGATGACGAGCTAGCACAATCTCTCGTCACCGATGCAACGATGATTGCAATCATTGCAGGACCGGCAAGCAACATCACCAATGGCCGGGAGAGATCATGCCCGACACTGAGGTCATAGAAAGCACCATAGGTAGTTAATCCTGTGAGCCATATCAACGACACTGCCACCAGACCCCGGACCGTCGGCCGCCAGTAGCCCTGACGCATGAGATATGCGACGAGCATTCCCACCATGAAAAAACCGAGTTGGTAGGGCGGAAATACGAAGAAGAGCCAGCGATACGTTCTCGGCAGAACACCCATGAGAGCAACGAGGATTGGGGAAGCGACAAGCAGACTCACCACCGAGCCAAGGGCGATCCAGGTACGGCGAGCATCAAAACGAATCAGCCGAGAGATCAAGAAGGGGAAAAGTGCATAGAAGAAGAGCTCGCACGAGAGCGACCAATCCACTCCGTTAACACCGAAGTAGACCTGTGAGTTTGGCCACCATGCTTGGAGTCCTGTGAGATCGGCCAATCTCCCCGAGAGCGAGGCCGGTATCCGCTCAAGAGGACCAATTGTCCAAAGGACGAAGGCCGCTATTAGGAACTGCAGTGGCCAGACCTTCGTAAAGCGCTTCCAAAAGAAGGTGCCCGCCGGTTGCACCTTATACGACCAGACCAGTACGAAGCCCGAGAGCAGAAAGAAGAAAGTGACTGCGTCGAAACCGTATGTCTCGGCCTTACGAAGTAATCTCGAGCTCGTGAACTGATAGCCAACGTGGGTGAGTACGACGATGACCGCTGCAAGGTAGCGCAGCGACGTCAATCGCGGGAGGCTCTTTACCGGCGGGGTCCGAAGCTCATGGCCACCGTCAAGTGCCACCTCTTGCCCTGCACGATCAGGACACTCTTGGAGCGCTGTCACAGACTGAGTATTCATAATGATCGGTACTGTGCCCACACGACCGGTCAGCTAAACCGATTGAAGCAATCTTCATCCCGACACTGCCTCGACCGCTCCCTCAGGTGAGGACGCTTTCACGATACGCGCAAAACTTAGAGCCAAGCTCCTAGACCGGGAGATCGTAAGCTCGATCTCTGATCGCATCAACGAACAAGCTCGATCTAACCCCAAACTCTCAGAACGCTTTGAACCATCAATCCTCAGTTCACGATCGATCCTCGGCCGACAAGTAGATCCTCAGCCCACCCGTTGAACGAGTGAATCTTTTCTCCGAACAACCCGCACCAACTGGACCATCCTCCCCGAAACCACCATGCCCACCGCATGTTCTCAAAGTTGCAGGCCTGCTACTCCAAATAACCGATCCCTTTTCGTCGGACCGACAGTGTGATCTCAACGTCGATCGTAGGTCCGCTGACAGTCTGCTTGGTTCGCATCGGTGAGATCGTTCGCCGAGAGGCCCTCCAATAACACAACAGTCAGCTCAGGCGCCCAAGAGCCGACCGCAGGGCGTTCACCATTCTCGACGAAGGCTAGTCGTACCCGAGGCGGGACTCGAACCCGCACGACCTTGCGGTCCGGGGGGTTTAAGCCCCCTGCGTCTACCATTCCGCCACCCGGGCAACCCCTACGATCGTATCGTCTCCGACCGATCGTCAACGCCAGTAATTGCGCGAATGCGCTGCATGAATCCGCGACGGAGCTGTTCGCAGCTCACTCCATCTGCTTCAAGAACCTCAGACCAGCGTTGGAGGAAGATCAAGCCCTCTCGCAAGTGTCGAAGCGTCTTCTCCTGAGACCGAGCATCGGAACCACGAGTCTTGGACTCAAAATGAATCAATACTGCATCATTCTCGAGTCGGCAACGTACACCTGCCTGTCGGGCACGAAGAACAAAATCAATGTCGTTGTATGAGACCGCGTACCGCTCGTCGAAGCCGCCCAGGTCCTCGTAGAGATCCCGCCAAACGAGCATTGCCGCTCCGGTCACGGCCCAGACAGTTGAGGCGGGTTCCACCACTCCTCGTCTCCAGCGAGCAAGAGGCGTACCTACGTCACGATGGACCGTCAGATGGGTCTGATCGAGAGCAACTCCGCCATGTTGGATGGTCAAATCTGGATAGACCAAGACAGGGCCAACGATACTTCGGCGGTCATCTCGCTCGGCAGTCTCGAGCATCGAAGCGAGCCATCCATCATGAAGAGCCTCGGTATCATCGTTGAGCAGAAGCACATACGACCCCCGAGCTGCAGCGACTCCAGCGTTCACCAGCTCCGGGAAGTTGAAGGTCCCACCCTGATCGCAGTCGACCCACTCGACGAGATAGTGCTCTTTCAACTCATCCTGCAACGTCTTGGCCGGCGCAGTGGTCGATCCGGAGTCAACGATCACGATCTCAAAGGACGCACCACTTGGGACCTTCGTCAGAGAGTCGATGCAGTTCGCCAAGTAGACGGGATTGTCCTTCGAAGGGATCACAATCGACACCGAGAACGTCTGATCAGTACTACGAACCGACACTAACCTCTCCATAGTCCCCACTACCGATCTCGCTCAGCGCCCATCGTCCGACGGGCGAGTAACCGCCCGCCAGATGGAAGGCGACATGCGCATGGAGACACTTCACGCCTACTCTCGCTCCCCCGACTCCCCCTGAAAGAGGTTCGAGACCGAGCTCTGCGCACAACGCATTGCGCCCAGATCGATAGAGGGCGTGGGATCGAGCGATCCCAGCTTCACCGACTGCTAGCTCGGCACGCTTCACCCCTCCTGAAGCTTCGAGACGATCAACGACCTTCTTCAGTGAACGATGTACGAGCCACATCCAATTGGGGTTTGGACGGCCATCACTTGTTACCGGAAGGCTCTCGATCACTAGAATCTCGTTGGTACGTGCATATCTAGCTGCCACCCGAAAGGCTATGGTGGGTTCGCGCCCGAGGCACTCAGCCACCTCAGCGAGATCACGCTCTGCCGGTGAAAATGCCTCCAGAACCCTACTCGCGGTGTCACGGTGGAGACTAGTGACCACTCGCTCGCTTCGTTCGACGGATCAGAATGCCAAGAACGACAAGGATCGCAAAGACCGGCAGTGCTCGTTTCGCAACCGGTTTTGCGATCAAACCTAAGGCGTTGACCGAGTCGTTAGAGGCTCCCTTTTTCTCGGTCGATCCCGGCGTCCCCATATCGTCCGAAGCCGATGTCTTCTCCTGCGTCTCGCCACTGGAGACACCTTCGGTCGCGTCAACAGCTGTCGAGCCCTTCGCTTCACCTAAGACCTCGGTCTCGAGAGCCGATACGAACTGCTCAACGAGCTTCTGAGAGACGTCAGCGAGTACGCCGCGCCCGAATTGAGCGACACGTCCAGAGATCGTCAAGTTCATCTCAACCTTGCAGTGGGTGGCGCTCCCTTGCCCTGTCAGGGTCGCAACGATCGTCGCATTGGCGTTGCCTTGGCCCTTCGTATCCCTGCCCTCGGCTCGCAAGGTCGCTCTGTGGTTCTCGTCATCTCGCTCGGTGAAATGAATCTTTCCCTTGTACAAGGAGGTAATCGGTCCAACTTTAATCTTGACCGTTCCGAGGAAGTCGTCACCAACCACCCCTTCCAGGGTCGCCCCTGGCATGCACGGGGCAATCCGCTCCAGATCGGTCAGCACCTTCCACGCTTCATCGATCGGCACCGAAACATCAAATTCGTTAACTATGTCCATACTGCTAGATCCTCCAATGTGTCGATATCAAAGGGACTTCCCTCACATGCAACCTCGGTCACGAGCTCAGGTCGATCCCGCATCACAGTCCGAGCGCCATCGTCTCCCTCTATCGGCAATAGCGACCATATCGATCGGTCAAGTCGCACAGGGTTCCTTCGTTCACCCCCATACGTCGCAACAGCGATCGGGCTCTTGCGCACTGACAAGACTAACTCCCACGCGCTCGGCTCTACTCCGGGTTGATCACCCAGGCCAACGACCACACTGTCGTGACCTTGAAGTTCTGCCCAATGCAGTGCGAGACGTAACGATACCGCCATGCCACGCTGCCAGTCGTGATTCTCCAACAGAGTAAAGTCTTCTGGCACGAGAGCAGCAAGCGGTAGTGCGCCGCTCACCACAATCTTCTCGTCTACCTTCACACGCGATAGGGCCGCGATCGCCCAGCTCACCAATGGACGACCACGAAAATCGGTAACGAGTTTGTGGGTTGCTCCATGAAATCGGATCCCGCCCCCTGCCGCCAACAAAACTCCGGCAGAGCTCATGGTTGAGTAGCTTCGATGCTCTGATGGATGCGACCTGACCCCTCCCTCAAAAACGGGCCGCTCTTGCCCTCTCTTTTGGCAACGATCTCTGCAAGAATGGAGATCGCCGTCTCCTCCGGAGTACGAGCCCCGAGATCGAGTCCGATTGGACCCATCACCCGCTCGTTCACTTCAGTGAGGTCAACACCGTGCTCCTCGAGTCTTCGGAGTCGATCCTCATGTGTCCGCCGTGAGCCCATCGCTCCGATGTAGCCCGCGTCGGTCTTGAGTGCAGTCGTCAAAGCCGGCACATCGAACTTCGGATCGTGCGTTAAGACACAGATAGCATCGCGTTTCCCGATGCTCTCCCGATGCTTCTCGAGGTAACGATCGGGCCAATCCACCACCACCTCATCGGCCATCGGAAATCGCTCTGGGGTCGCAAAGATTGGGCGAGCATCGCACACAGTGACGGTGTAGCCCAAGAGCTTGGCTATCTTCGCAAGCGCTGCGGTAAAGTCTACGGCTCCAAAGATAACCATCTTGGGCGGTAGCGCAGAGACGTCGAAGACCACTCCTACCTCTTGAGCTCGAGACTGGCCGCTTCGGCCGTAGTGGCGTTTTGTCGTCGTAGCCGAGGCGAGAGCACCAAGCGCATCACGACCAACTACCCGATCAAGCTCGGGGTTTCCCAAAGACCCAACGGTTGATCCATCTTCCTTGATCATCATGGAGCTTCCGACTCGGGGGAGTTCCAGACCTTGATTCATCGTCGCGAAGTATTCGCCCGTCTCCTCGCTCCCATCGTCCGAGCTTGCGAAGACGGTAGCTATCACGTAGGGTCGACCGGTTGACACGAGTTCACGTAGGTCGTCTAGATACTGAGGAGGTTCCGGATCGATCAAGATTAAGAGAGTGCCTCCGCACGTCAGCCCGACCGCAAACGCCTCATCATCGGAGTAGCCGTAGCTCAACGTTCGCGCGCAACCGATCAGGTCGACCTTGCGATCCACAACACCGACCGAGCGTAGGACCGCCTCCTGGGCTCCCAACGCAGCAAGCGCTTCAGCGACCACTGCCCCCTCGACACATCCTCCCGAGACCGACCCAGCGACGACGCCATCCTCGTTCACTGCCATGGTGGCGCCGATCTCACGTGGACTCGACCCCTCAATACCAACGACCTTGGCGGTAGCGAAGCGCTTTCCTTCGGCCTGCCACCGAGCGATATCGGCAAGTATCTCCTTCATGATGCCAGTACCTCCGCTAGAGATTCCAATGAGTTCAGCGAATGACCCTCGACAAACTCGTCCACGTAGGGTAGTGCAGCTGCCATCCCCTTCGCTAACGGCGCATACCCCTCACTCGCCTTCAACGGATTGACCCATATCAATCGCCGAGAGACGCGCTGCAAACGCTTCATCTCCTCGCCAAGAAGGTTCGGATCGCCACGATCCCAGCCGTCGGAGAGGATCACGACCGTTGCGCCCCGAGCCATACCACGGACTCCGAAACGATCGTTGAAGCTCTTGATTCCCTCGCCAAGACGAGTCCCACCTGACCAGTCTTGCACCTCAGCCGCAGCTCTCGCCATTGCGGCCTCTGGATCGTTGCCCATCAGTGCTCTTGTCACATGAGACAGCCTCGTCCCAAGGGTAAAGACCTCGACCTTCCTCGTCGCAACCATCATGGCGTGGACAAAGCGAATCAGAGCCTTCGCGTAGGGCTCCATCGATCCAGAGATATCGCAGATGAAGACCGTGCGCCGCACTCGCTGAGAGCGTGCTACGAACTTCTGGTTGATCGGCTCCCCGCCATGGGCGAGAGCGTCACGCACCGTGCGACGAACATCGAGGCGCCCGCCCCGAGGGTGAACGCGGAGTCGTTGTGATGATCGAAGCGGAGGAGAGAGCTTGATGGTGCGCATGATCTTGAGACATTCGTCGAGCTCCCCTCGCGTCAAGCTCCCAAAATCTTTCTCCCTCAAGACCTCTTCAGCGGAGAATCGTAGGCTTACCACCTGATCGAACTCCTTAAGCTCCTCCTGATCATCCGATGGGTCTTCACCGATCTCGTCATCACCATCGAGCAGCACCGCCACGTTGACCGGAGTTGACACCACTTCAAAGTCCAAAGCGGCGCGCCGTAAGAAAAAGGAGCGGAAACAGCGCTCATAGAGCACGACGT
This sequence comes from Acidimicrobiales bacterium, assembly GCA_049964535.1. GTDB lineage: Bacteria > Actinomycetota > Acidimicrobiia > Acidimicrobiales > Acidimicrobiaceae > JAJYZP01. The sequence continues at coordinate 20,125 of JBMFXG010000006.1, read as the reverse complement.
CTTCGTTTCTCCCAAGCAGCGTCGCCCGACCGGCCCAGTAGACCGCTCGTTCTGAGCTCACTCCTAGACACTCGAGCGCCTGGAAGTACGATAACGAGCGCGAAAGAGGAATTGTCAGGCCGCTATCTCGCAGCTCGTCAACGAAGGCCATTGCAACCTCGCTAGGAGTTGCCACTGCCGCCCCGGAGCACTGCCGACCGAATAATCTGTGCCAGATCGAGCGACTGGACCCGGTCGCCATCCTCACGATACTTGAGGAGGGCACCGCTCGAGCGGCGAAAGTTCGCAGCGGTAACTTCAGACTCACTCAAAAAAGTCAACGATCTCGCCCAATCCAGTGTCTCTGCAATTCCCGGCGGCTTGTAGAGATCTGCATCCCGCAGCGCAGACGCTACCGCCGCTACCTGCCGAGCCAACGAATGTTCCACTTCGGGTGCCCTGCGACAGATGATCTCCACCTCTCGCTCGAACGAAGGGTGCGCCACCCAATGATAGAGACAGCGACGCTTCAGTGCGTCGTGGAGATCACGAGTACGGTTCGAGGTCAAGATCGTGATCGGCGGAAGTTCAGCACGAACCCTACCGAGCTCTGGAATCGTTATCGCATAGTCGGAGAGGACCTCAAGGAGGAACGCCTCAAACTCATCGTCTGCCCGATCTATCTCGTCGATCAGCAGGACGGGAGGGCGCCGTTCACCGGAAGCGGTCACCGTTATTGACGAGGCGTCGATCGCCGATAGAAGCGGCCGCCTTAACAGAAAATCCTGAGAGTACAGCTCTTCTTCGAGGTCACACAGCTCACCCCGACCGGCAATGGCCTCTACTGCGCGGAGATGGAGCAGTTGCCGTGAGTAGTTCCACTCGTACACCGCCTGAGATGCGTCAATACCCTCGTAGCACTGAAGCCGGATAACTGGCACCCCAAGTGCTTGTGCTAGGGCATGAGCAATCTCGGTCTTTCCCACCCCGGCTTCTCCCTCAAGCAGCAGAGGGCGCTGCAGCGAGAGGGCCAAGAAGACCGTGGTCGCAAGGCCCTCGTCGACAAGGTAATCCTCGTGTTCGAGCGCCTTGACGACATCGTCAACCGACGCTAACCCATAGCGTTCCGCTGAACGTGAACTATCGACCACACTTCCTCCAGATCACAAGTCTTTGGAGGAGCCCAGCATAACTACTAGGGCAGCGAGACTCCTCGATACCCTAGTTCAACCACCGCAACTGACTAAATATTCATTTCCTCTAGCGCTCGCCTCACTAAGACGGACGCCAAGTGGCGACGAAAATCGGCGGACGCATTGAGATCAAACGGAGGATCGATCCCTTCGGCCGCTCGAAGAGCGGCCTCCGAGGCACTCGCACCTTCCCCAAGAGCCGCTTCGGTACCAGTCGCTCGCAGGGGCGATGACCCCATATTGACAAGCGCAACCTTCGTCGTATCACTCCGAACGGCCGCCACGCCGACGATTGCCCAGTCTTGAGCACGTCGATTGAACTTCTGAAAAGACCAGGTGGTGATTGCCTTCGGTACTCGAATCTCCGTAAGGAGCTCGTCCTCGCCCAATGCGGTCTCCAAGAAGCCACGAAAGAAGTCCCTAGCCGGTAACTCGCGTCGACCCGAGGGCCCCTCAGCCACGAATGTAGCATCGAGCGCCAAAAGCGCAGCGGGAAGGTCCGAGGCACCATCGCCATGTGCAGTAGAGCCACCAATCGTTCCACGATGACGCACCTGAGGATCTCCGACCTGACCGGCTACGTGAGCCAAGATCGGCACACTACGCCTCAGCAACTCTGAACGCTCCACGTCGCAGTGACGAGTCAAGGCTCCGATGGCGATCTCGTTACCGTCTTCACGAACGTAAGAGAGCTCCGAGAGACGGCCAATATCAACCAGGAGCGAGGGCGTGGCCATGCGAAACTTCATGAGCGGCAACAGAGAGTGGCCACCCGCTATGAACTTCGCATCCTCGCTATCTTGAATCATACGAAGAGCTTCCGCCGACGACGAAGCTCGTACGTACTCAAACTTTGCTGGGTACATCAGTACCTTCCTTTCACGTCTTTTCTACTTCGATCGATCACTGGCCTGAATGGCAGACCAAATGCGTTCAGGTGTCGCCGGCATGTCAAGATGGGTAATACCACGATGCTCAAGAGCGTTAATGACCGCATTGATTACCGCCGGGGTCGAGGCAATCGTTCCTGCCTCACCTATCCCCTTTACCCCAAGAGGATTAGTCGGGCTTGGTGTAACAGTGTGAGCCGTCTCAAAATTCGGAAGCTCCATAGCTGAAGGGACCAAATAGTCTGCGAACGACGGATTCACAAGGTTGCCTGCACCATCGTAGACCGCCTCTTCAAAGAGGGCTTGAGCAACACCTTGGGCTATGCCTCCGTGTATCTGCCCCTCCACGATCAATGGATTGATCTGGTTCCCGCAGTCATCAACGGCCACGTAGCGAATGAGTTCGACTTTTCCGGTCTCCTCATCGACCTCCACGACCGCAACGTGAGTCCCATATGGGAACGTAAAGTTGGGTGGATCCCACGTGACAGAGGCCTCGAGATTGGGTTCCATCCCGTCAGGAAGATCGTGAGCAGTAAAAGCACCGAACGCCAAGGCTGCGAGTGGAACCACTCTGTCTGGCGACCCCTTCACCGAGAACTGAGCTCCACGATAGTCTAAGTCATCCTCTGAGACCTCGAGAAGATGGGCAGCAAGCGCCTTCGCCTTGTTCAGCACCTTCTCCGTGGCAAGGTGAATCGCAGCACCGCCAACGGAGAGTGATCGAGATCCGTACGTATCCATACCATAGGGAGCGACGGCCGTGTCAGAGTGCAGGACCTCGATATCATCTGGCGAGATTCCAAGTTTGTCCGCCACGATCATTGACCAAGCGGTCTCATGCCCCTGACCATGCGGCGCTGTTCCAGTCACGACCTGAACCTTTGAGGTCGGGAGAATGCGTACAGTCGCCGCTTCCCAACCTCCCGCCGAATAGTTCAGCGAAGCAAGCACTCGCGATGGCGCCAGACCACACATCTCAACAAAGAAGGAGATCCCAATTCCGAGATGTTTCTTCGAGCCAGAGGACCGTCGCTCCCGCTGAAGCTGCAAGAGCTCCTCCATACCCACCTTCGCCATTGCAGTATCGAAGTTGAGTGGATAGTCCCCTGAATCAAAAACGAGTCCCGCAGGTGAGTTATAGGGAAACTTCTCCGGCGGGATCAAGTTCCTGCGGCGAATCTCCGCTGCACTGACACCGACCTTCCGAGCAAGCGCATCCATCGAACGCTCAATCGCGTAGGTAGCCTCAGGGCGTCCCGCCCCGCGATACGCATCGGTTGGAGTCTTATTTGTAAAGACCGCTGTACAACTGAAGGAGTAAGCAGGAACGTCGTAGACACCATGGTAAAGAAATGCCCCCAAAATCGGGATCCCTGGTGTCACCAACTGGAGGTAGGCGCCCATATCTGCCACTAGGTTCACCCTCACCGCCAAGAGCTTGCCATCTGCATCTGCAGCGAGCTCCATATGTTGGATCTGGCCACGACCATGAATGGTCGAGACCGCATTCTCTGTTCGCTCTTCTTGCCATCGGACAGGAACGCGGAGCTTGCGCGCTAGCACGAGACACAAGAGCTCCTCGGCGTAGACGTTGAGCTTGGAACCGAAACCTCCCCCGACCGCAGGAGCAACGACGCGCAGCTTCGTCTCAGAGATTCCAACGGTCAACGCTGCCATGATCTTCAAAATATGAGGAACCTGCGTCGAGGAGTACAAGGTGTAATCGCCACCCATCGGCGATGGCACAACAAGGACTCCTCGTGGCTCCATGGCCGCCGGTATGAGTCGCTGCTGAATGTAGGTCTCCTTGACGACGTGGGCTGCACTCGCAAACGCTCTCTCAACATCATCAGGCTGCGGATTCAGCTCCCACACGTAGCTCTTATTCGTCCCAAGACTCTCATGAATAACGTGTTGGTCCGAGAGAGACTCTTCTAGATCTACGACGACTGGGAGCTCGTCGTATTCGACTTCAATAAGCGCAACGGCGTCGATTGCGGCGCGAGCTGAGCTGGCCACCACGACGGCCACTGCGTCACCCACATAGTTCACTACATCGACAGCCACGGGATAGTGGGCGGGATTTTTCATCTCTGCCGTGACGGGCCACGCACACGGCATGGGACCTGCCCACTCACCCATCAACTCTGCACCGCTGAAAACCCCAACGACACCTGGAGATTCACAAGCGGCCTCAACGGAGATGGAGCGAATCCTTGCGTGCGCAACAGGAGAGCGATAGACCGCTAAGTGCAACGCACCAGGCACTTTGAGATCATCGGTAAAACGCGACTCTCCCGAAAGGAGCTTAGGGTCTTCACGACGCAGAAGCCGTTGACCAATAACACTGTGTTCGGTCTCTTCGAGTAGCGTCATCACTCACCACCCCTCATCTCACCTGCAGCCTGCAGCACCGACTTCACGATGTTGTGATACCCCGTACAGCGACAGAGGTTTCCCTCAAGTCCTTCTCGCACCTCCGCCTCAGTGAGGTCTGGATTCTCTCGAATCAATGAAAGCGATGCCATCACCATGCCTGGGGTGCAGTACCCGCACTGAAGACCGTGGTTCTCCTGAAACGCACGTTGGAGCGTGTGGAGCGTTCCGTCTGGAGCAGCGAGACCCTCGATAGTAGTAACACTTCCACCGTCGGCCTGTACCGCGAGCACCGTACACGACTTGACGGACTCCCCATCGAGCAAGACGGTGCAAGCCCCACAAGAAGAGGTGTCGCAGCCAACATTCGTGCCGGTCAAACCGACATCTTCTCGCAGAAAATGTACGAGCAAGGTTCGCTCTTCCACGTCTCGCTCATAGTTCTCTCCGTTGATCGTCATCGAAACGCGCATCGGTGGCTCCCTCCTCCTCGGTAGCGACTCTCAACTACCGCTTTTCACCATGACGACACGTTACCACGGACGATGACACAAGTTTCTTCAAGAACTGACCAGGTTCGCCCTCTCTCGACGATCGCTTACCACTCGATCCGTCCTCAAGCGACCGTTTCTCTCCGAGAAGACAACGCCGTCCAAATCCGGTTCGGCGTCAGAGGCATATCGAGGTAATCGATGCCGTAGGGTGAGAGCGCATCCAACACTGCGTTGACTACGGCTGGAGTCGATCCAATCGTTCCAGACTCTCCAATTCCCTTCGCTCCAAGAGGGTTGAGGAACGTTGGCGTCTCTTGGTGAACGAGCTGGAAGCTCGGGAGCTCAGCTGCAGAGATCATTGCGTAGTCTGCAAGATTGGATGTCAACGGATTTCCATCGCCGTCGTAGACGACCTCTTCCATCAGAGCTTGCGCTATCCCCTGGGCGAGTCCACCGTGCACCTGACCTTCGGCGAGCAACGGTGCGACAATTTTTCCAGCATCGTCGACCGCAACAACGCTTCGAATCTCGACCTTTCCGGTCTCCACATCCACCTCAACGACGATAAGGTGCGCTCCAAATGGGAAGGTGGAGTTCTCCGCTTTGAAGTCGACTTCGGCGCTAAGCGGCGTTCCCTTGCTCATCGCCGCCTGAGCAAGTGTACTCCACGACAGCTGCGAAGTGGGAGAGCCGACGACCTGCAGACCCAATCCATCTTCAGAGATCACAAGGTCTCCTGGATCCGCTTCGAGAAGCTCTGAACCGACCTGGCGAGCTAGCTCAAGAACCTCTTGAGCGGCACCGAAGACTGCGACCCCACCAAGCTGTAGAGAGCGCGATCCAAACGTCCCTATCCCACGCGGCACACGATCGGTATCACCGGTCACAACGACGACCTTCTCGAGTGGTACACCAAGCACCTCAGAGACGAGCATGGACCACGAAGTATCGTGACCCTGGCCGTGGGGAGACGTCCCAGAGCGAACCAGAACCGACCCATCGAGGAGCACTTCGACCCCGCCAAACTCCTGAGAAGGGAATGGATTGGTCACCTCAACGTAACAAGAGAGCCCAATACCGAGCTGACGCACGGACCGTTGTTGGCGCCGTTCTCTCTGTTCTTCTCGCAGGGCACCGTAACGACCGACGGCTAGCGCTTTGTCGAGAGCGGCACCATAGGCTCCGACGTCGTACGTCGAACCTCCGGTCGTCGTAAAGGGAAATGCGTCCTCTTCGATCATGTTCATACGACGGAGCTCAGCGGGGTCCATCTGGAGCTTACGCGCCAAAAGGTCCATCAAACACTCGATCGCCGCAGTCGCCTCGGGGCGGCCGGCGCCTCGATAGGAGACGATAGGAGTGGTGTTCGTTACAACAGACGAAGAGCGGAACTCGAGTTTGGGAATGTTGTAGATTCCCGGTGCCATCTGCATCGTCAAGATCGGAAGAAAGCATCCCACCATCGGATACGCACCTCCATCTTGCAGCACGTCAAGACGGTAACCTGTGATTCGTCCATCAGCGGTCGCACCGATAGTGCCGACTTGGACTTGAGCACGTCCGTGTCCAAGTCCAACCATGTTCTGCGATCTCGTCTCGACCCACGTAACAGGAGAGCCAAGTGAGCGCGCAGCCCAAGCAACGAGAATCTCCTCTCGATACTGCGAGGCTTTGGCTCCAAAACCTCCCCCAACATCAGGGGTGATCACACGCACCATGTCATCCGCTATCCCGAGTGCCTCCACAACTGCGGACTTGACCGAATGCGGGGTTTGAGTCGATGCATAGCAGGTGAGACGCCCATCCTCACCTGGGATTGCGGCAAGAGCTCGACCTTCTAGTGGGGCCGGAGCGAGGCGTTGATTGACCATTCTCTGAGAGACAACGATCTCCGCGTCGTCAAAAAACGCATCATCAAAGGGCTGACCCAGCGAGGTTACAACGTTCGTACCCTCCTCCGGGAAGAGGAGGACTTCGTTACGGTATGCAGCCTCAAGATCAGTGACAGCGGGTCTTGTCTCGTAGTCAATGAAGACGAGTTCCGCGGCGTCAAGAGCACACGCCGGCGATGTGGCAACGATCATGACGACGGGCTCACCAACGAAACGTACCGTTTCTGAGGCCAAATAAGGCTGGACCATAGTGGGATGCTCGGAGAAGACGGACCGTGGCGAGACTAGGGAAAGGTCTTCAGCGCTGTAAACGCCGATAACCCCCTCTGCACTTCGGGCGGCCTCAAGGTCTAAGGCAACGATAGACCCATGCGCCACCGTAGAGGTCACGAAGGTCGCGTAGTAGGTCCCTTTGAGGTGCAGATCGCCAACGTAGCGACCACCAATCGTCAGAAGCTTTGGATCCTCTTTCCGAACTACCGTATTTCCCAGAATCGACACGACACTACCTCCTTCAACGAGACCCGCTCAGCGCGTGCTCCCAAACCCACCACAACCGCAACCTCATCACTACAGAACTTCACGCCTCACTTCGCCCTGTCAGACCAACAGTGCACCCACGAACGCACAAGACCATTCTCAGTAGACCACATCGCACTTCACGAGCGGCACCGCAAACCTAAGAGTGGGGCACAGTGCTGGTAGTAGCAGTTCCGCCAAGGCTCTTCGATGGCACGTACAAGGGACTGCCTGGCATGATGACATACTCGCTCTGACCAGGCTTGACGAGACCATACGACGACCTTGCAAGGTGCTCAATGTAGCGCGGGTTTTTCAGCTGCGCCTCTTCCGCAGCCAGGCGTTCATTGGACTTCGAAACGCTCGCTAGCTCACTTCGAGCCTGCTGAAGCTGACGATTCAGAGAGAGAATTCCGCCGAGAGGGAAGAAGACAACGACGTACCCCGCAAATGCCAAAACGGCAACGACGACCACGACAAGACTCTTGTTAGAAAGCTTCATCTACTTCTTCACCTAGCATTATCTCGAAAATGCGCTCAACCCACCGTATCGCGCACTGTCTCCGAGTTCAGCTTCAATTCGAAGAAGCTGGTTGTATTTCGCTACCCGATCTGAGCGAGCAGGTGCCCCTGTCTTAATTTGACCGGCGTTCGTCGCTACCGCAAGATCGGCGATCGTCGTGTCCTCGCTCTCACCAGAACGATGCGAGATGACCGCACGATAGCGAGAAGTATGTGCTAGTCGCACCGTCTCCAAGGTCTCGGTAAGGGTGCCGATCTGATTCAGCTTGATCAATACAGCGTTTGCCACCTTGTTGTCGATCCCACGCCGCAGGAGCGTCGAGTTCGTGACAAAGAGATCATCACCTACGAGCTGGGTTGCAGAACCTAGGCGCTCGGTCAAAAGCCCCCAACCTTCCCAGTCATCTTCGGCCATTGCATCTTCGATCGAGATAATTGGGTAGTGCGAAACTAAATTCTCCCAGAACGAGACCATCTCAACGCTGGTCAAGCTTGCACCTTCGCCACTGAGCACGTAGAGGCCGTCTCGAAAAAACTCGGTTGAGGCCGGATCGAGCGCTATTGAAACCTCGGATCCAACGTCTCTTCCAGCGCTCTCGATAGCATCGATCAGTAGTTCGATAGCTTCTGCAGCAGAGGAGAGATTGGGAGCGAAACCACCCTCGTCTCCGACCAACGTTGAAAGACCCTTTGCCTTCAAAACGGTTCGGAGACTGTGATAGATCTCCGCTCCCCACCGAAGGGCCTCGTGAAAGCTCGCCGCTCCGTGGGGAACGACCATGAACTCTTGGAGATCAAGGGTATTGTCAGCATGAACTCCGCCATTAATGACGTTCATCATGGGCGTGGGTAGCAGGTGTGCATTGACACCACCCAGATAGCGATAGAGAGGCATCCCGAGTCCGCTCGCTGTAGCACGAGCTATGGCGAGAGAAACTCCTAGAATTGCGTTCGCCCCAAGACGACCCTTGTTCTCACTCCCATCGATATCACACAGGAGCTGATCGATCGACCTCTGCTCAGTCGCGTCCACGCCGACCAAAACGGTGGCAATCTCTTCGTTGACATGAGCTACTGCTCGAGAGACACCCTTACCAATATACCGGTGCCTATCACCGTCTCGCAGCTCAATCGCTTCATGCGAACCGGTCGATGCGCCGGATGGAACAATCGCCCGGCCGGTCGATCCGTCATCGAGGAGAACCGCCACCTCCACGGTCGGATTTCCACGAGAATCGAGTACTTCTAGCGCCTCTAAAGCCTCTATCGTCAACATTGCAACCGCCCTCCCGACCGTAGAACACCAGCATCAACTTAGCGAAGGTCTTGCTGGTCCCATCCATCAGCAAATCAATCTGCCGCGGAATTGCGCGACTCTAGAGCTCGAATCTGAAACTCAAGGTCACGCACCACTGAGCGGAGGACTGCGTCGACATCGGCCCCAACCACTTCACCAAGGGTTATCGCCACTTTGAGCAGCTCGGCAACGGAGGAAGGATCGTGTTCGTGGCCCGCACCGACGAGTTCGTTCAATCGATCTACGAGAGCCACAGCTTCCGGCATATGGCCACCTTGCGATCTCAATTTGCGCGCCAGCTTATGGATTCGTGCACCACCTACCAAGCTCTTTGGAATCCCATCCAATGCCGATACCCGAGACTTCTCTTCCCGCTTGATCCTCTCCCAATTAGCCACCACATCTTCGGACCGAGCTACCTCTACGTCACCGAAGACGTGTGGATGTCGACGAACCAGCTTCTCTCGCGTTCTATCACTCACGTTCTCGAGGGAGAAGTAGTCCGCTTCACGGGCCAAGTTGGCATGGAACAAGACCTGAATGAGAAGATCCCCGAGCTCCTCACAAAGATGCTCCATAGCAGCTTCGAGATCCGCTCCGGTGGTACTCTCGACCTCGTCGAGCGCCTCGAGCACCTCATGGGACTCCTCGATCAGGTGATGAGAGAGCGTTGCGTGCGTCTGCTCAGCATCCCACGGACAACTGACCCGTAGCAGTCGAATCACATCCCACAGCGCAGCGAGCGCGAACGCTGGCGACTCCCAATTCTCAACATAGAGCGACGTGAGGTGGTCAACGTCGAGATCGGTCGGGACCGATCCATCTTCGATCCGATAGACGACCTCGTCTGTGAGACCGAGATGATGCAGAACCGTCAGCGAGCACGCTGACATCTGATCCGCAAGTGCCACGATATCTTGCAGAATATCGGAAGAGTAGACCTGCATAACCACGACCGAACCCCGGTACTGCGAGGGAGATTGAATCAGATCAAAGGCGTCGGCAACGGTAACACCCGCAACCGGATCGAGACCGGTCCGGACCCAGACCAGGTCCAAAAAAGAGACACCCGGAACGACCTCAAGAGGAATGCCCATCGACCTCAAAACTTGAACGCTGACCTCACCGACGGTTGGCGATCCCGGCACTAGGTACGCCACGGTACCTCCGGGATGATCACTCAATCGCCGAACGACGGCTTCAGCAATATCTCGATACAGCTGCTCGAAATCCTCAGCTCGCTGATAGAGATGGTCAAGCTCCTCGACCACCACTCCACGGAGTCGAAGATCTGCAATCAGCTCATCCATGCCCGGGTGGCGAGTCGTACGGACGATGACGAGGTTCGCCTCATAGAGTCGCTGCAGTGTGCTCTGAGAGAGATAGCCTTCCCCGCCGGGACCAACCCCTACGACTACGAGGTGCGCAGGTGAAGCGAGAGGTTCGCTCATGCGCTCGGGGTCTTGAAGAACTGTTGAGCCCCAAGCGAAGGTACCGCAGGAGGTATCACGCCAACATTACCGGTTGAGTTCACCGAGAGCGATCCATACTGAGGGTTGACCACAAAGGTCGAGTTCCTGGCCGATCGTTGAATCGCCGCACCGAGAAGTGTTTGAGCCTTTGAGCCCAAGAGACTCGAGACGACCTCAGAGACCACCGACGAGACCGGAGGGACGCTCTTCGAGGTCACCTCAACGAGAGAGTAACCCGAACTCGTTTGCACGGGAACAGAGGGGGTATTGAGGGGCGTCCCAACGACCGCCGAAGCGAACGCAGCGCCGAAGGCCTGGACGTAACTCGAAGACTGCCCACATCCAACCGCACCACCTCGAGATGCGGTATTAGGGTCCTGGGATGATGCTTGTGCCACCGAAGCAAAACTAGCCCCAGCGATGATCTTGGCGCGAAGCGCGCTCGCCTCTGCCACCGTTGGCACCAAAATCTGCGACGCGCAGTACTGGGTAAAGGTGGCAAGATTCGACTTGTAGTAGGCCTCAATCGCAGATGATGTGAGTCGTACGTTGACCAGATGCGCTTCAAAGGTGTCGAGTGCCGCAGTATCGGAGATGAGCTGTTGCTGATACGCCTTCGGAAACTGACTGAATACCGAGGAGCCACCGAAACCGGCAACCGCTACGCTCGATGCAATTGCCAGCTCTTGATTGGAGACGGGGAGTTTCAGCTGCGCAAGACGCTGCTCGACCAGGTCCACAGATATTCGCCGATTCAGAATCTGTGAGGTGAAGGTAGAGCTATACGTCCCTGCACCCACACCGAAAACCTGCTCATGACCGCTCAGACCTGCGCGACAAAACTCTTGTTCGAAGTGATCTGATTAAGTTCGGCGTTCAAAGAGGCAACGGATATTCGTTGACCGTTGATGATCACTGCGTAGGGCGAGATCGAGCACGCCGCCAGAGCAAGCGAACCTACTCCCACGAGTCCACCTCGCAGGGCCCAGCGACGAGTTCTACTCGACCACATGATCATCAACCTCCTCAACGCCGTCAAGCTGTCCTCCATCACTCTCCACTTCGCAACTGGCGCAACAGACACAACCGCTATACCTTAGAGGTTCGACCGCCCGTTCCCTAAATCGCCCCGGAGATACTCTCTTGCGTGCTCTTCAGGTCGCAGCGATCAGATTGAGCACGTCAAGCGCCAACCCTACAGGATCCGCCACGTCCCGTAAGGGAAGAACGAGCTCTCCAGCCCCATCTTTGAGCAGGGCCTTTGGATACAGTCGACGAAGCCGCAGCTGCTGCGAAGTGCGGAGCGCTACCGGCTTGACACGACAGATCATCCCTACTCCGTGAGGCGAGCGCTTAAGCGAAAGCTCAGAGATCGAGAGTTGTCGACATCGAATCCGAAGGTCAACCAATGCGAGAAGGCGTTCAACAGGCTCAGGCAGTGCACCAAAACGATCCACAAGCTCAGCTCGAAAAGCCTCGAGTTCGTGTACCTCCGCAATCGTGGTACATCGCCGATACGCCTCGAGCCGAAGATCCTCTCTCCCAATAAAGCTTGTGGGGATAGATGCACTGACCGGCAGATCGAGTAGGATCTCCGCCGGGGCAGGCTCAGGAGGCTCACCTTTGAGTTCGGCTACCGCTTCTTGCACCATCTTCACATAGAGGTCGTACCCTACGGCCGCCATATGACCGCTCTGGTCCGCGCCAAGGAGATTGCCAGCGCCTCGAATCTCAAGATCGCGCATCGCTATCCTAAAGCCAGAGCCGAGCTCAGTGTTCTCACCGATCGTTCGAAGGCGCTCAAAGGCCTCCTCTGACAGTGCGACATCGGGTGGGAAGAAGAGATACGCATAGGCACGCAGCCCAGATCGACCAACCCTCCCACGCAATTGGTGCAGTTGGCCGAGGCCCAAGAGGTCGGCACGATCCACAATCAAGGTATTCACCGTAGGCATGTCAATTCCGGACTCAATGATGGTAGTGCAAACCAACACGTCGTAGCGCTGCTCCCAAAAGTCCAGCACGATCTGCTCGAGCGAACCCTCATCCATCTGGCCATGAGCGACAGCAACTCTTGCCTCTGGGACCAGCTCCTCGAGCTGTTGACGAACGGCCTCGATATCTTGTACTCGGTTATGCACGTAGAAGACCTGCCCATCTCTAAGCAGTTCACGACGGATCGCCTCTGATACGGCGCGTTCGTCAAACGCTCCGACGTGAGTCAAGATTGGACGCCGATCGAGTGGAGGGGTATGCAGCAGAGAGAGATCACGAATTCCCGTGAGTGACATTTCAAGAGTTCTAGGAATTGGTGTTGCTGAGAGGGTAAGGACATCTACTCCTGCCCGCAGAGCCTTGATCGCCTCCTTATGCGTGACCCCGAAACGCTGCTCTTCGTCGACGACCAAGAGCCCCAGATCCGAGAATTGCACTTCGCTCCCGAGCAGTCGATGGGTGCCGATCACGATATCAACGCTCTTGTTCGCAAGGCCGTTCAAGACGCTCTTCGACTGCGATGCGGTCAAGAAGCGAGAGAGCATCTCCACCCTCAGGGGATAGCCCTGGAACCGCTCGGAGAACGTCTGAAAATGCTGGGAGGCCAAGAGGGTCGTTGGCACGAGCACTGCGACCTGCTTCCCATCTTGAACGGCCTTGAAAGCTGCACGCAAGGCTATCTCCGTCTTGCCAAAGCCCACATCACCACAGATCAGACGGTCCATGGGCTTTGGATTTTCCATATCCGCCTTAACCTCAGCGATCGCCCTTGCCTGATCACGCGTGAGCTCAAAGCGGAAGAGGGCCTCCACTTCTTCTTGCCAAGGAGTATCGGGGCCAAAACGATGGCCAGGGGTAACGACTCTTTTCTGATAGAGCACGACGAGCTCCTGGGCAATCTCCCTAGCTGCTCGCCTCGCCCTTGCCTTCGTGGCCTGCCAATCCGCACCACCGAGCCTTGAAAGCTGCGGAGTCTCACCACCGTTGTAGGGAGTAATGAGCCCGACCTGATCCGACGGGACGTAAATTCTATCGCTCCCCCGATACTCCAGCAAGAGGTAGTCCCGTTCAACTCCCACCATCGTTCTCGTGGTCATACCGAGATAACGAGCGACGCCGTGTACGTCGTGAACGACGTAGCCTCCAACCGCAAGCGCCTCAAAGTCAACGCGTGCACGGTTCACCCGAGGTCGCTGCCGTCGATGAGAACGACGTCGTCCTGTTAGGTCACTCTCAGCGAGCACAGCGAGTTTGAGTGGATGAACGATCACGCCCTCGCTGAGGTGAACGCCATTGACGATCCGCAAGACCTCCTCGCGGGAGTTCTGCTGCGCCCCATCGCCGTCGTAGAGTTCGACCCGCAGACCCTCTTGCTCAAAGGATCGCTTCATCGTGGTAGCACTCAATGCCGACTCTGCTGCAACTACCACAACGTACCGCTGTTTTTGCAACGTCCGAACTCGCTCTAAGAGCTGCTGCATTTCACGTCCAGAGAAGCCCCAACCAGCTAGTCCGCTTCCCGCACCGTCGGCTCCGCCAACGAGTACGACCGAAGCGGAACAGCGAGCGAGCGCACGATCGTAGCTCACATGGAGTCTCGGTAGCTCACGCGTCTCTTCTATCCCCCAGGTTCTCGCCAAGCTCTCAGCGAGCGAGTGCTCTTCGTCCACGATGTCGAGAGCGCGAGCATTGAGCCGTGATGGCTCAACTAAGACCACCGAATCTGACTCGTCGAGCAGATCGGCTAGCACCATCTCATCCTTTTCGAGCCACGGGAGCCACGATTCGAGACCATCGAAGTACTCACCCCGGGCTGCTTTATCGAGAGCCTCTCGCTCTAGTGAGAAGGAGCTCTCGACCTCACTCGCCGCTTTTCGTATTCGTTCGTCGAGCACCACCTCTCGCGCTTCGCGTACGGTCACACTATCTATCGATCCCAACGAAAGCTGTGTCTCTGGATCGAAGTACGAGATCGCATCGATCTGCGCTCCAAAGAAATCGACTCGCACCGGTCGATCTGAAGCTGGATCAAAAATATCGACGATCGAGCCGCGAACCGAAAACTCTCCTCGACTTTCAGTCTGGTACTCCCGACGGTAGCCAAGCTCGACCAGATCGGCCACCAATTCTGACGGATCACGGTCCGTTCCCACCTGTAGCGGTGGTCCGTAGCTCATCGGCCCACGACTTATGCGCTGCACCACCGAGCGAACCGTTGTCACTACGACGTAGCCTGCTGGCAAATGCCCGTGTCGTAGTGCATGAAGGACTCGTACCCGAGCACCCACCGTCTCACTTGGAGGCGATACCCGCTCGAAAGGGAGCGTCTCCCAATGTGGAAAGTTTCCCACCATCTCGGAGCCGAGCAGTTGGGATAAGTCGTTCGCCAATCGCTCTGCCAGCTGGTTGTTCGCGCAGATCACCACGGTGATACCTGCCGCCTTCGAGGCCGCAAGGAGTGCGACGTAGTAGGGCCAGCCTGCGCTAGAGACGTTGTCTGTTATCTCTGCAAGTTGGACATCAGAGAGCTTCGCTCCCCCAAGTCCAAGTACGTCAATACCCCTTGGCACCTCTTAAGCTCCTACTTGGTCGTGTTGTAGACCGTCATCGCACGTTCGACCCCATCGGCCACTATGGCCTCGATCCCACGAACCGCTCTCTCAGTCACGGTAGCCAAAAGATCGCGATCGCTCGGCGACGGACGAGACAGCACCCATTGGATAACACTTTCCCGTCCCGACGGCGGCCGACCGATTCCGATACGAATTCGAAGGAAGTCATTGGACCCTATATGTGCCGCTACCGACTTCAAACCATTGTGTCCAGCTAAGCCCCCACCGGCTTTGATCCTCATAACCCCAACCGGAAGATCAAGCTCATCGTGAACGACCACGAGTCGTTCGACAGCAATTTCGCCATACTTCTTCCTGAGCGGACGCAGAACTCGCCCAGACTCGTTCATGTATGTCTGAGGAATCACCAAGACACAAGAGCGAGTTTCGGCTATCAGGGCGTTGGAACCTGGATGAAAAGTGAGTTCCGCACCGGCTTCTCCCGCAAACGCCTCCACAACCCATGCACCAGCGTTGTGTCTCGTGTGCGCGTACCGCTCCCCAGGATTTCCGAGTCCGAGCAGGAGTAGTCGGCCCCCCTGGGGAGAGTTCACCGGTTGAACGTTAGGAGTCTTCAGCTAGACGAGCGACCAGCGTCTCTGGCTCGGTAACGAGAGACATGCCCTTGGGGAGCACAAGTGAGCCAGCAGCAATTTCGCCACCCTCATTGGCCATGGAAGCTTCGACCATGATCACGGCCGGCATTTTGGAGGCCTCTCCAAGAACTTCGATAGCGTTCGCTATACCCTCTACGCCGACTCCAACTTCCAGGTTGACCGAGGCGGTCACGACCTCTCCAGCTCGCATAGCCATGAAGTCAACATGGGCAACATCTCGACGCACTGGATGGCGTTGTACAGCTTGCACTTGAACCAGCTGTGGCTTTCCATCCAGGACAATAGTCAAGAGTGCTCCCTTGACAACACGATTAGAGAGTGCGGCACGAAGCTCTCTTGCGTCGCACGAGACCGATGCGGTCTCGAAGTCCTTCCCGTACACGACCGCAGGGAGCCGACCCTCACGTCGCATTCTTCGCGACGAAGGGCTTCCAGTCTCTCGACCTCTCTCAACAACAACATTTTCCTGCGACACTGCGACGACTCCTCGGATACCGCTAGAGATACAAAGCGTCCAAACCAAGCGGTCAGGACAAACCCAAGAGTTTAGCCCCTCCCGATCTTCCACCAACCAAACAACAGGGAAAGGCTGGCCTCAAATCGAGGATCAGGATAGATTATCACCCTTAAAAATATCCGAGACCGATCCGTCCTCAAAGACTGCAGCGATAGCATCCGCAATGATCTTCGCCACAGAGAGGATCTCGAGCTTCTCGAAACGCCGAGCCTCCGATACCGGCAGCGTATTGGTCACAACGACGCGAGAGATCGCCGAAGCCTTCAGACGATCCACGGCCGGACCCGAGAGCAAGGGGTGCGTTGCCATAGCCCAGACGTCGGATGCTCCTTTAGAGAAGAGAAGCTCTGCAGCTGCACAGATCGTTCCAGCGGTATCGATCATGTCATCGATCAGCACGCAGCGACGACCCTCAACCTCGCCGACGACATCGAGGGCTTCAACCACGTTTGCAGAACCTTTCGGCCGACGCTTATGGACAAATGCGAGATCGGCATTGAGGTGTTGAGAGTATCGAGATGCGACCTTTACCCGACCGGCGTCAGGAGAGACGATCATCACATCACTCCCTGCGTGCCGGCGGAGGTAGTCCACGAGCACCGGCATCGCTGTCAGGTGGTCAACAGGACCATCGAAGAATCCCTGAATCTGACCAGAGTG
This sequence comes from Acidimicrobiales bacterium, assembly GCA_049964535.1. GTDB lineage: Bacteria > Actinomycetota > Acidimicrobiia > Acidimicrobiales > Acidimicrobiaceae > JAJYZP01. The sequence continues at coordinate 3,087 of JBMFXG010000006.1, read as the reverse complement.
AAGGTCGACCGATACAATACGATCGGCCCCAGCTGTGGCGAAGAGGTCGGAGACGAGCTTAGCTGTGATGGGTTCTCGTCCAGAGGACTTCCGATCCTGCCGGGAGTAACCATAGTAGGGCGAGACCGCCGTGATGCGATCGGCAGAAGCGCGCTTCGCAGCATCAATCATGATGAGTTGCTCAAAGATCGAGTCATTCACTGGACCCGCATGAGTCTGAAGAATGAAGACATCTTTCCCGCGCACCGAGTCACCAAATCGGCAGTAGATCTCACCATCGGCAAACTCTTTCAGCTCCATGGGACCGAGTCGAACCTGCAGCTTCTCGGCCACTTCAATCGCGAGTTCCCGATGGGACCTCCCGGCATACAGCTCTAGCCTTCGACGAAGTACTAACTCCATAGCGCACTAATCCACAACAGCAAACGGTCCAACTCTCGCTCCAGCCTCTACCTTCGCCCCAGCGCGAAGCTCAACGTACGGACCTACCCTGGCTTCATCGCCAACATAGGCCCGGTTCCCCTCACAGCGCACAACCGTGCAACCTACACCGAGGTGACAGTCTACGAGTCGAACCTCAGGACCGATCTCACTATTTGGCCCGACGACGGTCCTACCCCCCAAGATCGTCTGGGGCCATACGGTAGTGTCAACTCCAATCTCTACGTCAGCGTCGATATAGGTAGACGAGGGGTCTACCAACGTTACTCCTCGCCTCATCCAAGATTCATTGATTCGAGATCGCAGAACGGCCTCAGCCTCGGCCAGCTGCAGGCGATCGTTCACACCAGAGACCTCGCGAAAGTCGTCGACCTCGAAGCCACGTACCTGATAGCCAGCGGATCGCAAAATGCCGATCACGTCGGTGAGGTAGTACTCAGCTTGTGCATTCGCCGGTAGGAGGCGACGGAGCGATGGGCCAAGAACCGCTTGATCAAAGACGTAACATGAGGTATTCACCTCATTGACGAGCAAGACCTCTCCCGAAGCATCACGTTCTTCCACAATACGGTCAATCTCACCGTGGCGATCCCGTACGACTCGACCATATCCTTGTGGATTCGGCACGCGCGCGGTCAAGACCGTAGCTGCACTCGATGATGTACGGTGACTCGAAACGAGCTCGCTCAGCGTAGACGCTCGGAGCAACGGAGTATCTGCGGGTAGGACGACGAGCGTCTGCGGTTCATCAGACTGAAGTGCGTCCGGCAACCGAGTGAGCGCTACACTCAGCGCATCGCCGGTGCCACGACGGCGAGATTGGGTAGCGAACACTACCTCCACTTCTGGACGTCGAAACTGTGAGAGCACTGCTTGGCGGATGAGGTTCTCCTGGTGTCCAACGACGACCACGACTCGACTCAAGTTCTCAAGGTCCGTCAGTGAGCTCAAGACATAGTCGATCATGGTCCGACCGCAGAGTTTCGTGAGCGGCTTCGCCCTCTGGGACCGCATGCGCGTCCCATCTCCCGCCGCCAAGATTGCGACGCTTACTGACCCTCGGTCAGGATTATTACCCTTGGAGACAATACGTACGCTCAACGCAGACACTCACTTTCCAAACCCATGCCAGCAGCTACCATCCGAAGCCGATCACTAACGTATTCGCTCGTCCGCCGCCGGTCACGACCGGAGATTCCGTCGTTACCGCACCTGAAATTGATACGTAGTAACTGAAGCGGATGGTAACGACGTCACCACCGTCGCACCAGATAGCTGCGGCAAGGACACCTCACTGAGGTTTAGTGTAGCTGAGGTCCGCCAAGCACCAAGAGACCGAACCACATCGTAACCAGGTGGAAAGTCGAGCTGTAACGTCAGAGGACCGTCGCCGCTTGGACGCTGATTGATCACGACGACGGTCCAGACGTGACCACGCCGCACCGCTAGAGCGCGCACAGAACGACTATCGCTTAAGGTCGCATAGTTCACCGCACCGGGTCGTATGAATCGAGAAAAGTTCGCCATGACCCAGAAACGCTTGGTGAGATAGAGAGCTTGGTTCCCGTTGCGAGCACCATTGATATCAAAATAGAGCAGTCCGTCATTACGTCCGAGATAGTTGAAGTGTCTCCAGCAGTTCGGCTGGATGTCGGTATTACACCCAAGATCGGGCGAGGCCGCCAACCACCACTGGAAAGCGCTATCCCCGCCGATCGCGATATCTTTGTAGATCGTTGACGCAAGCCACAGACCAGACGACATTGTCGGGTCATACTGATAACCGAAGTGTGCCCCTTGATAGCAACAGATCTCCGTCATCCACGAAGGTCGATGCAGTGTCGCGATATAGCTCCGCATCTCCCTGAGAACCGAAGCGGGAGGGAAGTCATAGGCATGGTGAGCGACAACACTGAGATAGTGCAGCGCCCCAGGATAGTGAATCCACTTCGGCAACTGGTGCAGCAGCAATGGACCAATTTGAGACGACTCGTCGGCAATAATACGACACCACGGCGCGTATCGAGCGAGAGCACGGCCCAACGCAACCACAAGCGGACCACGAAGCGCAACAGGAACGGCCATCCCCTCTTGCTTGCACGACGGAAAGGCGTTGGCCGGCTCGTTCATCGGAGAGATATAGGAGAGCTTTACGCCAAGATGAGAGCGCAAGCCAGCAACGAGCTGAGCTAGGTAGTCGGCATAGGGACCGATCTCCGATTCCATCAAGCTTCCCGCACACGATTGGTGGTTCGTGGTGAACGCTGATGGCGCGGAGTTGACGAAACCAATCAAGTCTCTCACTCCATAGCGCTGCGCCATACGGAGGTAGTAGACCCCGGCGACATCGCGATTCCAATCAAAGCGACCCGGACCAACGTACATGGTCGCAAGGCGCTTAAATGGTACCTTCACACCGACGCCACCGCCACCGATGTTAAAGCGGAATTGGCTGAGGTCGAGACCATGAGCCGTGAAGAGAAGCTCTCCCAGCTTCTTCTGTACATTCGGCTTGAAGCGATACAAGAGTCCCGACCACCATGCGCCAGAGGCACCGAAACCTGCAATCCTCTGTTCCTTGCGAAGTCCTACCTCCAACGAAACAGAGCCTCCAACGCTCGGGACGAAAACGGCTGTGGTGGCACG
>JBMFXG010000005.1:0-36059 GCA_049964535.1 Acidimicrobiales bacterium | reverse complement strand
GTCGTGACGTGAGTCGACGCAACTTTCTTCGTGGGCTGGGTGGCGTCGCTGCGCTCGTCGTTAGCGGTTCAATCCTCGAAGCCTGCGGGTCGAGTAGCTCAGCAACGTCCAGCGCCTCTGCGCTCACGGCTCTAAAGCCACGACGCGGGGGGACGCTCAAAGTCGGTGCTACCGGTGGCGGATCTGCAGATACTTTGGACGCGCAAAACGGCTACACCACAATCGATGGTGCTCGTATTGGACAGCTCTACCAGGCGCTCATCTCTTACGACTCCAAGGGAAATCCAGTGTATGAGTTGGCCGAGTCGATCACACCAGACTCAACTGCAATGAACTGGACCGTACGTCTACGCCCTGGTATCACCTTCCATGACGGCAAGCCGCTCACCGCAGACGACGTGATCTTCTCCTTCCAACGCATCTTGAATCCAAAGAGCCCCTTGCCTGGTGCTTCCTCGTTGGGGCCAGTCGACCTAGCGGGTCTCAAAAAAATCGATAACCTCACCGTCAAGATCCCATATACACAGCCATATGCGACCCTGATAGACCAGATGTCATACTTCTACTTCCAATACATCGTCCCAGTTGGGTACAATCCGTCCGTTCCAAACGGAACAGGCCCGTACAAGTACAAGAGCTTCACGCCGGGCCAACAGAGCACTTTCGTGCGAAACGAGAACTTTTGGAAGCCGGGTCTTCCCTACCTCGACGAGGTAGTCATCATCGACTTCGCCGACGAGGCATCGATGCTGAACGCTCTCCAAGCTGGAGAGCTAGACGCCATTGGAGGAATAGGCGCTCAGAGTTACAACAGCCTCAAGTCGACCGCCGGTATTTCGACACTGTCGAGTCAATCCGGTGCTTTTCAACCGTTCACCATGCGAGTCGATCAAGCACCCTTCTCTGACGTCCGAGTACGTCAGGCCATGCGCCTTGCCGTCAATCGTCCGGAGCTCATAAATAGTGCTCTCGGAGGGTACGGCTTTGTAGGAGCGGACGTCTCGTCCCCCTTCGACCCCTACTACGACCACTCGCTACATCGAGTCCAAGACATTGCGCAGGCGAAGCACCTTCTAAAGCTGGCAGGCTATCCCGACCTATCGGTTCAGCTCGTGACCTCACCGATTGCACTTGCAACGGTACAGATGGCCGAGGTCCTAGCGCAACAGGTCGCAGCTGCGGGTATTAAGGTCTCGCTAAACGATGTCAACTCGACCACGTTCTTCGGACCAAACTATCTCTCTTGGACCTTCTCTCAGGACTACTACGCGTACACTCCGTATCTCGCTCAGGTAGCGGCATCCCTGGCCAAGAACGCTCCCTTCAACGAGACTCACTGGTCAAACGCCCACTACAACGCTCTCTATCAGCAAGCGAACGCTGAGGTCGACTCGGCCAAGCGGAAGAGTATCGCGCAAGAGATGATGCACATCGACTTCAACGAAGGCGGATACATCATCCCAACCTTTACGAACATCAATGATGCATTCAACTCCAAGCTCAAGGGTTTCGAAGCTTCCGTACTCGGAATTCCATTGAACAACTTTGACTTCGAACGGATCTTCTGGACGAAGTAGGCCGAGCACCCTCCGCGCAGCTATGCGTCGAGGTACATCTCCAAGGTCGACAAACTTTCAGCGACCTTGGAGAGCTGCGAGCAGCACGTGACAGGAATGAGTGCATGAGGATACTACGTGACGGAGGAACGATGTCATGGTTAATGAAGTAATGACGCTACCGAGGATCGGAATCTGGACCGCCGCACTCGACTTTGTGCCGACGGCCGAGGCCCAAGAGCTCGCTGTCGAGCTAGAGCAGTTGGGCTACGGGGCGATCTGGCTACCAGAGGTCGCAGGCCGAGAGGTCTTTGTTCATCTTGGGCTCCTCCTGAGTAGGACGGAGCGACTCGTTGGTGCCACAGGAATTGCCAATATCTGGGCTCGCGATGCTGTATCGATGACTGCAGCAGCGAAAAGCTTGACCGAGGCCTTCCCCGATCGCGTCGTCGTTGGCCTCGGTGTGAGCCACCGCAGCCTCGTCGAAGACCTACGCGGTCACTCCTACGAAACGCCACTGGTTGCGATGCGCCGTTACCTTGAGGCAATGGCGAAGTCGCCTTTTACTGCGCACCGGCCCCAAGGGCCAGCTCGAATCGTCCTAGCGGCGCTCGGACCAAAGATGATCGCTCTAGCCACGGAGTTGACCGACGGCATTCTGACCTACTTCGTTCCACCAGAACACACAGTCGAAGCTCGCCAAGTCATGGGGGATCATGGCACCCTCTGTGTCGAGCAGGCCGTGCTACTTGAGGAGGACCCGATCCGTGCTCGAGAGATCGGACGCGCACACACGGCCATCTATATCGGTCTGCCAAACTATCAAAATAACTTTCGCCGAATGGGCTTTGGAGACGACGACTTCCGTGATGGTGGAAGCGATCGGCTGATCGATACCGTTGTCGCATGGGGAGACGAAGAGAAGGTCCTCGCTCGCGTTAGGGCCCACTTTGACGCCGGTGCGGATCACGTCTGCGTACAGATGCTGGCCGAGGGTCGGCGCGACGTACCACGGGCCGCCTGGCGTGACCTCGCACCAGGGCTTATGGAGCTTGCCGCCTCCAAAAAGTAGTAGCAGACCCCGTGGAGTACGATGACAGTGTGCCGAGAGTGATCGGTTATGAACAGCGCGAAAGAAGGATAAAAACCGATGAATGAAGCGAAAATACCTGTTGACCGTTCAGCCCTCGGCCAAGAGTCAACACAGCAGTTTCGAGGCGTCGATCTCGAACGAATGCGGTACGAGCGTTACGGCCGACTTCAGGCAGAGATGCGGAAGCGGGATATCGGAGTGCTCGTGCTCACCGATCTGGTCAACGTACGTTACGCAACGGGGTTAGCCGTATCTTCGCTGTGGAACGCATCACATCTCTCTAGCTATGTCATGATACCGGTCACGGGCGATCCCGTCGTGTACGGCTATCCCGAGGCTCTCTACCGAAGTAACGTCTTTTGGAACGACGTTCGACCTGCTCGTCACTGGCAGTATCGCTTCTCTGGTCGAGCTGCGCAAGACGTAGTACGAGATGCCGTCGATGACCTCTCTGCCGCTATCAAGGAACGTGGACTCACAGGCGAACGAGTCGGCGTTGACCGACTCGACGCATTCGGCTTCTTTGCCTTGACGTCGGCCGGTATCGAGATCTGTGACGCTGACGAGGCGGTCCAAGCAGCGAGGATGGTCAAGACCTGGGATGAACTTGAAGTGCTCAAGCAGTCGGTAGCAGTGGGTGAAGCCGCCCTCTATCAACTCGAGACGGCAATCCGACCCGGCATCTCCGAAAACGAGCTCCTTGCAGTGATGTGGGGGGAGATGCTCAGACTCGGAGGAGAGTACTGTTCAACACGTCTTGTTGCTTCGGGTAGTCGCACGAACCCTTGGTTTCAGGAGGCATCGAGCAAGCTGGTTCGCCCAGGCGACCTTGTGGCAGTCGACACAGATATGATCGGTCCCGAAGGATACGCCTGCGACGTCTCGCGCACCTTCTTGTGTGGCCGACAACCAACGGCACAACAGCGCGAGGCCTATCACGTCGCTCGGGACTTCATCACAGGTGTAGCATCGCTGCTTCGACCCGGAATCGGCTATCGGGAGCTGTTGAGAAGTGTGACACTCCCACCCGAGCAGTACAGGGAGCAGGCCTACTCATCGGTGGTCCACGGTCTAGGCATGGAAGACGAGAGCCCCTATATCGGACTCGCTGACATCGATGGCGATACACCCGACGAGGAGCTCGTACCGAATATGGTGTTGTGCGTCGAGTGCTACGCTGGTATTCCAGGACTGCAGGACGGTGTGAAGTTGGAGGATGAGTACCTGATCACCGCCGACGGAGCCGTACGACTTTCGCAGTATCCGCTCGACGAGGTACTTGGGGCTTGATTCGGAAGTGAACAGCCACCCCGAGAACGGGGCGGTCGACCAGCGGGTCAAGAGTCGCAGTCGGATTATCAGAAAGGTGGATCTCCTTGGAGCAGAGATACGGTGAGCTGATAGAGGAACTAACCGGACCGGGGAGTCACTTCGAGATCGCAGAAGAGCCTACGACCGAGCAAAGGCCGATCCGTCATTGGAAGCACGCTCCGTCGTCGTTACGTGCCGTGCTCGAGACTTCCCGCTCCTTCGCTGATCGACCATTCCTGAGACTTGACGATAAGGTCATAACCTACGGCGAACACGCAGATTACGCGACAGCTTTTGCAATGACGCTCGTCGACGTTCTCGAGATCACCCCCGGTGATCGTGTAGCGATAGCAATGAGAAACCTGCCAGAGTGGAGCGTGGCGTTCTTCGGCGCCGCAGCGGCCGGTGCCATCGTGGTATCGCTCAACGCATGGTGGACCGTCGGTGAACTCCTCTACGCCATCTCTGATTCGACACCTAGCGTGATCGTGGCGGATGCAGAGCGTTGGGATCAGCTTGCCTCGGTAGTCGAGGATCTCCGGTCGCTTGGCGTTAGACGCATCTTTGTCGTTGGTGGACCTAAGAGCCACCATTCAATGGACACCGGGTTCGTCGAATCGTTCGACCGCTGCATAACGAAGACGCAGAGTTCGTTAGAGCTTCCGTACCTCGCTGAGCCACTTAGCCCAAACTCTGATGCGACCATTTTTTATACGTCCGGGACGACGAGCCGACCCAAAGGAGTACTCGGCACTCACGGGAATATCTGTTCAAACATGATGACCCGTCACTTTGCTCGTTCCGTTCGACGTTCGGCGGCGTCCGGATCCTTCAAAGCGGACAAGGAACCCGACGTCGGCGGCGATATCTATTTGTTAACGGCTCCCCTCTTCCACGCTATGGGGTGCCACTCGGCACTGCTTGGAACCATTGCGTGTGGTGGAACGCTTCTGCTCATGCATCGTTGGAACGTAGAACGGGCCCTTCAGCTGATGGAGTCACATCGCGTTACGACCTTTGGTGGCGCGCCTACGATGATCCGCCACCTCTTAGACATGCTCGCCGAGCGAAACGTCGATCTTTCAAGCCTACGTGAGCTACTCATTGGTGGTGCGCCACTATCCCCCGCACTTGTAGCTCAGACACAGAGAGCCCTGCCGAACGTAGTCCTCGAGAATGGTTACGGCATGACCGAGGCATCGTCAACGATCTCATTCATCGCCGGAGAAGAGTGTGTCGCATTCCCAGAGAGTGTTGGCCGGGTCATCCCAGTCTGTGATGCGATAGTCATCAGCGCCGACGGAGATCCGCTTCCAAGCGACGCAGCCGGTGAGCTCTGGATCCGGGGTCCAGGTGTTACACGTGGATATTGGCAACAACCGGCCGCAACCGAGGCCGTCTTTGGCGGAGGCTGGCTAAAAACCGGTGACATAGCACGCTTAGACGATGCCGGTCGAATCTATCTCGTCGACCGGGCGAAAGACGTGATCATTCGCGGCGGTGAAAATATCTCTTCGGTGGAGGTCGAGAGCCGTCTCCTCGAACACCCTTCAATAGCGGACGCAGCCGTGATCGCCGTGCCCGATGCGACTATGGGTGAGTGCGTCGGAGCGATTATCGTTACGCGGACAGGAATGAATGTGACGGAAGATGAGCTACGTGAATTTCTTGTCGAGCGTCTGGCGAGATTCAAGATTCCAGGACGTTACTGGTTCTGGAGCGATGAGCTACCTCGCGGACACTCAGGGAAGATCTTGAAGCGTTCTCTGAGGGAGGAGTTGGGGCTCCTCGACGTAGTCACAGAAAACGGACCGGTGTAATCGAGGTTCGGTTTCAAGAAGATACTGGAAGGATGCAAGACGATCGAGAGAGCGTCTTATCGAGCGCAGAAATGTTAGGGGGGAACTGTGAGTATCGAAGAGATAGGTGTGCGAGGCAAAGCTCCTGATAGAGATATGGGACTCTCGTGGATGTCTCGTCATCCTATGGTTGCTCTCTTACTGCGAAGAGGAGGCATCGGAGTCGTTACCCTCGTGATCGTCTCGATCATCGTTTTCGCGGCCACCGAGGTTCTTCCGGGTAATGCAGCGTACGCCGTCCTAGGCCATACAGCCACTCCGGTTCGGCTCCATGCCATGGAGGTACAGCTGCATCTGAATGAGGGCCTCCTCGCTCAGTACTGGTCGTGGTTCTCCGGCCTGATCACCGGGCACCTTGGGAACTCACTCGTCAATAGTCAGAGCGTATGGAGCCTGGTCGAGCCACGTTTGATTAATTCGGGGGTACTCGTGGCAACCTCGGGAGTGATCGGGATCCTCGCCGGAATGTTGCTCGGGGCTTATGCAGCCTTGCGGCGTGACAAGTGGTTTGATCACATCTCTTCCGTCGTGCTGCTCGCAATCACCTCTCTCCCAGAGTTTGTGGTCGCAATCACCTTGATCATTGTCTTTGCAACGGTCGTCACACACCTACTTCCAGCGGTATCCATCTATCCCCCCGGTACCTACGCATGGAATGACCCTAGGCTCCTTGTGCTACCAGTAGTGACTCTGGTGATCGTTATTATTCCTTACATCATGCGGATGATGCGCGGGGCGATGATAGAAGCCTTAGAGTCCGAGTACGTCCAGATGGCCAGGCTCGAAGGCATCAAAAGCTGGAAGATCGTACTCATCCACGCACTTCCAAACGCAATTGCGCCGACGATCCAAGTCATCGGACTGACCGTGCTGTATTTAGCAGGAGGCATCGTCATCGTAGAGGATGTGTTCAACTTTCCCGGTGTTGGCCAAGGCTTAGTGAGTGCCGTCTCGAACAGGGATATTCCCGTCATACAGTTCATGGTCTTCATCCTCGCAGCGCTCTACGTTGTGGTCAACATCATCACCGACGTTATTGCGCTGCTCGCTTCCCCTCGACGCAGATTGGTACGCTGATGGCAACCGAAAAGAGAACTAAGAGCGATCGTCTCGCTAGCTTTACCCAGGCACAGTGGATCGCTCTACCAGTAAGGGCCGCACGAACTCGCCGAGGCATGATCGGGTTGATCATCGCTGGAATCGTAGGCCTCATCGCCTTCATTGGACCATTCGTATCCCCTCACTCTCCACTAACCTTTCTCGCTGTACCGTTCGCACCCGCATCCTCCTCACTACCCCTCGGTAGCGACATACTCGGTCGTGACGTGCTTTCTCGGGTACTCAACGGAGGATGGCTCCTGCTCCTCATGGCGTTCGGTGCGACCGCATTCGGAATCCTGCTCGGCGGAAGTTCGGGAATGGCCGCAGCTTACTTCAGAGGTAGAGCCGATGGAATCATCATGCGAACTGTCGATGTCATGCTTGCCTTTCCTGCACTCGTGTTCGTGTTGCTACTTGTCAGTCTCGTTGGACCTAAAATCTGGTTGATCATGGTTGCTGTCGGACTCGTCCACGCCCCCGCTGTTGCTCGTGTGATCCGATCAGCAACGCTAGATATCTCCGAGCGAGACTATGTTCGTGCTGTCGAGCTCCAAGGCGTCAAGCCCTGGAAGATCATGCGACAAGAGATCCTCCCGAACCTTGTCAGTCCACTCATGGTCGAGATTGGGCTACGCCTGACCTATTCAATCGTAATTATGGCAGGACTGGCTTTCTTGGGCTTCGGGCAGGCACCGCCAGCCCCCAACTGGGGATACATGATTCAAGAGAATCGTGTGGGGTTGAGCGCGAATCCGCTATCGGTCATTGCGCCGGCCGCTCTCATCGCGCTCTTCACCATCGGAATGAATACGTTCACCGATGCAGTGGCTCGTGTAGCCATAGGCTTAGAGCGCGGCAGCAGTAGGGCAGCCGATTCCGGAAGCACATCAAACCTAATGCCGGTCACCGGTGCAGGGGAGGTCTCAGCGTAATGGTTGAAAGTCAATCGATTCGACTCGAGGTAAGAGATCTCCAGGTCAGCATGAATGAACGCAGCACTGACGTAGTTGATGAGATCAACTTCTCGGTCTGCGCCGGTGAGATTTTCGGACTGGTCGGTGAATCCGGATCGGGCAAGACCACCCTTGCCCTCGCTCTACTTGGCTACACCCGTCGGGGGCTAAAGATATCCGCCGGTTCGATCTATCTCGACGGCGTCGACATCCTTCGTCTGGGCGAATCCGAACTAAGAGAGATTCGAGGATCGCGAATCGCCTACGTACCACAGGATCCAGCCGCGGCGCTCAATCCAACGCTACGAATCGGTCACCAGATCCGTGAACTCTTCCATGCACACCCCAACGCAATCGATGACATCAACGCTCGAACGGATGAAGTCCTCCGAGAAGTGAACTTGGATCCGGCCTCTGGCATTCTTCGGCGATACCCACACCAGCTCTCAGGTGGTCAGCAGCAGCGAGTTGCATTAGCAATGGCATTCGCATGTCGTGCATCGGTCATCGTACTTGATGAGCCGACGACGGGACTCGACGTCTCGACACAGCGTCACGTATTGGAAACGGTCAAGTCACTCTGCGTCACACACGGTGTCGCCGCAGTCTATGTGAGTCACGACCTCGCAGTCGTCGGCGGGCTCGTCAGTCAGGTCGGCGTCATGTACGCTGGTCGGCTGGTGGAGATCGGCTCTACGTCAGGTGTCTTTAGTACGCCGAGACACCCTTACAGTCGTGGACTCCTCAATGCCGTACCCTCTGCAGATCGTTCGGAGATACTCGTCGGCATTCCTGGACAGCCCCCGCGCCCGGGGTATCGACCCACGGGTTGTTCGTTCGCACCACGGTGCTCCGACGTCCTCGACCGATGTCTCACAGAAGACCCGTCGCCGACTGACGTGCAGGGTACGTTGGTCCGCTGTCACCGTGTCGCCGAGCAGGCCCCGTGTGCCATCTCCGCTCGCCGCTCACGCCCAGACATGGATATCAGCGACGCTATGCATCGTCTCGAGGTCCGCGATCTTTCGAGCTCCTATGGCAGTGCCAAAGTGCTTCACAATGTCAGCCTCGACGTCAGGGCCACGGCGTGCACCGCTATCGTCGGCGAGTCAGGGTCTGGCAAGACGACCCTCGCACGCTGTATTGTTGGGCTCCACGGCAGCTACACCGGCACTGTCCGTCTCGATGGGGTTGAACTATCCGACACAGCTCGCAAGCGCAACCGCCAACAGCTCCAAGAGATTCAGTACATATTTCAGAACCCGTTTACGTCACTGAATCCCCGCAAGACGATCGGCCAGATCCTCTCCCAACCGCTTGAGCACTTTCTCCATCTGACGAGCAAGGAGCGTACAGAGCGCATTGCCAAAGCTTTGGACGAAGTCTCGCTCGGTGGTGGAATTAGTGAGCGTTTTCCCGACGAGCTTTCAGGCGGAGAGCGTCAGCGTGTCGCGATTGCACGAGCGATCATCGTCGAACCTAAACTTCTCGTTTGCGACGAAGTAACGTCGGCCCTCGACGTTAGCGTACAGGCAGTCATCGTGGAGCTACTCAGGAGTCTCCAAGAAGTCCGAAAACTATCAATGCTCTTCATCACGCACAACCTTGCGCTCGTACGAAGTATCGCCCAAGACGTGGTGGTGCTCTCTGGTGGCAAGGTGATCGAGGCCGGGGACGTTGAGGAGGTCTTGGAACGCCCTCAGAATCCCTACACGGTACGGCTCATGCGAGATATCCCCAAGCTCACTCCGAGCTCTTCAACACTTCCTATGTAGGTACCGTTCGGATCCCGATGCTCACTTGCAAGTAGTGAAGACAGCAGGTAGAGCTGTAACACGAAGCCTTCACACGTAGGAGAGGGATCGGAACAACAGAGCGAACATCCCAGGCAAAAGTATCGACGCGTCACCCCTACGGCCAACACGGTTCGAGATCGTAGGTGGGCTTTCCTGGCTAACGAGATGAAACCCTCCATTGCACGGCCCCTAACAGGTGAGCACCCTGATCTCCACGGCACCTACTCGCCATGACGCAGAACTCGAGAGCGCAACGATCGAACTCGCAGATCCCAGAGGTAGCTCGCTATACGCTGCTCATCTCAGTCAAGGTCCTCTTCTTCCATGGTCCTCCTCCGAACGACCCCTAAGTTCGATCCGCCTACAAGGTGAGCAGATCGAGATGACTGCGCCTCGCGTTACGCTCCTTACGCAGCAAGGGAAGACTCGGCTTGACGCCGAAGCAGACCTCAGAACAATCCACAGCTACACACAGATCTACTCGAGCACCACCTCAAGCCTGCCCAAACTCTTCATCACACTGAACATCCATGAACACCCAACTCCTGCTCCGCTTCACGCTCGAAGTCGACCCAGAGAGAACGACCGCTGCTTGAAAGAGTTCGTTCGCTCCGACCGGTTCCGCCACTGCACTACACTGCACGACACGGCGTGGACCGTGCAGCTCAGAGGACCCTGAACCGGGCATCTTGAGCTGTTCATCCTCATCAACCTCCATGTCACAGGTTCACGTTCACGATGATCCTCAAACACTCCTGCGCTGGCGAACGACGTAACTCTCTTACCTCGACCACTGTGGTCAACTCCCTACGATTCGCATAGCATCTTCCTAGAGCGCCCACTCTTCATCGAAGGAACGCAAGCACCAAGCTTTCCCCACACCGGACCGATCTTCGGTAAGTCCGTACTCATCCTCGAAGCGGCGGGGTCATCGAATTGGTCCGGTCGAGTCACATCACTAGTCCCCAGCCGCAGGACGAACGATATCTGCGGCAAAGCCGTGCACCCAGTCCCGCAGATCTCGCTGTTCGGTGGTTAGTTCAAACGAAAGCGGACTCACTGTACGATCACCTATCCCTTCTTAGACGAGACCACATCACTACGGCGAAGCGAAAATCCCTGCGGACCATCCTCCACGAGATAGCCCAACTCGGCGATCTCCGATCGGAGCCGGTCGGCCGTTCCCCAGTCACCGCTCTCTCGAGCCCGCTGACGATCTTGCGCCCTCTGCACTACTGCGAGCGGCACTCCCTCGACGTTACGGGTCACGAGACCCAGTGCGGTCAGTGCGGAGAGGATCTCCACAGCTTGGCTCTTTGCCTTCACCCACTCTCCAAGGTCGAAGGCGGTGTTTGCCTCAGTTACCGACCGGAAGAGATTGGCGAGAGCAATAACGAAGTTTGCCGACATGATATAAACCTTGTCGCAACCATCAACGGCCCGCAGACTCGGGGCTCGAGGCCATCAATTCTCCACGATTCCATGCTCAATCAACGATCCGATGCTCCGTCGTCCATTTCGCAAGAACAACTACTGGATATGAACCCCGCTGACTGCACGAGCTATGACAAGGCGCTGTATCTCTGAAGTCCCTTCGAAAATGGTATAGATCTTGGCGTCTCGATACCAGCGCTCGACAGGATGCTCACGAACGTATCCATAACCCCCTAAGATCTGGAGCGCTTGTTCCGTGACGCGTACAGCTGTTTCACCAGCGGTTAACTTCGCCATCGAGCCTTCAGCATTCTTAAACTGCTGACCACTGGCCGCCATCCACGCTGCTCTCCACACGAGCAGTCTCGTTGCGTCGATAGAGGTAGCCATATCGGCCAGAGCAAAGGCGATGGACTGATTCTCAATGATTGGTCGGCCAAACTGAACTCGATCTTTGGCATACTGGAGGGCATACTCGTACGCTGCGCGCGCAATGCCAAGCGCCTGTGCACCGACGATTGGTCGCGTCGCTTCGAAGGTCGCCATTGCAGCCTGCGTCGAGGATCGAACACCTTCCCTAGCCCTTGCGAGTCGCTCCTCAAGACGCTCTCTTCCGCCCAACAAGCAAGAGCCAGGAATAACCACGTTCTCTAAGATCACCTCAGCGGTATGGGAGGCCCGAATACCGAGCTTGCGAAACTTCCGTCCCTGTGAAAGTCCAGGCGTGTTGGGTGGAATAATAAAACTCGCCTGACCACGTGATCCAAGCTCCGGCTCCACAGAGGCAACGATGACGTGTATGTCGGCTATGCCTCCGTTGGTAATCCAGGTCTTGACGCCATCGAGAGTCCAGACATCACGAACGGCATCGTAGCGTGCTTGGGTCCGCAAGCTTGACACGTCCGAACCGGCATCGGGCTCAGAGACACCAAAGGCCGCTAACTTGATATCTCCGGGAGTACCAAAGCACTGTGGAGCCCACTCGCCTACCTGCTCAGGGGTGCCGTTGACGACAATACCAGCGACCGCCAAAGAGGAGCCAAAGATCGCCAAGGTGATCCCGGCATCACCCCATGCCAACTCCTCGTTGACTATAGCTAGCGTCGCACCGGTGGCGTCAGCAAATCCATTTGCAAGGAAGTCAAAGGAGTAGAGCCCAATCCTGGCCGCCTCTTCAATAATCGGCCAGGGCGTCTCTTCACGTTCGTCCCACTCCGCAGCCGCAGGACGAACGATATCTGCGGCAAAGCCGTGCACCCAGTCCCGCAGATCTCGCTGTTCGGTGGTTAGTTCAAACGAAAGCGGACTCACTGTACGATCACCTATCCCTTCTTAGACGAGACCACATCACTACGGCGAAGCGAAAATCCCTGCGGACCATCCTCCACGAGATAGCCCAACTCGGCGATCTCCGATCGGAGCCGGTCGGCCGTTCCCCAGTCACCGCTCTCTCGAGCCCGCTGACGATCTTGCGCCCTCTGCACTACTGCGAGCGGCACTCCCTCGACGTTACGGGTCACGAGACCCAGTGCGGTCAGTGCGGAGAGGATCTCCACAGCTTGGCTCTTTGCCTTCACCCACTCTCCAAGGTCGAAGGCGGTGTTTGCCTCAGTTACCGACCGGAAGAGATTGGCGAGAGCAACCGGCGTGTTTAAGTCCTGCCTCATCTCCCGATGAAACTCCTGGAGGACACCGACCTCGCAGAGTTCAACAGAGTCATCGGCTACGAGCTCGTGCAAGCGTAAGGAAAATCGGTCGAGACGCGCCAAGGTTGAAACAGCATCCTCAGCCAAGGCGCTCGTTACCTCAAGTGGTGAACGGTAGTGCGCCCTGGCAACTAAGAGCCGGTAGCTCCTAGGATCAAACTTCTCGACCATCTCCTCCATAGTCACGAAGTTTCCAAGTGACTTCGACATCTTCGCTCCGCCTACCTCTACAAATCCATGATGCATCCAGTGACGGGCGAAAGGGTATCCCAACGCCACAGATTGCGCACGTTCGTTCTCGTGATGGGGGAAGCGAAGATCTAGCCCTCCTCCATGAAGGTCGAACGTGTGACCAAATAGCCCAGTTGACATTGCAACACACTCGGTATGCCAGCCCGGACGCCCGTAACCGAGCGGCGTGGCCCAGCCAATCTCGTCCGACGACACAAACTTCCAGAGAACAAAATCCAAAGGTGAGCGCTTGAACGATGCAGCTTCGACGCGAGCACCGTGACGAAGATCTGCCAGGGGCTGTTGCGCCAAAAGGCCGTAACCCTCTACCTTCTCCACTTCGAGGTAGACGCCATCGTCGCCTCGATACGCAACACCGCTCCCAAGCAGTCTCGATACGATATCGACCATTTGGTCGATCCATTCCGTAGCGTGCGGCGCCTCATGGGGACGCAAGGCTCCGAGCAGGTCGGTCGTCTTCCACCACGCCTCCTCGTACTGAGCGGCAATCTCACGAGGATCGGCCCCCCGCTCTTTCGCCCGTGCGATGATCTTGTCATCGATATCTGTCACGTTGGAAACGTGCCGAACGTCGACTCCCACTGACTCGAGGTATCGACGAAGAATATCAAAGGTCAGAACCGCTCTGCCATGACCAAGGTGCGGGAGATCGTAGACTGTGGGACCACAGTTGTAGATTGAGAAGGCGCCTCCAGAATTGCCTTGTACATCAACAACCGAACCGACCGCAGAATCGAAGAGACGCAACATAGAAGGTATGGTATCCAGTTGTTCAATTTTTCATACCCAGACAAGGCAGGAGTCGAGGGACTCGAAGAGAAGTGGCTCGATCGGTGGCTCAGAGAGAAGGTCTACCGCTTCGATGCCTCCGTACCACGGGAAGCGATCTTCGCCATCGACACACCCCCGCCTACCGTGAGTGGATCGCTCCATATTGGCCACGTTTTCTCCTACACCCATACCGACATCATTGCGCGCTTTCAACGCATGTCAGGCAAAGAGGTCTTCTACCCGATGGGATGGGACGACAACGGTGTGCCCACCGAGCGACGGGTACAAAACTACTTCGGCGTTCGATGTGACCCTAGCCTTCCACACGACCCTGCTTTCGCGCCTCCGTCACAGCCTGGGGATCGCCAGATACCCATCTCCCGAGAGAACTTCATCGAGCTCTGCGAGACCCTCACGGCTCAGGACGAGCAGGCTTTCCAAGAGCTCTGGCAGCACCTTGGCCTCTCAGTCGATTGGGAGCTAACCTACACGACCGTCGGACCGCAGGCCCGTGAGATCTCGCAGCGCTCATTTCTCAAACTTCTCAGCGAAAAACACGTCGTAGCACTGGACTCTCCAACTCTCTGGGACGTTGACTTCAAAACTGCTGTCGCTCAGGCCGAACTCGAAGATCGAGAGACCGATGGGCTCTACCATCGCGTTGCCTTTTCTGACCATAACGATCAGATCTTGGAGATCGAGACCTCTCGACCCGAACTTATTCCCGCCTGCGTGGCAATTGTTGCCCACCCCGATGACAAGCGTTACCAACACCTCTTCGGAACGATCGCGCACAGCCCAATTTTCGGTGCGCCGTTACCGATCGTTCCTCATCGTCTCGCCGATCCCGACAAGGGGACCGGGATCGCCATGGTTTCGACCTTCGGGGACCTGACCGATGTAACGTGGTGGCGCGAACTGAATCTTCCGTTGCGTGTCATCATCGGCCGAGATGGGCGACTTCTTAGCGAGATTACCTTCGGTACCGACGAGTTCCCAAGTGCCGATCCCGAACGCGCAAACACTGCGTACCAGCTCATCGCGGGGAAGAGCGCAACGCAAGCGCGCACCGTCGTCGCTGGCATCCTCGAAGAACAGGGGCTCTTGCTCGATGAGGTAAAACGGGTGCGACACACGGTCAAATACTATGAGAAAGGTGACAGACCGCTCGAGGTCGTAGCATCCCGGCAGTGGTACGTCACGACCCTCTCGCAGAGAGAGGAGCTTCTCCGGCTTGGAGCCTCGCTGGTATGGTACCCAAGCCACATGAGGGTTCGATACGAGAACTGGGTCAACGGACTGAACGCAGATTGGAATATCTCGCGCCAACGCTTCTTTGGTATTCCAATACCGATTTGGTACCCATTAGACGATGCTGGGGAGCCCCTCTACGACAGCCCTATCGTTCCCGACGACTCCCAACTCCCCGTAGACCCGCAAACGATGGCTCCACCCGGCATGGCGGAGTCTGACCGCAACCGACCCGATGGATTCATCGCAGATCCGGACGTCATGGATACCTGGGCAACATCCTCCCTTACGCCGCAACTTGCAACCGAGTACAACCGTGGCGAAGACCTCTTCAAGAAGGTCTTTCCGATGGATCTGCGACCTCAAGGTCAAGACATCATCAGAACCTGGCTCTTCTACAGTATTCTTCGATCGCATCTGGAGTTTGGGGCACTCCCCTGGTCGACCACGTCTATCTCGGGCTTTGTCCTCGACCCTGACCGCAAAAAAATGTCTAAATCAAAGGGAAACGTCGTGACTCCGATGCCCCTGCTTGAGCGTCATGGTGCAGACGCCCTCCGATACTGGGCCGCTGGAGGAAGGCCGGGTGTCGACACCGCCGCCGATGAAGGTCAGATGAAGGTCGGGAGGCGTCTCGCTATCAAGATCGCCAATGTGGCAAAGTTCGTGCTCACGATCGCAGCACGGGGGCCGATCACGATCGACTCAGACGTTGAGCCAACAGTCGTGGATAGCTCTTTCCTCAGCCGTCTCGAACAGGTTATCTCAAGCGCTACGGCGGCACTCGAGAGCTTCGATTACTCTCGAGCGCTCGAGGTCATCGAGCGATACTTTTGGGACTTCTGCGACGACTACGTCGAACTTGTCAAGATCCGCGCCTACGGCGAGGATGAGGGCGCTGGTTTCGAGCGCAGTGAGGTCATCTCTGCACGAGCAACTCTGCTCACGGGGCTCTCTGTGACACTACGTCTCCTCGCACCCTTTATGCCCTTCGTCACCGAAGAGGCCTGGTCCTGGTGGCAGGAGGGATCGATCCATCGTTCCCCTTGGCCGACGGCGAAGGACCTCACACAGCTACTTGGTGAATACGTCGCACACTTCTCCAATGGCAACCGGGCACTGAGACCGCCGGTGACTCCCGACGCTCGCGCATACGAGCTAGCGTCGGAGATTCTCAGTGAAGTTCGCCGAACAAAATCTGAGCGAAAACAGTCCATGAAGGCACCTCTCTCGAGCGTTCTCATCGATCTCGCCGAAGACGAAATCGATCTCTTCCGTTCTCTCGAAGCCGATCTGCGTGCCGCAGGAGTGGTCGGCCAATTTACCATCAATACTTCGTCGCTCGGTGAGAACGGAAACCGTATCGTCGAGGCCATTTTCACCACAGCTTCAACCGAGTAGCGACCTCGCGACGCCTCAACCTAGCTCTCACTGGCGCAGAGGAACGCTCAGACACAGTAGGCCCATAGTGTTCGCTCTCTGCAGATGGTGATGACCCTGGCTCCAACCCAGTTTGTTGAGGAACGCTATCTGTAGTGCAGCTTCACAACTCCAGAGCCATCACTGTCACACGAAAACAGAGCCAGTGAGCTCCGATGCGATGAGACCTCCTCAGAGTTGGTCTCTGGGAGTCGAGACCGACCCTGTTGACACCCTGGTCCACGCCTGCAGCTACGGAGAGGAGTCCTGCCACGCGCCACGTATCAGGGCAGGCCCCTATGGAGCGCACAAAGGCAACCAGTTATCCATGCCCACTTGTCGCTCATCCCAGATAACCAATACTGGCTCTGCTGTGCTACCCCCTTCTTCTGGCGCTTCGAGCTTCTCACCCATGCACCGCCAGATCAATCCAGAGCTCAAACAACACCGAAGAACGAATCACCTCGCGACGAGAAACCTGCCGCCCACTCTCGATCTTCTCCTTCACGCCCACGTCAACTCCACACGACCTGCGCTCACCGGTCAGGACTCCTCTCTTGCTCGAGGTACCGCAGGAGGTCGAGAGAGAGCAACGCGTCAAAACACGCATCGTGTGCACGCTCGATCTGAAGATTCAACGCTTGTGCAAGCTCAGTCAAACGGTAGCTCCGCTGATGAGGAAGTTGGCTCCTTGCTAACGCAAGAGTGTCAAGCTGCGCAGCTATCGACGGAGTCCCGAGACCGCAACGAGCATACTCGTGCTCCAAAAAAGCCAAATCGAATCCGAGGTTATGCCCAACGATTCTGCGACCCTCCAAGACAGATGACAACCAAGGCGCAAGCATCTCAAAGGTCATTGCACCTTGCACATCGCTCGAGCGAAGTCCATGGATCGCAGAGGTCTCAGCTGGAATGTCACATTGCGGATCGAGCACTGCCGATCCCTCCCACGTCACCACCAGATCGACATCTGCTGTCACCAAACCCACCTGAACGACTCGATCTCGACGTGGGTCGAGTCCGGTGGTCTCAACATCGATAGCGACGTAAGAGTAGTCCGAAGGAGTGATAAATAGCTGTCGTTGGCCTACCAGGCGTCCTTTGACACCACCACGTAGTCCCCGAACGACCCCACCAGGACGACTCGAACGACTGCCATCCTTCACGCCCACCGCGACTCTCTCATCCGCACTGCCATCCTTTGCTCATGGAGCACCCTATCTGAGATCTGTGACGCACGTCTACATGCTCGAAGGTCGGAGCAGAGTGGCGACCATCGATCCTTTGACCACCCAGTCAGTTCAGACCTAAGAATCTTTCGAGAGCCACACGCGTGCCTTCGCGTTCTGTCGAGAGTTTCGACAGCTCTTCTGCAAAGACGTTGATCCACTCACCCATCGAAACATCCTGACGAGCTATCGTCACACCTCGAACGATCGTCTGCACTCGAGCAGAGAGGCCACCATTTCTGGTTCGCTCTACCTCGAGGACCTTGGTTGGGAACGTGATACGTACGCAAGTAACGATGCCAGGTCGCTTCGCCATCCGATCCGACATCGACCGCTGTGCCGAGATCTCCACGATGTCCGGAGGGAGAGCATCCGACAACTTTCCCGAAAGGACACTAGCAAGCACCGAGATATCGGTGCTATCTGCCCGTAATGCCGCAGCGATCAGCTCTACGGACCCAGAGGGTTCTAACGCATCCACTTCAATGAACTCAGAGATCGCTTAGTGGCAGAACCATCTGCGGCTTCGCGATGACATGGTCATCGCGAAGCGGTCGTACAGCCGTTCCAATGGAAAAGAACTCCGTTGTATGTCCGCCCCACTTATGTGGCAGGCTCAGTAGTTGCACACCGACGATTCCTTCGGCATGTAACTCCTCGGCCTCGGCCTGCATCCTACTCATCGCAAGCTCTCGAGCATCGTAAAGTGCCTCCGTGAACTGTGGGATCTCCACGTTCTGGCCAATATTGAACATCGATTGACGCATCCGCTGATGAGCGATATGGTAAACACAGGAGCCCATGACCATCCCCAGTGGGGCGTATCCAGCCTGAATCAATGTCCAAAAGTCTTGACCCGAGAGATCAGAGGTAAAGGGGCGGCCCTTGCTCGTCCAAGTAATCGCTCGATCGTCCGCTTTGACCGCAGTACCCACAGCAATGAACTCCGCTATGTCAGCGCCAAACTCTTTGAACTCGACTTCGAGACGGACTCCGACGATTCCATCGGCTCCAAGTACCCCTGCCTCCGCTTGCATTCGCTCCATCGCCAACTCACGAGCGTGGTACATCGCAGCTGTGAGTTTGTCGAGCTCTTGGTTTGCGCTCCACTTGCCAACCTGCAAGCCAACGTGATAGATCGAAGAACCAAAAACTAGGCCAAGAGGTCGGAAACCGGCCTCTCGAACGAGCAGAAACTCATTTACCGAGAGATCAGAGGTAAAAAGCGCACTCGGTTGGCCCGGCCGCATCTCTTGGAGACGGCGAAGTGCATCCTCGGGTACCCCAAGGCTCTCTGGGTCGAGCGTTTCATTATCTGTCACAGTGACTCCTTATCCACACAGTTAGATCCCAACTCGCCGTCTTGGCCGCAACGCCACCTCACCGCTTTGGGTCCTTCAACGAGATCATCGATAGCGTCCTCATAGGAAACTCCTGCGGCCCTGTTGCGCGAAGTGTTGAACCGACCACTCGGACCTCAGCTAAGTGATCAGAGTGATTTTCGAAGGGTTCATTACCGAACACTCGTGTCCTCAATGAATCAATAATTGCACCAACCTCGTGGTTACGCCCTAGATATCGCTCGATCCTACGCTTAGCTCCATGGCGGGCCACGCTTACAAGCTCGCTCAGGCCAGGGAGCTCGACATTCTGCGCAAACATCGATCGCTGGGATAACATGAGATAGTCATCGTGACGAATCGCAAGAGATACTTCAACCACCAGTCTCGCAGGGGTCCATCCGTGATGAACGAGCTTCGCAAAGTCGGCTCCACTGACATGGGTGGTGAAGAGAAGACCGTCGTGCAGGTGGTCGATGACCGTGGATCTCACGGCGGTGCCGAGCACCATAAATTCAAGAGCCCCACCTTCAAAGCGTTGTTCAGAGAGTCGAACGTCTACAATTCCCGATGCCCCGAGGGCGGTCGCTTCTTGCACCATGCGATCTATCGCCATCGCCCAGCCCCGATTGAGAACGTCAACGTATGGTTCGTAACCACCACTCGTCGTCACCCCTTGCGTGTCTGCAAGGTAGGCACGGGCCGGAGCTGCGTTCATCCCTAATCCAAAAGGCGTCATACCCATCTGTTGATACACGCCACAGCTCGGCATCAGCGCTCCCGATGTGCTCAGCACGATGCAGCCCATGACCTCGCTCACCGGAGTAAAGCCGACCGACTCCATTCCAGTATTCGACGAGACCGAGAGCAGCGAGGACCTGAGGTCAGTCTGACCAGCAACCTCGACGCGACGTTGTGCTGCTGGCGGCAGGCCAACACCATTCCATTCCGCCACAGTCCACCTCCTGACAGGGCGATACTACCAGAGATACTCTAAGCCATTCCCTTGACCGCCATGCTGCTGGTCACTCTCAAGACGCAGCTTCCTTGCCAACCACACACTGAAGACCAGCGACTCCAGCGGAGGCGCGCCGTTCGATACCCCAACCCAACTGTGCCATTAAGCGATGCAAGAGCACGAGAACAAGGAGACACCCTCGCTCTTCGGGGCTTCCGGCTCGAGCCTTCCTACCTCGATCTCACTCTGGTCATCCCAGTTCAGCCGATATTTCTTTACGCACAAAGCTATCGTGAGGATCACCATCGGTGTATGGTGATCGTAGACGTCACACGTCACACGTCACACGTCGCACGTCGACGAGAGCTGGAGCGCTACGCATGACCATCGAGACAGAGTTCCTTGTTGTGGGTGGCGGTGCGGCCGGACTCGCTGCGTCAAGGGCAGCTCTACGACGAGGTAAACGAGTCCTTCTAGCCTCGGCAACGCCTCTTGGAGGCGACTGCACGTTCCACGGCTGTGTGCCATCGAAGACGCTTCTCGCGTCGTCTCGGCAAGGGCTTTCCTTCACGGAATCACTGCAGAGCGTTCGTCGCATGGTGGAGAAGATCGCCTCGACCGAGGACGAGAGCGTCCTCCGCTCCGAAGGAGCGACGGTCATGCTCGGTGATGTCCAGATGACCTCGACCCATACCGCCATCATCGCAGGCGAGTCGGTTCGCTTCGACCGTGCCGTCATAGCTACCGGATCGAGTGCGAGTCTACCGCCGATCCCTGGCCTTAACGAGATCCAACCCCTCACCAACGAAACGATCTTCGACCTGACCGAAGCACCACACTCACTCACCATCATTGGTGGCGGTCCCATGGGCTGCGAGCTCGCCCAGGCCTTCGCTCACCTCGGAGTTGCAGTTACGATTCTCGAAGGCAGCGATCGGCTCTTAGGACGCGAGGAACCGGAAGCGTCGGAGCTGATCCACAAGATCTTGACCGAGGAAGGCATCTCCATCCAGCTCAACGCAACGATCCACCGAGTTAGTCCAGGTGAGAACGGGGATGTGACGATTAGCTTCAGCCAATTAACAACAGATAGGGCTGCACGGTCGCTCTCCACGACGAAACTACTTGTCGCTGCCGGTCGTCGAGCGCGATCCACGGGGTTCGGGCTCGAGGATATAGGCGTCCGCCTCGACTCAAGAGGATTCGTTCTAACCAACGACTATCTCCGAACCAACCAGCCATCCATTTTCGCCGCTGGAGATGTAACAGGGCGCATGTTGCTCACTCATGCGGGCGACGAGATGGGGCGAATCGCTGCCCACAACGCCTTCTCCGCAAACCTCCAATTCAAGCGTTTCAGCTCTCGAGCAATTCCGTGGGCAACGTATACCTCCCCAGAGGTAGCACGAGTTGGACTCAGCGAGACAGAGGCCGCCGCGTATGGAGGTCGTGTTGCCTATCTGCCGCTGGAGGCGATCGATCGTGCCAAAATTACCGGTGCTACGGCTGGGTTCATCAAGATCATCACTGGGCCAATCGGTCCTCTCCGCTATCTTGGCGGTGGGAGGGTCATTGGCGCTACCATCGTAGCTCCGCACGCAGGAGAGATGATTCACGAGCTAGCACTCGCAGTGCAGACCAGAATGTTTGCCGGACGTCTTGCTCAGACCGTCCATGCATATCCAACGCTCTCCATTGGAATTCGTAGCGCTGTTGCTCAGTTTTTCTACGCCGAAGGCGGACAACGATGTCGACCTGCCGAGAGCAACAGGTAGTTCGCATGATCTCCAATCTCACGACCTTGAATCCCCGGTCACCAAAATCTCTACCAGAGGTATCCTCCGTAGAACTACGCAAACAGTTAACAAAGAACGTAACGGGGCATCGCGTCGCACTGCAGAAGTGTCAACACGTCGCTCCATACCTCCTAGTCCAGCCCAACCAATGGAGAGAATCCAGAGAGGAAGTACGCCATGAAGGTTCGTGGACTACTCCAAAGAATTGAGGAACTGACTCGACCGGTAGACGATGCCACACGCCGATCCATGGAAGAGCGATGGCTTGAGCTGCCTGAAGCCGTTCGTACACCGTCACAAGCCATCGGTAGACACGGGGTTGGCTGTGAGGGTACTCACGGGGTCTTCCCTCGGTGCAACTTTGCCTGTACCCCGTGCTACCACTCAGCTGACGCGAACCAAGTACGCGTCGACGGAGAACACACACTCCAAGAAGTTGAAGCACAGATGAACTTTCTCGAGCAGCATCGAGGGCCTCGTGCACACGCCCAACTCATCGGGGGAGAAGTCTCCCTCCTCTCACCAGAAGACCATGCCTCGGCCCTATCGATGATGCGCAGTCATGGAAGGGAGCCGATGAGCTTCACTCACGGTGACATCGATTACGACTACCTCAAAAAGGTTGCGCTCGATGCTCACGGGAAGGCTCGCTTCAAGCGGATCTCCTTCGCTGGCCACTTCGATACAACGATGAGAGGACGGAGGGGCCTTAGAACTCCCACCAGTGAAGCCGAGCTCAATCCATACCGCCAACGCTTCTGCGAGTATTTCGAGCGCCTGAAAAAGGAGACCGGAACCTCGTACTACCTAGCCCACAACATGACTATTACCCCTGACAACGTTGGTCAGATAGCTGATGTGTTACGAGACTGTTCATCCATGGGATTTTCGATGTTCTCGTTCCAGCCAGCTGCATATATAGGAAACGACAAGCGGTGGAAAGGCGCCTATCGCGAGCTCTCTGCGGACGACGTCTGGGCCGAGATGGAGCGAGGAGTCGGCTCGCGACTTGTCTACAAAGCAATTCAAGTTGGCGACGAACGATGTAATCGAACTGCGTGGGGCTTCTATGTAGGTTCTACCTGGCACTCGATTCTCGACGATCGAGATCCAAGAGACATGGAAGCTCGAGACGCTTTCTATCGCTATCTCGGGGGCGTTCACTTCAACGCACCGCTTCCCCTCCTGGCGTTGCGACTAGGACGTATCGCACTCTCAAATCCAAAGCTCCTTCTCATGGCATTTCGCTGGGTGTTCCGTACCGTACATCGCGTCGGTGGAGTGAGAACCCTGCTCAAAAATAAGGTACGTCCAATGACCTTCGTCATGCATCGTTTCATGGATGCCGCTCAAGTCAATCCAGCGTGGGAGCTCATGGAGCAAGGCATCGTCAGCGATGACCCAGCTATTGCCGAAGTGCAGGAGCGACTGAAGGCTTGTTCCTACGCAATGGCGCACCCCGAGACCGGGCGAGTCGTTCCGGCCTGCGTCCAGCACGGCGTGCTCGACCCACAAGAGAACCTCGCCCTCAAAGAGCTCCTACCGCTTCCACGACGGAGAGAGCGCACGAGTCCCCCCGACATCGTGACCACCGCTCGAGGCTAACGTGCTCGATCGACAGCTCAGGGCCAGAGCTAACCCTGCAATCGATCGAATCTCGGCAGTGCTAGCGAACGCCGGGGTTCGGCCGGGACTCCTCACCGCCGTTGGTTGGCTCGGTGGCGTTGGATGCGTCGTCTCGGTGGCGACGCATCACTGGAACTACGCACTGGGGCTCTGGATCTTCAACCGAGCTCTCGATGCTCTCGACGGCGCCGTCGCTAGACAACGCGGAGCTACCGACCTCGGTGGCTATCTCGACCTTATTGCAGACTTCTCGATCTACGGGGGCTTTCTGGTCGCAATCGGGCTCACTGAACCAACGACCCGAATTGCGTGCCTGGTACTCTTCCTCATGTACTACCTATCAGGGACTGCATTCCTGACACTCTCTGCACTCATCGAAAAACGACAGCGGCTCCGGCACGACGAGCGATCGATCGAGTTCGTGGGCGGCCTGGCTGAAGGCTTCGAAACCGCTCTCGTGTACGCCGCAATCACAATCTTCCCTAACGATGCGCGCTGGATTCTCTGGGCTTTCACCGTGGCAGTTGGGGTCACCGTCGTGCAGCGCATCGCCTTCGCGCGTGCGGTCCTCCATCAGCCGGCTGAGAAGAAACGTTCTCATCGCCAGCGGCCGATAGCGACCAAAGGTCATGCAACAACGCTGGACGCTCTAGGGTGCGTGGTTCCTAGCCAGTCCCCGCCGATTGCTCGATCACCGTTTCCAAGCGGCTTAACTGGGCACGCAGAAGCTGACCCCCGCTCATGAAGGACGATGCTCTCTTATGGAGACGCTACCTCGGAGAGTTCCACACCGAGAAAGCGTCGATTACCGAATCGATTCTGGACCGGTGCAGCGACGAGCATGGGCAGACGCCGTACCAGTGGCTGCAAGAGCAGTGGACCGCCACCCCAAACGAGCGAATCCTCGATCTCGCTTGTGGTTCTGCCCCACTGTGGGTGCAGGCTCCGACCGGATACGTACTCGGGTTCGATCGCTCACGCTCCGAGCTTGGATTCGCCGCAACGCGCCTCAACGATGTCGTTGCCGGAGACGTCACCACTCTTCCTTTCAAAGACGACAGCATCGATCACATCGTCTGTTCCATGGCGCTGATGGTCTTCGCACCGCTACCGCAGAGCGTCCGAGAGATCAGTCGAGTGCTACGACCGGGTGGTCACCTTCATCTTCTCCTGCCGAGTCGTACGCCCATCAATCTCTTCGATGTGACCGCCTACGCTGGTGTCAAAGTAGCGTTAGGCTTCGCACGCTTCGCCACGCCCTCTACGGGAGACGATACTGCTATTCTGGCGGAACTTCGACGAGCAGGGTTGACCATCGAAGATATCCAGCGTCGACGCTTCGCCTATGTGCTGAACGATTCACGCGCCGTCGAAGCATTTGTAGCGTCTTGGTACACGCCGAGATCCACGCCAAGTCAACTCCTTCAAGCCGAGAGAGTCCTACGCAAGTTTCTTGGACGCAGCCTGGGGGTAGCGATCTCTCGCTGGCTCATAACGAAGCCACTGAGTGCACCCCCGTCCTAGCCAAGCCAACCACGGCAGACCGGTGCTTCAGCGGTCCAAGATAGGAAGATCCTCTCACGAGACCAACGACTATCGTGCATCCAAAGATGTCGAAGTGGTCGAAGTGTCCGGCGATCCTGGTGACACAGCGGTACGCCTGAGCTGTGCGACCGCTCGCTGCGACCTACCCTTGCAGGACCCGTCATCGACGTCTCGATGCACCACATCCAACTCGGGGCGTGCGGCGCTGTTTCAGAAACAACAGAGAAGAGCACGATAGCCATCAAACACTCCTCAGCTCCTTCATCACGTCGTCGGTGCCACCAGCTAGCACATAGAGAGCTGCCTACCTGCGGTGAACGAGTTCAGATCACCGTGGCACTCATCCACCCAGTCATCACGCACTCCAACGTTGTCCACCCGATACTCGCCGGGGCCTCCACGTCGCCTGTGTCGTCGACACATCGCAACCATCTCTGGCGAGACGTTGTCGATATAGAGAGTTTCTACTCACAAAACAGTCACAGCAGCACCTTCTCTGACTCGAACGACGAGGGAAGGTTGTTGGACACAGCTAAGGTATCTCAGTACGCCACCTCAACAGATCGTTATGTCTATGGCTGACTCGTTCATTCGGGACACTCATCACCCTGCAGCTCCAATACCTCGATAATCTCCCCACTCACGATGAGGAAAGGCTCTGAGTACCACGGAATCGCGACTTGCGGAGCAGAGGTAAGTCTCCACCCACAAACACGACCACGGGCAAACCACTCAAGCCCGCTCCTGCCGCCAAGATCTGACCCTTGCGGGTCGCAAAGCCACTTCGACTAGCGGATATGGCTCACGACTCACCGCTCTCCTACCCTCGTTGCTTGCCATCGCTCGAGGCGTCGCACGGGTTCTTACCGCCTTCATCCCCGAACACCGACCCACAACAGCGCTGCCCTTACTCACAACTACGCCCACCACCTCACGAAAAATCCAGACGTCCGCCGAGACCACTGCAGTAGTTTGAGCCTCGCTCTCTAGATTCTTCGCCCGGCGCCTGAGTTGCTACACGGCGCTCTCAGCGGATATCGACCCATGACCATCCGATGCCTCTGAGTCCTGATCAACCCTATGACTCGGAACGACGTTGGTGGCAAGGAGTTCGAGAGCGTTGCGCAAGTTCGACCGTTCCGCCGTGGTAAGTCCGCTACAGAACTCTTCCTCCCAGTCCTGGCGGACGAGATAGGCCTGCCGAGCGAGTTCGCGGCCCGCTTCGGTGACAAAGAGAGAACGCACCCGGCGATCTTTCGGGTTGAGTCGCCTGTCCACGAGGCCTCTTGCCTCGAGCTCGTCGATGAGGCCCACAGTGGTGCTTGGGGGGATGGAAAGCATGGACACGATGGTCTGCTGCGATGGCCCCTCATAGTGACAGAGCATCTGCAGGAGCCCATGCTGACGAGGATCGAGGCCCAGATGAGAGAGTCTCGTGGCAAAGCCGGTCTCCACTGCTTTACCGACCTTAGATAAGAGATAGCCAAGGGACTCTTCAGGACCCTTCGACCCGCGACCACAATCTTGACGCTCAATTGGCTTCTCTGTCACAAAGGTACTCTACCGAATCTGAGCCACCGTATACTCATTCGTTGATGAATAATACAGCGCCGAAACATACCGAGCAGAACGATCATAGCCCGAACAGGGCAGCGGCAGGCATCCACTACGAGAGGTTCACTCGTTGGATCATCGGACACAAGAAGATCATTTTCTCTCTGTGGATCGTCATCTTCGTACTCGGCGGGATATCGACC
Source organism: Acidimicrobiales bacterium (assembly GCA_049964535.1). GTDB lineage: Bacteria > Actinomycetota > Acidimicrobiia > Acidimicrobiales > Acidimicrobiaceae > JAJYZP01. Next base: position 9,306 of record JBMFXG010000005.1, on the reverse strand, counting down.
GCCTCATTTGAGAAGCGGCTGAGCTACAACTTTGCTCTACCGGGCCAACCCGGGTACGCAACCTCCCAGATCATCAATCAGGTCTGGGGGAACGGAGGAGCGAATCCACCCGCTATCGCCGTCATCACAGCTTCCGGTGGTCAATCGGTCACTCCACTCCTCCCAAAACTCGCTCACGAAATAACGATCCTGCATCACGAAGATTCACGTGTACGGATCGTGGGATATCCCAATACGCACAACCCCGCTCTCCTCCTACGCCACCAATCAATCACCTACCTCTACCTCTTCACTCCTCCGGTCAATGGTCTTGGCGCGAGTACTCTCGTTCCACAGCTCGGCAAACAACTCCAACAAGCCCTACCTGGCACGACGGTGACGCTGACTGGGATTAATCAGCTTGCGACCGGTTCAGGTCAGAGTGGGAACGGTGTCCTCGTTGAAACGGTTCTTGGAGGAGTCGGGGCACTTGCAGTACTGGCGTTAGTCTTTGCCTCGATTCTCGCTTTCATACCACTCCTCGTCGCAGCAATCGCTATTCTCGCCACCTTCCTCGTGCTTCTCGGGCTCTCTCAGATCACGAGCGTCTCCTTTGTCGTCCAGTTCCTTGTCTCTCTCGTGGGCCTCGGTATCGCTATCGATTACTCGCTCTTGATCGTCACTCGATGGAGAGAGGAACGTAACAGCGGACTCTCAAACGACGAGGCGGTTCTCAAGGCCATGAGTACCGCTGGACGTAGCGTCGTTGTATCGGGTCTCACCGTTGCGGTCGGGCTGATAGCTCTTGTCGTCCTGCCGGTCCCACTCCTGCGGTCCACAGGACTTGGCGGAATGCTCATTCCACTAACCTCGATTGCTGTCTCTATGACTCTTCTACCTGCGCTTCTCTCAGGAATCGGACCCCGCATCGACTGGCCCCACCGCAAGAGAACGGGCGGCGTGAGTAGGCTATGGCTCCGATGGACCCATGGTGTCGTTAAGCATCGCTGGGTCGCTGCCATCGCCGCCCTTGTCATTCTCGGCATTCTGAGCGCCCCGCTAAGGTCGATCCAGCTAGGTCAGACCAACGCTGCATCGCAGTCCCAGCACGGTGCTGCTATTACTACCTACCGCTCGCTCGTAAGCGATGGGGTGCCCCCGGGTGTTCTCACCCCTATCGAGGTACTCGTCAAGACAGCACAACAGAGGAGTGTGACTCAAGAGGTTCGGTCTCTCCGACTCGGCGGGCCGACTCTTCTCGCAAGCGGTCAGGCAGGAACACGTTTCGACCCAACACTGCATACATCCCTTACGGACATCTTGGCGATCCCAGGGTCCGAAACGATCGACAATGCGTCACTTGGTCCGGTTAGAACAACAAGTACGGACCTGAACAAACAAGCCGGAGTGCTCGGAGTCAGCGGGTTTGGAGCGAATCAATCTGACTTCATCCACGCCACCTATGGGAACCTCATCGAGCTCATCGCAATTTTGGCGATCCTAGAGTTCATTATCTTGGCACGATCCTTCCGATCCGTTCTTCTCTCCTTGAAGGCTGTAATCTTGAACCTTCTTGGACTCGGCGCCACGTTCGGTTTTCTTACCTGGTTTTGGCAAGAGGGCCACGGCTCTCAGTCGCTTTTCTCCATCGGCGGAACCGGAGCAATCACATCCTGGGTGCCAATCACGGTCTTCGCTTTTCTCTTTGGACTCTCCATGGACTACGAGGTCTTCATCTTGACTCGGGTCCGAGAGGAGTACGACCAGGGCAGCTCGACGGACGAAGCAGTCGAGCAAGGCCTCGCTCGTGTAGGAAAACTCGTCACGAGCGCAGCGCTCATACTCTTCTTAGCATTCGCGTCGCTCTCATCAGCGCCCAACACCGACGTCAAGATTCTCGCCACCGGTCTTGGAGTCGGCATTCTCCTTGATGCAACCATCATTCGAGCGATACTCGTACCGGCGCTAGTATCGTTGTTCGGAACGTGGAACTGGTGGCTCCCAACTCCCTTACAGCGGCTCTTACGTATCGCTCCTACTACTTAGTCTGGACGACAAGAGTCAGCTCACCGCATCCGGTCTCAGCATTCAACTCGACCCGAGACCTCAGATATTGGGCATCGCACGCTTAGGATAGTTCCTTCGGGTTCTGGGTAGAGTACACCACAACGGAAACCAATCGACACCCAACCATAAGGAGTTAACGTGCCTTCGATGCGATTGATGAACAAGTTTTGGAGTCTTGGTATCCTCGCCGTGCTACTCGCTGCTTGTGGCTCCCAGGCAGCCTCGACGTCGACTACTGCCGCACGGAAAACCAAGACTCATGTTGCGGTTCACCGGCATCACAAATCCCACAGCTCGGCTCCGACGACCACCTCGACCACAACCTCCACAACCTCCACAACCTCCACGACGGCTGCTGGAAAAGTCCCGGTAGCTGGAGGTCGCTGCATCTCTTCTCAGCTACAGCTCGCAGAAGGCCATCCAAGCGCTGCAGCTGGGTCGGTAGCGCTCACCTTCTCCTTCACGAACACTGCTGCAACGGAGTGTTACCTTGTCGGTTACCCAGGACTGCAAATGCTGAGTTCCTCCGGAAGTAGCATCCCGACTCACCTGACTCGAGGGAGCTCCGTATCCGTTCCGCCGGAGCCCGTCACGAAGGTAGCCCTCCAGCCTGGAGGATCCGCCTACTTTATCGTTGGCTACGCCGATGCCACTGGATATTCAGGTGATTCGTGTCCGTCATCATCATCGCTTGAGGTCACTGCGCCTAACGACTATCAGTACCTCACAATATCCGCTGCGCTCAATCCATATGGTGGCACTATCCAGAACCTCCAGTGCGGTGACCTAACTATATCCCCTGTCTTGGCGAGCCTTCCCGCCGGGTACTAAGAGCCCGAGCGCGCGCACTATCGACCTCTCTGTACAACCGTTCGCACGAGTGGGTCCTCACGGTAGGCCCGACCAAAGACTCATCTCATGCGATGTCGCAGCGCGGAAAGCAGCGAGGACGCCCGCTCCATGTTCGTCGTTCTCCACCGTGAGCCGGCCACAGCTCGACCGCTACCCGCACTGCCCATACTGACGCTGAGAGGGTTCGCCCCCACGACGTGACCGAGCAGACCGTGGCAGAGAGCGTGACGTATGAGCAGCAGCCTTGATAAGGTCGCAGCGGATAGATTTCCTCCCCATCCCAGACGGCACCGATACCCCCAAATGAGCAGGACGAGGCACCAACCATGTCCACTCTTGCAAGCAGTCCTGCTCCCCTTCTGCGCGCGCCATAGCGGAGTCAGACTTGGGTCAAACCGCAAGCCTGAGCTTTCACACAAACTCGATCTCGCTTGTCGCTCGATCGGAGCCACCAACGTTCCAGCCCGTATCGATACGGCCCACCTGCCAGCTTCCGGCTCTGCACCTTCTCGCTACGCCAGCAAAGCTGCGATATCCAATCGTCGAGAGCACAGAGAAGCGCTACCATTGATCCCTCCGATGCCACGCCGCCGCTCTGTCGTCCTCTGAAGACGTTGAGCCGAGAACCGACGACGCAGACTCACCTTCGACTTGCACCATCGATAGCTCACCCCACTCGAACGTGGGAGCTGAACCGTAGAGTTCGGCTCAAGCGCGGTGATCTCTTCACGAGTACGAGGGAGTTTCGCAACAAGCTGCACTGCAGCACGCTCACAAGAGTCTAGGCCGCTCACCATCTGCATCTCAGCGGAGCCGATCTCACCGTTCGATCTCCCAGTGGTTCCTAACGCCACGCTGCAGCAAGCTACTGTGAGGCGTATCGGCGGTTCCGAACCACCTCCGATATCGTCTCAATCCCTCGGTAGAGCTCCTCAAATTTGACGTATAGCGGAACAGGAGCAATACGAATCCTATCGGGCGTCCGATAATCGGTAATCGTTGTACTCCTCTCCCCGAGATAGCGATTGATGAGCGCCGCATCGTCGTGTGCATAGGTGACATGACTTCCTCTCATCTCAGCCCTTGCGGGGGAGGCCAGTCGAAAGCCATGAGGAAGAAGCAGCTCTTCCGCCATTGAGATCAGGGCCTCAGTGATGAGCATTCCCTTTGCTCTCAGACGTTCGATACCTGCATTCTCGAGAATCGCAAGGCTGAGAGCAAGCGACTGCAACTGGATGATTGGCGGCGTTCCGACCTGGAAACGCTCGATGCCACCCTTAGGCACATAGTGCACTCCCATCTCAAATTGGTCGTCCTGCGAGAACCATCCCCAGATAGGCTGCTGAAGCTCCTCTTGCAGCGAGGCACGCACATACAAGAAAGCGGGCGAGCCCGGACCACCGTTAAGGTACTTGTACGTGCACCCGACCGCAAGATCACAATCGTCTTCGCCTAGTTCGATCGGTACCGATCCAACAGAGTGAGAGAGATCCCAAAGGGTTAGAGCGCCGCAGCGATGCGCTTGACGAGTGATCTCCTTCATGTCCGCTATCGCTCCAGAACGATAGGCAACGTGAGAGAAGGTGACGAGCGCAACCTCTTCACTCAGCGCTGTTGCCAGCTGACCAACCTCTACCGCTCCGTCGACATCACTGGCTATCGTCCGCAGCTCGAGACCACGCTGCTGGGCAATCCCTGCCAAAATATATCGGTCGGTTGGAAAGTTTTCGCTGTCGGTAATGATCACCTTGCGACCTGGTCGCGCATCCAGTGCCGCACAAGCCAACTTGTAAAAGTTTACCGAAGTCGAGTCCGAGATGATGACCTCGCCAGGCGAGGCACCGAGGAAACTCTGCGCCAGACGATCGCCAACGGACCGTGGTAGATCCATCCAATCGTTCCATGATTGAACGAGCCCGCTGCCCCACTCACTGCGAACCATGTCACCCAAGAGCTCCGGTGTACGTTTTGGAAGCCGTCCGAGTGAGTTACCATCGAGGTAGATACGATCGGTGTCGTCAAAGTAGAAGTAGTCACGAAACTCTGCGAGAGGATCACGTTGATCTTCATCCCAACATCGCTCGCGATCCCATTGCTGCTTGCTATCCTTCATGCCCTAACGCTATCGGACCATCTGCAGCGAATCCAGCACTTGTGCTGTCGTTTGGTAGTTAATTCCCTAACGCACACCTCACGAGACTGCAATGGAGCTTCAACCATATTCCGACGAGCCATCAACGATAGCCTCAGGCCCGCCCACGCTATCCGGAAGCGACTTCAAGTTAACAGATCCATACCGAAAAGAAGCTGGTTTCCACACCGCTCCGGCCGACAGGTGAGCCCGGAATTCAGTGCTCCGGCTGGCGGACCAGAGCTCGAACCTAGAACCCGCTAATCTAAAGTCAGAAAATGCACCTAATTCTCTTCCTGCTTATTCAAACAATCTTCGCCTGTTCCCTATTCACAGGCATTTTTCGAATGGTAGTGAGTAGAAGAGACATGCAGACGGCATGTGTCCAAAATGTTTTCACATCCGTGAACAGTCAGAAAAAGTTATGCAATCACGGTGACGAACACGTGAGCCAAGTTTCCGGAGAGATGCTGAGCACAAACTACGACCCTCCAGCGATGCGCACCAGCGTCCAGTCCCTTCCCGCGCAGCCCGAACTTGTCGTACTCCGCAGACGACATCCCGTCGGTCTCCTGCCTGGTACGCGCGCGCACGTCGTACACCCCACCGTGCAGTCCGCCGGCGCTCTTGGCACGTAAGCCGCGGTCGAACTGGTCTGGTGTAGTACGGTGGGACACCCAGCCAGCAGCAGGTCTTCTCCAAAGACACTCGTGCCGCTATCTAGGACTCTGATGTGTCACAAGTGCAATCTACTTTTTAACAATTCGTCGGGGAACAAAACAGGAATGGGGTGCGAGAAATGGACCGCTACGCAATTTTCGTAGACGCTGGGTATCTCTGGGCAGGAGGCATCGACACTGTCTTTCCCTCCACTGATGACCAGCGGCTAACTCGTAATGACGTTGTACTTCAATATCGCAACCTCATCAGGTACCTACGGGAACGAGCTGGAGTCTTTGCTCCAGGACGAGAGTTACTTCGCGTCTACTGGTACGACGCCGCACCAGACCGCACTCCTACCCCTGAACAGCGCAAGGTAGCCTCTGTCGCAGAGACGAAGATTCGTATCGGCCACCTCACCGCAAACGGGGTCCAAAAGAACGTAGATACCCTTCTCCTACTCGATCTCAACAATCTGGCTCGCCAACACTCCATTCAGACGGCGATCCTTCTCGCAGGCGACGGTGACTTCCTCGAAGGAGTCACTAGCGCCCAGGAGTTCGGGATAAAGGTTTACTTGTGGGGCATCGGTTCCCAATCTTCAAGCGTCTCTCCCGAGCTGGCCATGGAGGTCGACGACTACTCATATCTCGAACACAAGGATCTATCACCATTCTTCGAACGACGCCCTCAACCACAGACGGCTCCCGTGAAGTGGGAGCCGCTCGAGCGCCTTATCCCCCAAGACGAGCCGCTGATCATCTATGAACGCATCCACACAATCCAGCCCGACGACCTTCATCAAACTGGTGCACGTTTCGCTATCCGATATCAATCGACCGCATCACCCGGTGAGGTTCAGATCACCCTGGAGAGTTTTCCGCAGATACCGGACCACGTACACTACCGACTGCTTCGCTATACCTTCGAGTACCACGAACTCACTTGGGGCCAACGCCTCAATAGCCAGCAGATCACGGCCCTAAGGGAGGGGTTCAGGAGTAAATTATCCGAGATCGATTCGGAGGGAAGGTGAGGGGCGATTCTCTCACGGTCGGCTCGGGGGTTGATCGAGCCGCAAAGAGCACATCGATGGCAACTCCACACGCATGTCCGAGATCGTCATCAATGTCAAAGTAGAGAGCTATCGTCTCCGAGATCGCAAGGGGCAAGGCGTGAGCGCTCAACTTTATGTCTAATGTCGCTCTCACCAGTAAGAAAGGAGACCATCCAGCCCGTCCTACCAGGCAACTAAGGGTGTTCCTTTAGGGTAAGTTACTACCGCTGAGCCTTGGGAGTAAGGCCGCTGCTTACTCCCTCAAACAGACGATCAATCTCCCTTGCCGATGAAACTGACACGCCGTCCCGATCGGCTCACAACAACTGGGTCGAGCCTTCCGACGAGCGCCGCAGCTCTCCTATGGTGCGCAGGGGTTTGATAGAGTCCTTGAGACTGACATCAACCTTCCATGCTTTCAAGTCCTTCGCACTCTTTGTGTCCAACCTCAAACACCACCAAAACCCTCACGAGCCTCCACCCCCTTGTTCATGCAGGCTCTCTTCACAGCGAAATAGAGCCATGACGTCCACCGAATTATGCGGCTTCGCTCCGTCGCTGGACGGATGAGATCGTGACACCAGGGAGCGCGCACGCATCTTCTTGAATTGACCCGACACTCGGACACTGACCACGATCGAAACCTGTTCGGCCTCCTCGCCTGATACAGCCTCGCTCCGGTGAAGCAATCGCCGTGTGTATCGCAGGGCTCGATGTACTTAGCCAGCGACGAATCGATAAGTCCCTATCGGAGGTCAGAAGGACACGTAGTGAGTCCCCAACGAAAAGAAGTAGAGCTCGGGCACTCTCCTTGACCGGGATTCGATAAAGAGTCTCCCAAGACCAGATGGAGTCCAGCGGACTTCGCTCAGAAGATCGAACGTTCTGCGGCACAAAGGGCGGAGAGATTCGTCTCGCAAACTTCCAGCGGAAGTGCCCGAAGTTCGATGATTCGTTTTGACCTCCCGACAGAGACGACAACCTACGCCCTTCGTCACATCGCTACGTCGATGATGGCGCTCCCGTTGATGTTGCGCAAGTCAAGGCAGCTGCATTACCCGGCCACCCGCCCACAACTCCTCAACACCTACGCTCACGCGTATCCTAAAGATCCGAGGGAGATCCCCGATCTATTTGCGCTTATTCGCCACCAGCGAAAGATAGCAATATTTTCCCTCGCCGCTCTGGGGCCGCATAGGTAACACAAGTCGATCCCGCCATCACTCGACAACGGTATCCTGCATAATTATTTGTAGATGCGCACGGCTTTGCGCAAACGAGATGCTCATATGTGCCGAAAATGTGTTCTAGGCAACCTTCACGCTCAACACAAGTACACCGAACCCTGTCTGACCAGGGGGTTTCTGGCTGGCGGACCAGGGCTCGAACCTGGAACCTCCTGATCCAAAGTCAGGCGTTCTGCCGATTGAACTATCCGCCACTGCACGGCTCCTACAACCTACCAGGTTAGGAATCCCGTCAGCTTATCAAGGACCCCAAGACTCAAGAGAAGTTACATGCCGAGAAGACGGAAACAACCCTTCGGCCCACTAGGTTCTACAGACCATGGGTTCTCTAATTAAAAAGCGGCGAAAGCGAATGCGAAAGAAGAAGCACAAGAAGATGCTGAAAAAGACGCGTTGGCAACGCCGGGCAGGTAAATAGTTCGTAGGGGCGTCTCTGACGCCCTTCCGAAAACCCTAAAGATCTCTTACCGCACGAACCCGTGCTCCATCTCTCAAGACGCTACCAAACACGAAGAGAATCTTCACATAGTCACCTGGTTGGAGTTATTGTAAAGAGGTGCCTACTCCACCGCAAAGGTTAGCGAGCGACCGGTCGGATCATCTTAGGTTCGGGCCTCTGCTCGTTCTATGCTTGACCTTCTTTCTCATTGCCCTCGATAACACGATCGTTGTCGTAGCAATTCCATCGCTCGCTCGAGCACTATCAGCATCAACTTCTGCGCTGCAGTGGATAACTGACGCATACACCACCACCTTTGCCGCAATGATCATCATTGGCGGCTACACGGCAGATCGTCGCGGCCGACGGCCCACGCTTATTTTTGCGCTCGTACTCTTTTTCTTTGGGTCGCTCATTGCTACCGTGGCATCCACAGTTGGGGTAGTTATCGCCGGACGCGCCGTGATGGGCGTAGGTGCAGCATTTGCTATCCCGTCCTCGCTATCGATGCTCGTTGATATCTTCCACTCGGGAACGCAGCGGGAAACGGCCATTGCCGGATGGACTGCAAGCGCTGGAGTCGGCGTGGCTGCCGGTCCACTAGTAGGCGGGGTCCTGCTCGACCACTTCTGGTGGGGGTCGATCTTCCTAGCAAGCGGGGCAGTCGCCCTCGCTGTGCTCGTCGCAGCTCTCATTTTTCTTCCTTCCAACACGCCCACTCGTGTCGGAGGATTTGACTTCGTAGGGTCGGTCCTTACTTTGGGATCGCTACTCGCCTTGGTCTCAGCGATCATCGAAGCACCGACATGGGGTTGGACAAGTCTACGTTTTACAGGACTCGTGCTTGTCGCTATCGTATTTGCCGGCGTTCTCG
>JBMFXG010000004.1:0-36379 GCA_049964535.1 Acidimicrobiales bacterium | reverse complement strand
CGAGCTGGGTGGTCGTCGGATCGGTGTGGGCGATAAGGTCGTGATCTGGTTCGCCTCGGGCAATAGGGACGAGGATATCTTTGAGGAACCGAACCGATTTGATGTTGGTCGGAGGGGAGTCGACCACCTGACCTTTGGTAAGGGGGGACCACACTTCTGTCTGGGCAGTGCGTTAGCCAAGCTCGAGCTGCGAGTGATCTTTGAAGAGCTTGTAGCACGAGTCTCAGCGGTCCGGGCTGTTGGGCCTTCGCGTTACGTTCGGTCAAACTTCATTCACGGTATTAAGACGCTTCCCATCGAGGTGGATCTGTACTAGCGAGTGTCACAACCTGTCTCGTCCTGAACGCTCTCGTCGTAGCGAGAGGTAGGCCGCCGCTAGTGCTGAGGGTGCTCCTAGAGCTTTGACCGGAGTTGGATGCTTCCCTCTGAGATGAGAGCGCGCACCACGAGTGCTATGGTGTGCTGCGAGGTCGAGGGACTCCTTTGGCCTGGTGTAAGCCTGACGAGGATCGTGACACGATTTTTTGGTACGAGGAGGGTAGCTTGACCGGTCACTACACCATGCAAGAGACGGAGCGTGCTATCGAGTGCCATATCGTGAACCTTGCTCTCAACACGACCGCTATGGCTGCGGCATCAAATATCCATCGAGCTGCGAGTTTGATCCGTAATCACTTCGAACAGGGTCTCCTGCGTGAGGCTGGTCTCACGTGGACCGGATTTGTGACTCTGTGGGTAGCGTGGATTTGGGATGGTCCGGATATGGGAAGAGCCGCCGAAGAGGTCGGAGTCTCGAAGGGAACTCTGAGTGGAGTGGTCAAGACGCTTGAGTCTCGTGGACTTCTGTATCGGGTCCAAGACGCTCGTGATCGCCGATCGAGCCGAATCTTTCTGACCCCAGACGGTCATCGCCTCATGGTAGAGCTCTTTCCGGTCTTCAACCAGCAAGAGGCCGCTGTGATGGGAGCGCTCGACGATAGCTCTCAGCAGACTCTTGCCAAGCTCCTCCGGGAGGTCATCGCTACGACGGAAACTCTGGTCGCACGTCCCGAAAACGGGTCGTAATCGACCGTGATCGAGGAGTTCGGAGCGTGCGCAATGATCGCGCTGCTAGGGGGCGGAACCACGCTGAGACCAACACAGAGGTTCGGTCGTCTTGGGGGATCTCTGCGATAGACACCCTTGGATCGAGCGTCACTGTGGTACGTGGTCCTGTTGCCGTAGGTATCGATTTCTCTGTCATCGCTTGCGTTTGAGTCGCTCGGAGGAGAGGATCACGAGAACGATGTGACCGAGCACAAGGATGGTAGCAAGGTAGTAAAAGAGCTGATGAGCTAAGGTCGAGCCGATCCTGAGATAGGGAGGGAAGTACCGAAAGAGCCAGAGGATGATACCCGATGCCAAAAGGATCGCCATTGAACCAGCGAGCGAATTTGCGAGGAGCTTCTGTCCCGCGTTCGGTCGTGAACGGCTGTAGGGCGGCCTTCTAAGCTGGTCGATCCAGCGGTGCATCCACAGTGAATCGCTCTCGAACCACGTCGAAAAGAGCGTGGTGATCTTGCGCCCCTTCGCACCGCCGAGAGGCGTGAACGCTACGGCACCGATGACAAAGGCAAGCAACGATACCGCTATATGGACGTTTCGAATGAGGAGCCGGTGCCCGAGCCAGGACTGGAGGAAGGAGAGTTGCAGAATGAGTCCACTTGCCAGTGCCACAGTAAAGAGGATGGAGAAGAGGTTGTGTGAGAATCGAGTACCGGCCGGTGCTCGATCGACCCACGTCTCCACCTCGCTACCAGACTTGGTGGAGCTATCGCTCGACAGTGAAGAGCGCGATGCACTCATGCGATAGTGGCATTGTTGGGATACCCGTTCTGCTCCCAGTAGCCCACGATTGGGGTCGGTGACAGGGTGATCTCGCTCAACCATTTGATGGACTTGTAGCCGTACTCGCCGTCGACAAAGAGGCGAACCGGGGCTCCATGAGGCCGGCTCAGCGGTGCGCCGTCGAGGTGAGTGACGACGATAACGTCGGACTTCATGGCCCGAGCAAGTGGTAGTGATTCGGTGTAGGTTCCATCGAAGGACGTGAAATTCACATACTGCGCATCTGACTTCGGACCTGCCTTTTCGATGACCTTCGTCAGCCTCGCTCCGCCGAAGGTCTGATTTGGCACAATCCAGCCGGTTACGCATTGGAAGGTTGCCTTGAGCGTCGTGCTGTCGATGGCCTTCAGCTCGTCCAAGGAGAGCGTAAGCGGATGTTGGACCGATCCATTGACCCGAATGCGGAAGGTCTGTGGGTCGTACGTTGGAAAGTCACCAGTGACGGTATAGATGGTGTATCCGGAAGTGCCCAAAGCCGAGCCGAGAGAGGAGGATGCGGTCAAATTTTGAACCGTTGACCCACCGACGATGAGAGCGGCTCCCGCACCGATGACACCCAGCAAGGTGCGGCGAGAGATATTCTTCCCCGACGGAGTTTCGGATGTTCGCTCGGGTTCGTTGAGTCCTGTGTCGGCTCGTGACCTAACAGCTTTCATAATCTCCTCAACCACGTCTCGGGTGCTTTCTTCCCATCCGCCTGGGACGCTTAGCCTCTGTTCAGCTTAGGTCTCCTGGATGGCTATATCTAGGTGAATGTATGCCTGTTCGTTCGGTGACGAACTCGTCTGTGTCCGAGCCAAGAGTTAGGCCCTCGTGGGCCGGTTGTCAGGGAGGTGAGGGAACGTTCTTCCTGCGGTGACCGTGTGATCTCTTGGATACTTCACTGACGAGGAAGTAGGTCAGAACGTGTGAGTCGTGAGAGCTTCTGCCGGTAGACGGGGCGGTCAATTATTCCCTTGATGCGCCGAGTGGGAGTTGTCCTGGTTGGTGTGGAGGCAGATCGCGTGTGAGCGCATCGTCCGAAGACAGAGCTGGGTCAGGAGAGCCCAGCGTGTGCAGAGACCGGGTTGAGAGACGCTCGACGTAGAGCTCTTTGATGTTAAGCCGGCTGGACACTGGCTTCGTGATATGCGTGCAGTCTTCGTAGCTCTTCGAGTGGAGCTGTGACCTGGGGCCTTTGAAGGGAGGATCTCCTCTCGTTGCGGGATGGTATGGTGCGAACCTATCCAGTGGGTTGTGTGACCGTTCTCGCCTCTCCGATCGGAGAAACTACCTACTCTCGGTAACGTTGTTGTGTGAAAAGTTCAACATTTACCTTGATGTGTGTTCATGCTCATCCAGATGACGAGTCCTCAAAGGGTGCTCCGACGGTTGCCTACTATGCAGCTCAGGATGTCAACTGTGTTCTCGTGACTGCAACCGGTGGCGAAGAGGGCGATATTTTGAATCCAGCTATGGACACCCCCGAAGTCCGTGCTGACTTGGGTAGCGTTCGTGCTCAGGAACTTGCAGATGCTACGAAGATCATCGGATACCGCCATGTGGAGCTTCTTGGTTACCGCGACTCAGGTATGCCGGACTCCGAGGCGAATGCGTCCCCGGAAGCGTTCTGGAACATCCCTCTAAAGCAATCGACCGATGACCTTGTCCGACTGGTGCGTAAGTATCGTCCTGACGTACTGATTACCTATCCGGAGGACCAGTCTGGGTATCCCCACCCGGACCATCTCCGAGTGCACGACATCTCAGTTGCGGCCTTCTCCCTCGCCGCTGATCCTCTCTATGAACCCGATCTTGGTGATGCGCACACGACCTCGAAGCTGTACTATTCGACGTGGTCTAAGAAGCGGATGGTAGCGATCTTTGATCGCTTTTTGGAGCTTGGCCTCGAGCCACCATTTCCAAAGGAACGGCTTGACCGCGAGGGTCAAGATGATCTTGTGACCACATCGATAGAGGTCCGAGATTTTCTTGCCGTGCGACGTGAGGCTCTCCTTGCCCACCGTACACAGATTGATCCAAATTCGCCGTTCTGGTTTGCTCTGAGCGTTGAAGACGAGGCTGCGGCCTACTCTACGGAGGATTTCTGTCTCGCCCAGGTGCAGGGGATACCGTATTCGATCCCTGAAGGTACGATCGAGCGTGACCTCTTTGCGGGAATTGAGGGTAGCGACTCTCTCGCTTCGGCCTGAGGTATGACGTCTCGAACGGCTACGGCGTGTTGAAAGGTTTTTCTAACAAGAGCGTGATGATCGCAATATCTGAAGGAGTTGGATATGGGAGTGTGGTTAACCCAAGATTGGATTGACGATACGCTGGAGTTAGCGGCGGGCATGGAGCGACAACCAGGCCTCTCTGCCGTCGTTGATTACGTCATTACCGATGGGCCCGATGGCGACCGTGAGTACTTTTGGGATATTCAAGATGGTCAACTTGCCGCTGCGGGACTTGGGTCCTCGGGTCGTGGCGATGTGAAGCTCACCATCGCGGTGCACGATGCAATCGCAATGCAGCAAGGAACTCTTGATGCGAACACAGCGTTCATGGGTGGGAAGATTCAGGTCGAAGGTGACGTCATGAAGCTTCTACAGCTCTTGCCGGTCACTGCAACCGAGCAGTATCGCCAGCTTGAACTCAAGTTAGCCGAGCGCACTGACTTTTCGGCTGGGTAGTACTCCGAGGAGCCGAGCACGATCACGCAGCTCACGGTAGCTCTTGGTCTTGATATCGAGCTTCTTGAGAGCTTGGGTCAGGTTCGTCGAAGTCGTCAAGAGCGAAAGGTCGGAGACGAAGTACTCCCAGTCAGCGAAGAGGTCGTGAAGCTCTGGCGTGTCGATTCCTGGTGCCATCGTCAACTCGGTGATACCTGCGCCGAGGTTCTCGTCGAGCCAGATCTCTAGGTCTCTTTGGCTACGGTGATGGATGTCAAGCTCACGAAGAGAGACGACTGCGTCTGGTGTGGGAATGCCTTCGTCTCGAGCGAGCTTGGTGGCGGGGAATCCGATGGTGCTCTCGTTGAGGCGTGGGTCAAAGGAGAGCGGTACGGCGAACTCGATGGCGGCATCGATAAAGATATCGAAGAACTCGGGACGTTTGACCATGATGTCGAGATGACTTGCGAGATGGCTCACGTCGAATCCCCATGCAATGGAACGCTCGATCTGCGCTCGTACTTCTCTATGAACTTCATCGAGGTCCCCGTGTTCCCAGAGCTCTTCGGGGGTTGCTGGTAAGCCACCCGTTCCGTCGAGCAGTGTGGGAGCGAAGGTAATCGGAGGACAGTGAAGTATGGGATGGTGTGCGTTAAGGACAACGCTCAGGCCAGTATCTTCGCCTCGATGGAGGTTTACTGCCGCTCGTACCCAAGACGCCGGGGCCATGACTCGAGCGGAGTTCAGCGGACCCGATCGAAGTGCGTTCGTTACTCCGGCCGTCGTTGCATGAGAGAATCCCAGGTACTCAGCACAGATGATGACTGCTCGTGCGTGCACCGGTAGTTCGAAGAGTTCTGCAGCTGATGGAGCTCCCACTCGTGTCCTCTCTCTCGGGTGTAGCTAGCCTAACCGAACTGCCACGAGAGGACCGAGTCTCTGCTGACTAGCTGAGGGACTCGCTGATCGAGGTATCGTGGCTCGTCAGCTCTGAGGAGGTCGTTGCCTGCAAGAGATAGCGTGCCTTTGCGACGTTGAGACGCCCAATTCTCTTGGTCTCGTTATCAAGTGTCAGATGCTTGGCGGTCGTCATGGGTTCGAGTAGTGCGAGCTGTCGTGTAACCATAACCGTACTATGGAGCCTGGGTGTGACAGCAGCGAGATCTCAGTGATGTCGAGAACGGTCGCTATCCTAGGGCACGATCTCGAAGGGGGAGGTGGGACTCACCGTAGGCGAGAACCACGATTAAACGGGTGTCCTACTTCGAGATCGGATTCGATAAGAGCCCTAGTCGTGGGCGGCAGAGTCAGCGCCTCACAGGACGTTGTCGTGATTCTGCTCTACTTGGGTAGCTCTGGTTGTTTCATCATTGCGATGTTTTGGACGGCCTCAAGGCGTGGGACGACAATGACTCGTTTGCCCCCGGGATGAACCTCTCTGCCGAACGCATCGTCGACTAGTCGACCGACCTCTTTCCCATCTATGGTCTCACGCTCTAGCAGTGCGCGTGCAACCGACTCAAGTCCAGCCTTGTGGTCGGTCAAAAGGTCCATCGCTCGTTGCTCTTGCTCACGCAAGATCTTTTCGACCTCTTCGTCAATCACTCGGGAAGTGTCCTCAGAGTAATCTCGGGAGTGCATGAGGTCTTCTCCCAAGAAGACCATGCCCTGAGAGCCCCATGCCATCGGCCCGACGCGGTCGCTCATGCCCCACTCTCGCACCATTTTTCGTGCGAGTTCGGTGTTGCCAACGAGGTCGTTGGATGCGCCGGTTGACAGGTCGCCATAGACGAGGAGCTCTGCGACTCGACCGCCCATGCGGACGACGAGCGAGTCCTCAATGTACTCCTTGGGGTAGATGTGGCGCTCCTCGAGAGGAAGTTGCTGTGTGACGCCAAGTGCCATGCCGGTCGGGAGTATCGTAACTTTGTGAACTGGATCGGAGTACTTCAAGACGTAGGCGAGCACTGCGTGACCACCCTCGTGGAAAGCGATTCTCTCCTTCTCCTCGTCGGAGAGTACGAGAGAGTCCCGTCGTTGGCCCATGAGCACACGATCACGAGCATCCTCGAAGTCGGCCATATCGATCTGATGCGCACCACGGCGCACTGCGTGGAGAGCCGCCTCGTTGACGAGGTTGGCGAGGTCTGCACCACTCATTCCCGGCGTACCTCGGGCAACGATCTCGAGGTCCACATCTGCGCCAATCTTTTTACCCTTGCAGTGGACCTGTAGGATCGGAAGACGCTCTTCGAGATCTGGCAGTGGCACGACGATCTGCCGGTCGAATCGTCCTGGACGAAGGAGCGCTGGGTCCAAAATATCGGGACGATTGGTGGCAGCCATAATGACGACGCCTTCGGCGGCGTCGAAGCCGTCCATCTCCGAAAGCATCTGATTGAGCGTCTGTTCGCGCTCATCGTGCCCTCCACCGAGACCGGCTCCTCGCTTGCGTCCGATGGAATCGATCTCGTCGATGAAGATGATCGCCGGTGCTTGCTTGCGTGCCGTCTGGAAGAGATCTCGAACACGTGAGGCACCGACGCCGACAAACATCTCCATGAAGTCAGACCCGCTGACCGACATGAAAGGGACTCCGGCCTCGCCGGCGACGGCCCGAGCGAGTAGAGTCTTGCCGGTCCCAGGAGGACCCACGAGGAGAATTCCCTTGGGTGTGCGAGCTCCGACATCTTTGAAGCGGTTTGGTTGCTTCAGAAAGTCGACGACCTCACGAATCTCGGTCTTCACGCTTGAATAACCGGCGACGTCATCGAAGGTGGTTCTCGGTCTCTCGGTGGAGTAGGTCTTCGCCTTCGATCGACCAATCGACATGATTCCTGACATCTGCCCTTGGGCTCGCCGGTTCATCCACAAGAAAAAGGCCAAAATAGCGACAATTGGAAGCAGGTAGTAGAGCAGTGAAGAGAGTACGCCCGTCGTTGTGTTTTGGAAGGTGACGGCCACTCCACTTTTTTGCAGGAGCGTGATGTCAGCGGGGATCTCTGGAAGAGGTCCGGTCACGGTGTACGCTGTCCCGCTGGCAAGCTTGCCGGTGATGATTCCGGTGGTGTTGTCGACGAGCGCCGAGCTCAGCTGATGGCTGTGGATATCGCTAATAAATTGGTTATACGTAAGGGCCTTCGTTGTTGCCTTTGACGACAATGATGTAAAGAGTAAGAAGAGAGCAACCACAACGACCAAGGAGATGACGATCCATCTCCACCCTTGTTCTGGGCTAGGCTTCGACGGTTGACGATTGCCATTACGCATGTCTTTGATGTTGCGGGACATGAGTACATGCTACGCGCTTTTACCCTCCTCTAGGTTTTTCCTCATAAGCTCTAAGGAAGATCCCAGAGTTAGAGCCCTGCCAGCGTGTCCGCAACGAGAGATGTGCCGGTAGAGTGGGGCGATGGAAAGCTCTCTTGGAGAGCGTCAGTCCAATCCACGAGTGCCTGTGCCTCTTTGGCTTCCGCTTGTCGGCCTCGGCGTGGGAATTGTTCTGGCGTCACTGTTCTCGGCTATTGCGATCGTTGCGCAGCACGCTTCGCTGAGTTCCGCGCTGAACGACCCAACGACACTCGCCGCTGATGAGGTCGGACTATGGGTCGCCCTCGTGGGATCGGTAGCGTTTGCTTCGAAGCGATATGGGTCTCGTCATCTCGCTCAAGATTTTGGACTGAAAATTCGGCCATGGCCGGATATTCCACTCGGGTTGATCATTGGAGTGCTCTGTCAGCTCGTTGTGGTTCCAGTTCTCTACCTGCCCTTCGAAGTTGGAAACTCGTCGTTCTCTCGATCGCTCTCGCAGCCGGCAAAGAATCTCGTCGGAGTCGGCAAGGGCGGGGGCTCTGTCGTAGTAGCTCTCATCGTCTTAGTCGGAGCACCTCTGATCGAAGAGCTTTTTTTTCGTGGACTGTTGCTGAGTGCCCTACGATCGACGTTTCGACGTCTTCCTCAGCGGGTCGACATCGCACTGTCCGTCCTTGCGTGTGGAGTAATCTTTGGATTAGCCCACTTCGAGCTTCTTCAGTTCTTGGGCCTCTTCGCTGTTGGTGTGATCTTTGCAGCGATCACAACGAAGGTCGAGCGCCTCGGCCTTTCAATCTTTGCTCACTGTGGTTTCAATCTCGTCGCATTCGTGCTGATCGCAAAGGTGTAATCGTCCTAGTAGGGTCGATTTTCATCAACTTTGACGGTATTTCTCAAGTATTTCTCATGAACTGCCGATGCTTTCTGAACCGATCCTGTGAATCGTGTGGTGGTGTAGAGGAGTGGAGATGTCGCCGATGACCTGTCCTAATTGTCGAGAGTCAACTCTCGTTGAGATCCGTCTGACGGTCTCTTTGCACGATGTCGTCCTGCGGAGCTGTTCGGCGTGTGAGTCGCGTTGGTGGCACCGTGACGGGGAGGGTTCTACAGTAAACGAAGTCATGGAGCTAGCAGCGCAAACGAAACGGTAGAGCCCGGCTGCACCATGTTGATGGTTCACGTGAAAGGGTGCTAAGGGCGAGAGCGCTCCGAGCGTGAACAGCGATTACCCTCGACGTGTGACAGTTGCTTCAGTGCTTTCAGCGACGGCGGGAGACACAGAAGGCGGCAGCGAGACTCAAAGGAAGCGTTCGAGACGTGACTGGTCTAACGCCTGGGGTTGGCTGTTTCCGCTCGCCTGTGCAGTGGTAGTCGTTCTTTCTTTGCACCCTTCCCTTCTCTTCTCGAATACTACGACAGCGGGAGGCGACACCGGAGCTCACTTCATCGTTCCATACTTTGCGAAGTCGCAGCTTTTCGCCCATTTCCAGCTCACTGGCTGGACCTCGATCTGGTACGGTGGATTTCCGCTCTTTACGTTCTACTTTCCGCTTCCAGCGCTCTTGGTTGCGGGACTTTCGGTGGTCATACCCTATGACATCGCCTTTAAGTTCATTACCGTTGCAGGTTCGCTCGCACTTCCGTTTGCGATGTACTACCTGGGACGATCTGCCAAACTTCGCCAACCGTATCCGATTGTGCTCTCGCTCGCAGGTTTTGCCTACCTGTACGACCTAACGTACACAATCGATGGGGGTAACCTCGCCTCCACGCTGGCGGGGGAGTACGCATTCTCTCTCTCTTTAGCTTTCGGTATCTGGTTTTTGGCCGTCGTCGTGAAAGGTTTAGACACTCCTCGCAGGATCGCAGGGGCCTCGTTACTCTATGGCCTCTGCGCCCTCTCGCATCTGCTCCCTGCCTTCTTTGTGGCTGCTCTTGCTCTCGTCTACGTCATAACCGGGCGTCGAGTACGGGAGGTCGTTCGGCTCGCTATCGTCGGCGTTCTCGGAGTTTTGATGATCTCACTTTGGGTCGTCCCCTTCTTGTGGAACGTGGGGTATACAACATCGATGGGCTGGACGAAGGTGACGACCTACGTTCAGACCCTCGCTCCGGATCCACTGAGGCCATGGATCTACCTCGCTCTACTAGGAGTAGTGATCTCCGTGGTCAAGGGTCGGCGATTTGGGTTGACCTTTGGAGTAGCTGGTATCGCTTCGGCCGTGGCCTTCATAGTTTTTCCTCAAGGCGCGGTCTATAACGCTCGCATGCTCCCCTTTTACGTCATTTCGATCTACGTTCTCGCAGGTGTAGCGGTCTCGGAGGTGGCCCTGTGGGCACCTCGACTCCTAGAGCTGATCCGCCAAAATCTCGGGGAGCTGACAGAGTGGGACAACGAGTCCGAGCCTTCCGACGGCTCGGTGAGTATTGCTCGCTTGCGGATCGGGAGCCGCAGCTCCGCGTTCCTACGACGGGACGCCCCGACCGATGAACTCTCGTCAACAAGTGAGCAATCGCGAGGAGATCGGGTTCGACAAGATCGACTCCAGCGCCAGTCGAAGGTCATCGGGATAGTCGCCTTTGTACTGATCATTTCGATCGGGGTCCTACCGCCGTTGATCTCCTTACCGTCTTGGCTCTCCACCCACGTAACCCCATCGTTCGTTCCTCAGTGGGCGGCTTGGAACTACTCCGGTTATGAGGCAAAGCCTGGGTGGCCGGAGTATCAGAAGTTGATGTCGGCGATGTCCAGAGTCGGAAAGACCGATGGTTGTGGGCGTGCGATGTGGGAGTACAACTCAAACCAGAACGATTTCGGTACTCCGATGGCTCTGATGCTCCTCCCATATTGGACGAATAGCTGTATCGATTCGATGGAAGGTCTATTTTTCGAGTCTTCGGCGACGACTCCATACCACTTCTTAAACCAATCTGAACTCTCCGAGAGCCCCTCTGAGGCGATGGCTGGCCTTCCGTATGCCGGATTGAACGTACCTCTTGGTGTCCGGCATCTTCAGCTGCTCGGGGTGCGATACTACATGGCATTTTCTCCTCAAGTAAAGGCCGCTGCATCGCAAGATCACGCCCTCAAGCTCATTAGCGTGGTGCCTGCAGTTGATCCCGGTGCAAGCGGGTCGGTGCTGGGTGATAGCTGGAACATCTATCGAGTGCTCGGTTCGCACCTGATAACACCGCTTCGTCATGATCCGGTCGTCTGGAGCAGTCTGGGTGGGGGCAGCCCGAAGTGGTTGACCTTCGCAACAGCATGGTATCAATCGCCATCATCGTGGTCGATCTTCCGAGCACAGGCAGGTCCTGCTTCGTGGCGACGTATTGCTCCGGGGGGTAGAGCACCATCTGAGCGAACGCTGCCAACAACGACGGTCTCGAACGTTCGATCGACGAACTCTACGCTGAGTTTCTCGGTATCTCGGCTCGGTGTTCCGACTCTCGTCAAGATTTCTTACTTCCCGAACTGGCACGCTTCTGGCGCCGAGGGTCCCTATCGTGTAGCTCCAAATGAGATGGTTGTCGTCCCGACCTCGCATCACGTGGTGTTGCACTATGGCTCAACAGAGCTCGACAAGGTTACGACCGTTCTCTCCGTTGTGGTCTTCTTAGCCCTGATAGTCGTGGCGGTCGATCCGAGGCGATTGCAAAAGGCAGTCAGAGGTGTGCGCTCCCGACTCTAAGTTTGAGTAAGTGACTATCCTTGAACGGGCGTCACAACGTGATGGCGTCCCGATACGAACGTAGTGGTAGGTATGAACACAACGATTTTTAAGGCGTATGATGTGCGCGGGCTCGTGCCTGATGAGCTCGATAGTGAGTCGGCGAGAGCGATCGGTGCTGGGTTTTCTCGTTTTGTCGGTGGCGAGACTATCGTCGTCGGGCGCGATATGCGCTCTTCGAGTCTCGAGCTGTCCGAAGCTTTCATCGAGGGAGCTAATGCCGTGGGAGTCTCTGCCATCAGGATTGGTCTCTGTTCGACCGACCTGTTGTACTTTGCCTCGGGAAAGCTGAACTTGCCGGCTGTGATGTTTACTGCGTCGCACAATCCGGCTCAATACAACGGGATCAAGATGTGTCGAGCCTCCGCTGGTCCAATCTCTATGGACACCGGGCTCGCTGAGATCGAAGCTCTAGCGGAAGAGTTTCAACGCAGTCCGGCAAATCGTGGTGTCGCTCCAGTTCGTAACACGGACCGAGATATGCTTGGTGAGTACGTCGACCACGTCCGGTCCTTCGTGGATCTCAGCGTGATGCGCCCCTTGCGTATCGTGGCTGACACTGCCAACGGGATGGGAGGGCTTGTTGTGCCCGCAGTCTTCGAGGCGCTCGGCTTTGATCTCGATCTCATGTACGGAGATCTTGATGGTACGTTCCCCAATCACCCGGCAGATCCGATTCAGCCGGAGAACCTTGTCGATCTGAAGGCAAGAGTTCTGAGCCGAGGTGCTGACATCGGCCTTGCGTTCGATGGAGATGCGGATCGAGTCTTTTTGGTAGATGATGAGGCCGCTCCGGTATCGGGTTCTACGACAACTGCCCTCGTGGCATCAGAGATGCTCCGACGGTACCCTGGCGCAACGATTCTCTATAATCTGATCTGTTCCAAGGCCGTTCCTGAGATTATCTCGGAGCTAGGCGGCGTGCCGATCAGGACTCGCGTCGGGCACTCTTTCATCAAGGCGACCATGGCGGAGTCTGGAGCTATCTTTGGAGGAGAGCACTCAGGTCACTACTACTTTCGAGATAACTATCGTGCCGATTCCGGTCTCATCGCTTCCATGTTTGTGCTCTCTGTCCTCTCGGGCACCTCAGATCGTCTCTCCCAAGTTCGAGTACCCTTCGAGCGTTACGCTGCCTCAGGAGAGGTCAACACCAAGGTGAAAGACGTTGCTTCGGTACTTGACTTCATTCAAAATGCCTATGGTGATCGTGCGAACATCGATCAGCTCGATGGGTTGACCGTTGACTTCGGTGACTGGTGGTTCAATGTTCGCCCGTCCAATACCGAGCCGCTCCTGCGTCTGAATCTAGAGGCGAAGAGCTCGAGCGAGGTGGCGGTTCGGGTGCACGAGGTCTTAGCGGTGATATCCAAGGCGGACGAAAAGACCATGCAGGGAGAGGAGTAGATCAATGGCGCTATCGCAGATTCTGCTTGAGGTGCTTGCATGCCCTCTTGACAAGGGTCCACTTCTCTATAGCGAGGAGGAGTCTTTTCTCTACAATCCGCGACTCAAGCGTAAGTATGGCATAGTAGATGACATACCAGTGCTGTTGGTTGAGGAGTCTGAAGTTGTAGATGATCATGAGCACGAACGGCTTCTGTCACTCTTTCATCAATAGCTACGCAGTGGGGAGCGAGCCCCTCTGGAAGGTCGGATTTCGATAGTTAGAAAGCGTCGTGGCTGTGATGGATATGGATGGTGTGCTCGACTCAATGTCGATGTGGGATGCAACGTTGGGGCTCCCGGAGCAGATTGAGCGGGCGGCAGAGTCCGCCATTGCTCTCGGAGGACTGCCGGTTCGCCAGGACATTGAGAATATTGCCGTCCTCGGCATGGGTGGTAGTGGAATCAGTGGTGATGTCCTTCTTGCAATAGCAGGTCCGTTTCTAGCGGTGCCAGTAGTCGTGATTAAGTCCTACACCATGCCGGCATTTGTTGGGCCAGAGACCCTACTCTTTGCAGCTTCATTCTCCGGTGACACCGAGGAGACGCTCGAGGCAGTACAGATTGCGGTCGAGCAGGGAGCCCAGGTTGTCATTGTGACGGGTGGAGGTGAGCTTGCGACATTTGCCGAGCGCAACCATCTTCCGGTGATTCATGTCGACCGAGAAATCCCGCAGCCGCGGGCGGCGTTCGGGGCGATGTCGATTCCTCCACTCGTAGTTCTCGAAGAGGTCGGTCTCTTCCCCGGTGCGACCCATTGGATAGATCTTGCCGTCGCTCAGCTCAAGCGTCGTCGAGACCAGGTGCTTCTGAGCGGATCTGAGCCTGCGGTTCTGGCCAAGAAGCTGGTGGAAACGGTGCCAGTCATAGCTTCCTCTGCCGCTCTTGGAGCGGTTGCTGGATTTCGCTGGAAGGCGCAGATCAACGAAAATACGAAGTCTCCAGCCTTTACTACGGTGCTGCCTGAGACGTGTCATAATGAGCTAACCGGCTGGGAAGAACGAACTGACTTGACGAAATCGTCGTTTTCTTGGGTTGCACTCCGTCACGATGCGGAGCATCCCCAAGTCAGTAGGAGATTTGAGATCATGCGCGAGATGTTGGAGCCAAAGCTCGCCCATTTTCTGACCCAGCGGGCGGAGGGAGAAGGCGATCTTGCGCAGCTACTCGATCTCGTCCTCTTCGGCGATGTGGTGTCACTAGAGCTTGCGAAGCTGATGCGGATCGATCCGGGCCCAATTCCGGTTCTTGTCGACCTCAAGCAGCGCCTGAGGTCGGGCGAGTAGCGAGTCCTCACTAGCCTAAGTGAAACCTTTGCAGATGAGAAACGGTGGTTATGGTGGATTACGACATTGCTGATATCGCCCTTGCGGATCTAGGGCGTCAGAGGGTTGCGTGGGCGGACGCAAATATGCCGGTTCTTGCGAGTATTCGCGAGCGCTTTCTGAAGGAACGCCCGCTTGAAGGGCTTAAGATCGCGGCTTGTCTCCATGTCACGACCGAGACCGCTAATCTTCTGCGGACCTTGAAGGCTGGTGGGGCTGAGGTCCGAGCGTGCGCATCAAATCCGCTCTCGACCCAAGATGATGTGGCTGCGACCCTTGTAAAGCACGAGGGCATTGCGACCTATGCCATACGAGGTGAGAGTTCAGAGGTCTACTACTCCCATATCGATGCACTCTTGGATTGGGAGCCGAGTGTGACGATGGATGATGGCTGTGACGTGGTATCGAGGCTTCATATGGAGCGACCAGAGCAACTGAAGCAGATGA
Organism: Acidimicrobiales bacterium; assembly: GCA_049964535.1. Lineage (GTDB taxonomy): Bacteria > Actinomycetota > Acidimicrobiia > Acidimicrobiales > Acidimicrobiaceae > JAJYZP01. Next base: position 21,580 of record JBMFXG010000004.1, on the reverse strand, counting down.
TCGGTGGAACAGAAGAGACCACGACCGGCGTGATTCGACTGCGGGCAATGGAGTCAGCGAATGCCCTCGGTTACCCAGTGATAGCGGTCAACGACGCAAACACGAAGCATATGTTTGATAATCGCTACGGAACTGGGCAGTCCACGCTCGACGGAATCATTCGCGCAACTAACGTCCTGTTGGCAGGGAAGGTCGTAGTCGTTGCCGGCTACGGTTACTGCGGTAAAGGTGTCGCCTCTCGAGCGAGAGGAATGGGAGCGCAAGTGGTGGTCACTGAGATCGATCCGCTGCCGGCTCTCGAGGCGGTCATGGACGGTTTTCGTGTGGAGCCCATGACGAAGGCCGCGGCAGAGGGTGACATCTTCATTACGGTTACTGGGAACCGAGACGTTCTTCGTACTGAGCACTTCAAGATGATGAAAGATGGAGCGATCCTAGCCAATTCGGGCCACTTCGACGTAGAGATCGATCTTGCTGGCCTCGCATCGCTTGCCGATGGAGAACGCAGAAGGCACGTTCGACCACAGGTCGAAGAGTACTTAGTTCCAACAGATCGCGGAGATTGTGCTGTACGAGTGGTAGCCGATGGACGACTAGTAAATCTTGGAGCTGCCGAGGGCCATCCAGCCTCAGTGATGGATATGAGTTTTGCAAATCAGGCTCTTGCAGTCGAGTGGCTGAAATCGGAGAGTGCTTCCCTAGAGGCAAAGGTTTACGGCGTTCCGCGTGAGATTGACGACAGCGTCGCTCGGCTGAAGCTTGAATCAATGGGCGTTGAGCTCGATGTCTTAACCTCTGCACAGCAGGAGTACTTGGCATCTTGGACTATGGGGACGAAGTAAAGAGCGGTACGTTCCAACGCCTACGGCCTGCGTAGGGTGCCGGCGTTGGAGCTACGTGACGTCAAAAAGACATGTAGCGACTTAGAGGAGGAACTGTGAAGGTTGACTTTCGACATAAGAACTGTCAGGTCGATGACTCGGTGAGACAGCTCGTTGTAGAGAGACTCTCCCATTTGGGTCAATTCCTTGATGAACCGATCTCAGCCGAGACGTTTTTCGAGGAAACTTCAGTCAAGTCTGCTGATAACCGTATCGAGTGTGAAGTTACGATCAAGTCCCATGGTCACGTCGTACGAGCTCGAGCGACCGGTATGGAGAAGCTGCAGGCCTTTGACCGTACCGAAGATAAGTTGCGTCATCAGCTCGAACGTCTCAAAGGTAGGCTCGTTGCACGCTCGCATCCTCACCATCGCACGGTAAAGGCCGATGTCGCTCCTAGCGGCGAGTCAGATACTTCTATGATTGCTCGTTCGAAGAGTTTTGTAGTGGCGGAGCTGACGCCAGATGAGGCAGCGTTCCAGATGGAGATGCTTTCGCACTCGTTCTTCCTCTTTCAAAACGTCGAAACTGGCCGATCCGCCGTGGTGTATCGACGTGATGATGGGTCGATCGGATTGATCGATACCGAAGACCCCGTTCTCTCCTAATGGTCGAAGAGTCGAACTGCGGGAGCTGATGCTTGCAGGTGCTGAGACGCTTGATCAACTGAGTATTCGTGTCGATACCTTGATTGGTTCGTAGAGGAATCTGTAGATCGTACGATCTACAGGGCGAGCTGAGACTCTGTATGCTATCGAACTCCGACAACGGACTACGCTGGGATGGGTATGGGTATTTTTGACAAGGTTCTACGGGCCGGCGAGGGTCGGAAGCTCAAAAGATTGAGCGAAATTGTGCCGCTCATCAACGATCTCGAAGGTGAGATGGGGGCTCTGAGCGACGAGGATCTCGCTCAGCAGACGGTCTTGTTCCGAAAGAGGCTGGCCGACGGAGAGACGCTCGATGATCTGCTTGTTGAGGCCTTCGCGGTTGTCCGAGAGGCCGCAAAGCGGACGATCGGACAGCGGCACTACGACGTCCAGTTGATGGGTGGAATGGCGCTCCATTTTGGTTGGATTGCAGAGATGAAGACCGGAGAGGGAAAGACGCTCGTTTCTACCTTGCCGATCTATCTCAATGCTTTGGCCGAGGAAGGCGTTCACGTTGTAACCACCAATGACTATCTCGTAAAGCGTGACTCTGAGTGGATGGGGCAGGTCTATCGATTTCTCGGGCTGAGCGTCGGTCGTGTTTCACCAGAGGTGAATGATGCGACGCTGAAGCGGGCTGCCTACGCTTGCGATATTACCTATGGTACGAATACCGAGTTTGGTTTTGACTATCTGCGGGACAATATGGCGAGATCTCTCGAAGAGAGGGTGCAGCGGTCCTATAACTTTGCAATTATCGACGAGGTTGACTCTATCTTGATCGACGAGGCTCGGACCCCGCTGATCATCTCTGGACCGTCAGAGGACACCCCGGAGCTCTACTATAAGTTTTCCGGGATCGTCCGGACGCTCCGTAACGGGGAGGATTACGACGTCGATGAAGAGAAGCGAACGGTTCTCCCCACAGAATCAGGTATCAATAAAGTTGAACGGGCGCTCGGAGTGGCCAACCTCTACGACCTCTCGTCGATTACCTATCTTCACCAGCTGACACAGGCCCTCAGGGCGAAGGAACTCTACCGTCGAGACAAGGACTACATCGTCGAGCGTGGCGAGGTTAAGATCGTCGATGAGTTCACCGGTCGGACGCTCGAGGGTAGACGGTGGTCTGAAGGTCTTCATCAGGCCGTTGAGGCGAAGGAGCGGGTCCGGATCAAAGAGGAGAACCATACCTGGGCCACGATTACTCTGCAGAACTACTTCCGCATGTACGACAAGCTAGCAGGTATGACCGGTACAGCGGAGACCGAGGCTGCCGAGTTTGCCAATACCTATGGACTGCAGGTCATCCCTATCCCGACGAATCGTCCGTTGCAAAGACACGATGGCTCGGACCTTATCTATAAGTCGGAGATGGCAAAGTTCCGTGCGGTCGTTGCCGACATAGAGAAGCGGCGTGAGATCGGACAACCGGTTCTGGTCGGAACGGCCTCCGTGGCAAAGTCAGAGCTTCTCTCGAGACTTTTGAGCGAGAAGGGTATTCCGCATAACGTTTTGAACGCTAAGCAACACGAGCGAGAGGCTCATGTTGTTGCGCAGGCCGGTCGTAGTGGAGCCGTGACGGTAGCGACGAATATGGCCGGTCGCGGTGTCGACATTCTACTTGGCGGTAACCCGGAGGGCTTAGCCGAGCAGGAGATGCTGGCGAATAACTTCTCACTCGAGACGGAAGAAGGTCGTGACTTCTACGCTCGCGCGCTTGCTCGAGCACGTGTGGACTGCGAGGCCGATGGGGCTAAGGTTCGCGCGGCCGGGGGTCTCTACGTCTTAGGGTCAGAGCGTCATGAGAGTCGTCGCATTGACAATCAGCTTCGTGGTCGAGCAGGGCGACAAGGTGATCCCGGTGAATCGAGGTTTTTCCTCTCCCTTGAGGATGATCTCCTCCGCCTCTTCTCTGGAGGAGCGGTGAACTGGATGATGCAAAAGACCTTCCCAGATGACGATGCGATCGAGGCAAAGATGGTCAACAAGGCCATTGAGCGAGCTCAGACGACGGTTGAGGGCAAGAATGCCGAGATCCGCAAGGAAGTGCTCAAGTATGACGAGGTTCTCAATCAGCAGCGTCAAGTCATCTACGAGCGCCGACTTCAAGTTCTTCAAGGGGAGGACCTTGAAGAGCAGACCCTTGAGATCCTCAGTGACGTGCTGAGCAGCATCGTTGACCTGTACTGTGAGAGAGATTACGCAGAAGAGTGGGACCTCGAAGGGTTAGTCAACGAGATTAAGCACATCTGGCCCACGGAGTTCTCGCCGGAAGACTTGAGCGCAGCGATCACGAAAGACCACATTTTTGATTCGTTGCGCTCTGACGCAGAGAGCTTCTATGAGGCGAAGAACGAACGTCTCCCGGAGGGTACCACGACGGCGCGAGAGTTGGAACGAGACGTCATGTTGGCCGTGATTGACCAGAAGTGGCGAGAGCATCTCTCTGATATGGACTACCTCAGGGAGGGAATCAACCTGAGAGCGATGGGTCAACAAGATCCGCTCGTTGCCTGGCAGCGCGAGGGCTTTGCAATGTTCGAGGAGTTGATGGAAGACATCGATGAGACCTACCTTCGTTACGTGTTCTCGTTGGAGGTCGTCAGCATGGCTCCGCAGATGATGGATCTCAATCAAGCCTCGTACTTTGGAGCGAGCGATCCAACGGATATCTCGTTGTTGGATACTGCAGCCGCAGCTCAGATGCTTGGAGGCGTTCAACTCCAGGGCTCGCCAACCGCAGAGATGGAAGACTTCTACCAGACTCCTCCATCATCACCTGGCCGATTTGTTGGCTCAGAGGATGAGGCCTTCGAAGCAACCCAGACGCCATTGGTCAAGTCCGCCACTGAGCGAGTCGGTCGCAATGACCCGTGCTGGTGTGGATCGGGCATGAAGTTTAAACACTGCCACGGTCGTAGCGGTGTCACACAGTAGCGAGATTGCCGGTGATGGGGGTGCGGCGTGAGCGAACTCGCTAGCGATCTTGACGAGCTCGAGCGGAGGATTGAACAGGCGCGAAGATATCTCGACTATGGTCGCCTGATTGAGGAGAAGAGCGAGCTTGAGGCGCAGATGTCGGATCCTACCCTCTGGGACGATCCTGAGAAGGGGCGTTTGCTCTCCATGCGTTTTGGCCGCATCAACGCTGACCTAACACTTGTTGACGGTCTTCAAGCGAAGCTATCGGAGGCGAGGGTTGCGGACGAGCTCCTTGACGAGGGAGCATTGGAGTTCCGCTCCGAGATCGAGACTCTCTGCAAGGAGCTGGTGGCCGAACTCTCTGAGCTCGAGATCCGATCCCTTCTGGGTGGGGAGTTTGACGAAGGAGATGCTCTGTGTGAAATTCACGCCGGTGCGGGTGGAACCGATGCCCAAGATTGGGCGGCAATGATGCTCCGCATGTATCAGCGCTTCGTAGAAGGTCGAGGCTTTGAGTTTGAGCTCGACGAAGTGACCGATGGCCAAGAGGCTGGAATCCTTTCTGCGACCTTCATTGTCCGTGGGAGATACGCCTACGGTCTTTTCTGTGCAGAAAAGGGGGTGCATCGTTTGGTGCGGATCTCACCCTTTGATTCACAGCATCGTCGTCAAACGTCGTTTGCTTCTTTGGAGGTCACGCCGCTCATGGCCGACCGTGAGATCACTGTTGCCATCGATGATAAGGAGTTGCGGATCGACACCTTTCGTTCTTCTGGGGCCGGTGGTCAGCACGTCAACGTCACCGATTCGGCTGTACGTATCACCCACCTCCCGACCGGAATCGTGGTCTCTTGTCAAAACGAGCGCTCGCAGATGCAAAATAAGGCAAAGGCGATGCAGATGCTGGTGTCCAAGCTCGAACAACGAGCGAGGGAAGAGCGACGAGAGTTGCTCGATACGATTGCGGGACCACAAAGCGATGTGGCCTGGGGAAGTCAGATCCGATCCTACGTGATGGCGCCGTACCAGATGGTGAAGGATCATCGATCTTCTTTCGAAGATGGAAACGTAGAAGCGGTTCTCAACGGCGATATCGAGCCGTTTATGGAGGCGTATCTTCAGTGGCGTCGAGCCACTGGGGCGATGCCTGAAGGTTCGTGAACGTTGGTAGCCTATTGCAATGTCTGGATGCATCGAATAACTCTGTCAGCCGTGGCGACGGATTAGATCGAAGAGGAGGACGCTTCATTGATCCGACTAGAGAACGTCTACAAGTCTTATGCAGCTGGTCACTATGCCCTTCGAGGTGTAACCCTTGAGATCGATCGAGGTGAGTTTGTCTTTCTTATTGGATCCTCTGGGTCGGGTAAGTCGACACTGCTGCGACTTTTATTACGGGAAGAACGGGCAGATCAGGGGAGCGTGTGGGTTGCGGGGAAGGATCTGAGTGAGATTCCCTCGTGGAAGGTTCCTTACTTCCGTCGTAACATAGGCTCGATTTTCCAGGATTTTCGTCTGCTGCCCAATAAATCTGCGTACGAAAATGTGGCCTTTGCGCTTGAAGTCATTGGGAAGTCTCGCAAGACCGCGCAGACACAGGTCCCTCAGATCCTTGAGCTGGTAGGACTTGCGGATAAGATGCACCGACTCCCTCATGAGCTGTCCGGTGGTGAACAGCAGAGAGTTGCAATCGCTCGAGCCTTCATCAATCGACCATTGATTCTTCTTGCGGACGAGCCGACGGGAAATCTCGATCCTGAGACGTCGTGGGGTGTGATGCGGCTGCTGGAGAGAATCAATCGGACGGGTACCGCCGTGGTTATGGCCACGCACGATGTCGGTATTGTCGATCAGATGCGTCGTCGAGTAATCGAGATTGACGAAGGTCTCATTACTCGAGATCAGGTACGCGGAGTCTACGGTTTGGGCGTTCGATAGCGAGTGAGGTTTAACTTCAGGCAACTCCGTGTTGCCGTTCGGATCTTGCACGTGGACGCGTGCGCAATATCGCGGGGTGAATGACGTGGCAGTGTCGGTGGACTATGTAGTGCGGGAGACCGCTGGGAACCTTTGGCGTAATCGATTGATGTCGCTGGCAGCAATGCTGACCATAGCGGTCTCTCTTGCGTTGGTTGGTTCAGCTCTCCTGATCAAGCAGGGGGTAGCAACCTCTACGATTGCGTGGCGCGGAGGTGTACAGCTACTCGTCTTTATGCAGCCGAACGCTTCGCCTGCTCAGAATAGGGCGATTAACGTCGAGCTCAAGCAGATGAATCAGGTGCAAAGCTACACGTATGTGGACAAGGCTCAGTCGTATCAGGAGTTTCGTCGTTACTTCGCGAATCAGCCTGACCTTTTGAATGCAGCTACAGAGAGTCAGATACCTCCGTCGTATCGCGTGGTACTCAAGAATCCCGCTGAAGCGCCAGCGGTTGGTTCGATCTTCAATGGAGAAGCGGGCGTGAAGGCGGTGGAGTACAACTCTGCAGCGATCCGGACACTCGAGCGGGTGAGCTCGATCGCTCAGGCCGTCATCATCGGGCTAGCAATTGTGCTGCTCTTGTCGGCCTCGGTTCTCATCTTGAATGTGATCCGCGTGGCGATCTTCTCTCGAAGACGAGAGGTTATGGTCATGAAGCTCGTCGGTGCTACGAACTGGTTTATCCGCGTCCCGTTCATGTTGGAAGGCTTCACTCAAGGGGTTCTGGGTGCGGTGATTGCTGGTGGCGCCGTGATCGGTATTCGTTCGCTCTTTAACTACCTCATACAACACTATCGCGTGCAGCTACTGAATGGTTTTGTTCTTACTGGTCATGACGTGTTGATGACGGAGCTCGTGGTGCTGCTGATCGGCATCGTCGTTGGAACCGGTGGATCTGCGCTTGCAGTCCGGCGCTACCTCGAGGTCTAGCTCCGAGGATCGGTGGAGCGGGCCGATTCTCCAAAGTGTTGGGTGGATGAGCTGTACTCTCAATCTCCGTGATCGATTGTGAGACCTGAGACGTCTCTGAGGTGCTGTGTTGGAGATCTGAGTTTTCGACCTGGTAGTGATCACTCGAACCCTACAGGGTGTGTATGGTGAGAGCGCAGCCCTCAGCTGAGCAGGATTTTCGGCCTCTTTCGCTCCATGATTGCAACTCGATGTCTGGGTTTTGCGAAATATTGCGGCGGATGCGCTAGAACAGGGGTATGCAAAGTGAAGCAGAGAGACCTGAGTCATTGAGTTGGCGACCGGTAGGTCCCAAGGGCGAGTTGGCTACCTACCGGTTCGGTATGGGCTCGATTCCACTGCTCTGTGTGCATGGCTTTGCAGGTGGGGGAGTGCTCTTCTCTCCACTCTTTGTTGGAGATGACATCTCGATGAACGACGATGTTGTCGGCTACTCCTACGACCAGCGTGGGCATGGATCTTCACAGGTTATGGTCGATCTCGATGAGGATCGTGATCCTCAACTCAACTTCCAGTGGGCCCGAGATCTACACAGCGTGATCGATGCGGTTCTTGATGAAACGAAGAGAGATTCGTTGTACCTCTTGGGCTGGTCGCTCGGTGCGGTGGTCATTGGTGAGTACATCTCGCTCTATGGAAGTGACTCAATCGCTGGTGTAGTTCTACTTGCTCCGTCGTTTTCCGTGGGCGATCGGGCCGCACTCGAGTTTACGGGCTCCGAATTTCAAGGGGCGCTTCGCTCCTATCTACGGGCAACGACGCATGATGACTCCGTTGTTGCCTCCGATCTACTTGCCTCTGTGCTGCTGTCTCCTGGGTCTGACGCTGAACGTCAGCGGGTGCTCTCCGAGCTTGCTCAGCGGTGTCGGATGGCTCGACGGAGGATGGTTCTTGCTCACCCGTATCAGGTAGTCTCCCAGTTCGCATCGCTCGAAGTGCCGGTTCTGATCGTTCATGGTGATGCGGACCGTGTGGTGGAGCCGCGTTCCTCGAAGGTTTGTGGTGAAGAGATCGGTGCCGTGGTGAAGACAGTCAGCGGGTGCGGTCACGACTTGATAGCGTGCTGTTTGGATGATCTGAGGTTGTGGATAGCGAGGTTCCTCGCAGCTTCTGAACGATCGGAGCTCGATGTGTTCGATTGAGAAGAACACGCTTGTAGAGCTCGTGTCGTGGGCTCCGCTCTCAGATGCGCTCGAGAGACCTCGTTGAGACGTACTGCGTTGCGTGACGCGGCCTGCTCGCATGTTTGGATTGTGATCGTAGGCTCGATCCATCATCTTGGAGAAAGGGACGGTCAGAGAGATACGGCGAAATGGGGGCAGTATCTGTTACGGTCCGAGCTAGTGCATCCGTAGCGGTACTGGTCGCTGGGTCCTCTTCTCACTGAACTTGATGGAGTAGATTCTGCCGGAAGATACGGGACCCTACGTACGTGTTGGTGCGAGAGAGGGATGGGTTCGTCGTACTCTCTTTCCGTGTGAGCTGTGCAGACGAGGTCGAGCGGACGTATTCTCGGTGGTGAGCGATGAGAACTTCTGCCGTCAGGGCGCGGATGGCGGGCGTTTGTAACCAAAATACGCAAGATGAAAAAGGAGCACCGATGGCTAATCTCGAACGCGAAGGTAACGATCTAGTCTTGCGATTGAGCACCATTGAGGCGGTGGAGTCACTTCATGGTGATCTTCGGGTGCCTATGGCGTCAGTGAACGCTATCGACGTGGTTGATGACGCACAGGAGTGGACGCGGATTCGGACCGGCTTCAAGGTCGGGATGCGCGTGCCAGGAGTCGCTTCGGTCGCAACCGTTTATAAGCAGGGAAGAAAGCTCTTCGTTGCTGTTCATGAGGCGACAGTGCATGGGCTTCGGGTGACCTTTTCAGATCAGTCGTGGGATGAGTGGGTCGTCGGCTGTGAGGAGCCCGAAGCGGTGCGCGACGCACTGTTAGAGACGACTTGATGCGCGAAGCTCGCATCGATCCCGCAGAGTGTTATCGGTGTCATAGGTGGTTTTTCTTCGAACTTCTACGCTACCGATCTTTTCACCACGCGGACCGATCCAAAAAGATGACGTAGAAGACTATTGGAGGGCGATGCGAGGGACCGGATAGCTAATCCGACGGGTCATGCAGCACCACCTTGACCAGTATGGTCGTTCGGGTCAGGCTGATCACTGAAGCGCTGTGCACTCCTCGATGCCGCAATGACCGGCCCCGTATACTTCACGACGGTGCCAAGGTTGGAAGGGTTGGGCTGGTCGCGCAAGTAAACCGAGTCATTGCCTGGTCGCCTTCTTGTGGTTCAGCCGATGGCGTAACGACAGTATTGGAGTGACCGCAGGCCGCGCGAACTTCAGTCCTTGCTCGGGATCTCTCCTGGTTGGGCTCGAGCGAAACGCGAGTGCATTGAAGCATTGGTGGTTTTCGATGTTCTTCGGAGTGAGGATGCCGGGGATACGGCGACGCCGAGAAGGGGGTTCTGGTGCAAGATGTGTGTGACGAGACTTGGTTTGGTCGCAGACCTTGTCGTTCCACCCTCTTTCGTGACTGCGATGGGTGGTGCGTTGTCGGGTGATATCCCTTTGGTAGTGAAGGTGGGGACTCGGAGATCCTCTGTGAGGATAAGCCTTCTGGATGAGACATCGGACTATATCTTCAAGGAGCCACCTCGGCGGGGAGCGCTGGGGAAGGGTCTCGACGAAGGTAGCTCATGACCAGAGATGAGAGCTTGAGTGGATTGCGCTCGCCTCCATCGGTCAGGGTGTGTTCCGTGTGGTATAGCGGTGCGGAAACGTGGAGTGTGTCCAGGGCTCATGCCATGCGCTCTCTGCTAAAGATGTTCTTGGCGGTCGGGTCGTGGTGAGACCGTTTGTGAGGACCTGCTTGAGGTGAGGGTAGGTCAGATTCCTCTGCCTGGTCCTGGGTCAGCTCTGTGATGAGGGCTGCGTACACAAGCGGTGTCGGCGATGGTCGTGGCTAAGGCTAACGCTACCGATGGGTGAGTACAGAAGAGGTCTGCTCAGATGCGCGCTGGAGCGATCGTGCGGGCGGTACGTCGGCTTCAGGTATCGATTTGAGGGCACGCTTCAGAGTATCGTACTATCGGTCGAAAGAGAGTGCTTGGTGTCGTCCACTGTGCCGATTCGTTCACCAGAGCGAGTCGTTCTGATAGAGAAGGAGCGACACTCGCGTCGACGAGTCAGTTGACCTTGGTCTGTCGACAGTACTATGCCGTCAAGGGCTTTTGTAGTATCGTGACGGCCTCGAGTCGGCATGCTTGCTGAAGGCAACAGGCTGAACGGCGTTCTGCAGCGCTTAAAACGGACGTACTGATAGTTGGTCGGTATCGATCTGAGGTCCCTGGGCGGAGCGAGAGGAGAGAGGGCTTCGCGTCAGCGTGATGGTGCGCATTACGTTTCTGGTTGACCGGTTGTTGGCGTGAGGGCGTACCGTGGTACCGTTCTTGTATGACTTGCATCGTGCAAGATTGAAGTTGGCCTTCGGGGAGGTCGTGCGGGTATGAGCGAGGGTATGTCGACGGATTCATTACAAGGAGTGGGTCCTGCCGTTGTCTGTAGATCGAAGCTCATCGAAACTCTTTCAGGGTTCGATACTCGCTACCGTGCAAGCGCAGTGCAGCGGAACCTCATCACGTTGGAGTCCGAGTGAAACTCTTAGTTTTAGGTGGAACGGCGTGGCTCGGTCGAACCCTGGCGCTCGAGGCGCTGGGTCGGGGGTACAGCGTTACCTGTCTAGCTCGCGGCGACTCTGGTGACGTACTACCTGGAGTGCGTTTCGTGCGAGCGGATCGTAGTAGTGAGGTCGCCTACGCCCAGGTGGTTGGCGAGCACTGGGATGTCGTGATTGATGTTGCGACCCAGCCAGGCCACGTACGAGGTGCGGTCGCCGAACTACACGCGGTAGTGGGCCAGTACATATTCGTATCGAGCGGAAGTGTGTACGCCAGTCAGCGCGAACTCAATCAGGACGAGTCGGCGCCAATACAGGAGCCGCTTGAATCCGATGCGATGCAGAGCATGGCCGATTACGGTCGGGCGAAGGTAGCTTGTGAGGGTGCTGTGAACAGCGTTTTTGGTTCAGAACGCTCGCTTGTTGCTCGTGTTGGATTGATCGGAGGTCCCGGTGACACATCCGGTCGATCGGGCTACTGGCTTTGGCGATTCTCTCGTCCATCGAACCCGAGTGGGAGCGTGCTGGTTCCGGATGCTCCCGATCTTCCGGCAGCTCTCATTGACGTGCGAGATCTGGCCGAGTGGCTTATTACGTGTGCTGAGCGTGGCACTGTGGGCGCCTTTAACGCTGCTGCTAACCAGTTGCCCTTCACGGACCATCTCGCAACCGCGCGCTCGGTTGCCGGTCATCGTGGAGATACCGTCGCCGCTTCATCTGCGTGGCTGGTTGACCAAGGTGTGCAGAACTGGGCGGGACCGAGGTCGCTTCCGTTGTGGCTATCGGATCGCGATTGGTTCGGTCTGAGTGCTCACGACGCGAGTCGTGCCCGCAGCGCAGGGCTCGTCTCTCGTCCGTTAGAACAGACGCTCGCCGACACGTTGGAGTGGGAGCTAGCTCGAGCTCAACCGGGACCACATGGAGCAGGTCTGACGGACGAAGAGGAGAGTTCTCTGTTGGCACAGTTGGCGACGGCACGGTAATTGAACTTCCTTCGGAGTGCGCACGTACTGTTCACCTCGAGCGGGCTTGCTTGGGTGTGCCGCCTGAATCAGCCGTCTCTCGGGCCGACGGCGACGTAACATCTAGTACGTCTTGTGGTCGTTTTGTCCTGGACCTCCCTTGGCTTGAGTGTGCTGAGGATCGAGGCAAGGCCGTGTGCAGCTGTGGTGGGCTTCATCCCCGAGATACCTCTTGGTTTGCAGCTGGTTCCGTGCGACAGATCCTGTCGCAGAGAGGTTGGGCTGCTCAGTTTCTGTGGTCGCTGAGCTCCACCAACCGCAATGTTGGTTTTGAGGTTGATAAATACTTACGAACCCCCTGGTGGGAGAGATCATGGATTACGGCACTCTTTCCATTGTTGGTATGGGGAGTTTATGCTGGTCGGGGGTGGTGTGAGGACCGGTCATGCGCATCACGGTCGAGGGAATGAGCTCATCTGTGATAGGTTTGCGAGGTGAACATACAATCGCAAGAGATTACCTCTCCGCGCCTGCGCCTACTCCCTTTTACCAAGAGCACGGCGCACGCTATTCTTCACGGAAATCTGATCGGGCTTCGGGTGGCTGAGGGTTGGCCCCACGATGGAACCTACCGTGCTATCACGATGGCACTTGAACATGAACGGCCTTTGGGCTGGATGATCACGGTGCAAGGAACGGTCATAGGTGACTGTGGTATGAAGGGCGAGGTCGATACTGCTGGGATGGTTGAGATCGGATACGGTTTGGCAGCACCGTTGTGGGGTCGAGGGTACGGCACAGAGGCGGTCGCCGCACTGACTGAGTGGTTGCTCTCTCGGCGGGGAATTGTGACCGTTCGCGCCTGCACCGAGATCGATAACGTGGCGAGTCGTAGAGTGCTTGAGAAAAATAGCTTCACTTTCAGAGGACTTGACGCTGACGGACACAGTGTTTTTGAGCGAGAGAGAGCGAGAGCGAAGGCGAGAGCGAAGGCGCTAAGAGCAGCTGTCCAAACTACGATCCCCAAGTAGATCGAGAGCCACTTTACAGTGGTTGGGTAGATGAGTCTCGAGGCCTTCCCTCGAGGTATGCGCGTCAAGCGATGATGAGACTCGGCTGTTGAGGCACCAAGTGAGCGCAATTGGCGGAGGTAACTATCAGTCTCGTCCGTGAGAGGAGCATCTTGTTTGCAGGATGGCAGTGGAGCGATACGAAGCCACTACCGAGCTTGTCGCAGCTGCTCTGGGGACGTGCCGAAAGGTTGTGCTCAGTTCGCGTCGTTGCCGAGTAGCGGGTCATAAGGAGTTCTGAATACTCGGTTGCGGTTCGAGCCGAGCTCTCTGTTCGATGTGAGAAAGATTGTTTCGACGATGCGACGACCTGCTTCAGAGGGTCTCCCGTGTCTAGACCGACCCACGATTTTTAAGGACCGACGAGTGCGGTATGCGGTGAGTGGAAGGTCTCAGGGTAAGCCGACCGACTTGACGTCTTTCTGGCTCACCGAGCCATGATCAATGACCCGTCACATGCGTGATGCGACGGTCCATCGGGAGGTGGCGAGAAGTGTCGGGAAGGACCGAACCGACCGAGCGTCTTCTTGGTCAGGTAGATATCGGGCCGCAACATTTGGCCGAGCCACGTTGGGTGCTCCTCGTTGGAACGTGGCCACTTGAGAGATTTTTGGGCGCTCGGACGCAGTGCGGAGATTGGACGCCACCGTGCTACGCCAAGGATATCGAGAGCGAGAAGACGGCTCAATCATGTCGAGCCTATCGCTGATGATGAGAGGATTTTGGTCCGGTGTGTCGTTTTTGGATAGCTCAGAAACTGGGCATCGTGCTCGATGCTGAAGCCAGTCGCAGGCTGTCGGAAACGTTGCTGAGGCGAACGATGAGAGTGAGCGGGAGGGACGAACTGAAATCCGCTGAGGCTCGCAGATGTCAGAGGGTTTTCGTCTCGATGCCGGTCGTCAGTTTTCGTGTGGTCTACCGGAGTCCACGAGAGGTTTGATCCCCTGAGATATCTTGCAATCCACCTCGACTGAAGAGGGTTCTGCTTTCCTGCGTAGTGAAAGCGGTGGAGATACTGATCGATGGCTTCAAGCGAGGCTAACGGGGATAGCGCTTCAAGGTGGCTCGTACTTTGAGCGGGTTGTAGACGAGGTTCATCTGGCGGCTCTGTTGCGACACATATAGCGTGCGTTGCCGCGCAGTTTGATTGCCGCTGTGGACGTGTATCTATCTAACGAATAGATCGAATCCTCTTAGGCTTAAGTCGGGAATATCTCATATGGCCTAGTGGTATCACTAGGCCATACTTGGGTGGAGGTGGCGGGAATCGAACCCGCGTCCCCCGGTCTCGCAACAAGCCTTCTCCGAGCGCAGCTAAGTTAGTGTTCCTGCTTTACCGACTTAGCACAGCTAACAGGTTTTCCACCTAGATTTCCCTGCACCACAGGTGGGTCAAGTGTAGGTAAGTGCCCTTTGATGACACTCAAAATCCGATCACGGGCACGTAGACCGGGAGAGCGTCGCTGCTGCTAGGCAGCGAGTGCGAGCGTAGGCTCGGCGTTTATTTTGGTTCCGGCTTATTAAAGTGCATCCGGAGAGCACTGCTCGCTTCTCTTGCATTGATCGTCCGAGGTCGAAGCCTGTCACCCCCATGGTTTATGAAGCGAAATGGTATTCGCAGTGACACCTTAGTCGCTGGCACCCTCTTCGGGTCCGAAAGCAGATCTCTGCGCTGCCAGTGCATGGAAACTACGTTGTTGAACATAGATAGGAAGTAGTTTGTGAACGAGAGCACCGTGATGCATACTCGCCCATGGACGTTCTCGCATTTCGACGTGGTGATCCGAATTCTTGCCTTAGGTCTCCAGGAGAGAGCGGTTGATGTGTTCTTCGATGGGTCGTTCACTGGGTTGCGTCGGTTACACGTACGGCGATTCACTGACAGCGAATCGAAGTGCTTCACCGAGAGAGAAAGCGTTTTAGGCGGTGCCGCTCTTTCGAGTGTCGTTGAGGTGCCGGATGCACATCGTGTTATAGCGTACCTCGGTACTTGTGACCGTGAGAGTCTCTTGAAGCTTCATCACCTTTACGGTGCTCGACCCCGGAGCTTTTCGACTGCAGTCGTCAGCATTGATCACCCGATGGCCGACTCGAGCTCCAGAAACTGGGTCACTATGTCTCCTGGGTAGCGTTTTAAGTATGGATTTGGACCCCGAGTCGACGTGCGGCTCGACGGATCTCCATGTCCGCATCTCGTTGGGCGAGGACTTTGCGCTTGTCGTAGAGGTGTCGACCTCTCGCAAGTGCTAGCTCCACCTTTGCTCGGCCATCTTTAAAGTAGAAGGTAACCGGCACAAGCGTGAGTTTTTCGTGTTGGAGTTTTCCTCGAATGCGCTCGATTTCAATGCGGTGGAGCAGTAGCTTACGAACTCGATCGGGATCGTGGGCGCCGAAAGCTCCAGCGTGCTCATATGGAGAAATGTGGACCCCGTGCATCCACATCTCTCCGTCTTCAATTCGTGCGTAGGAGTCTCGAACCTGAACCTGAGCTTCTCTCAGGCTTTTGACCTCGGTTCCCTGGAGGACGATTCCGGCTTCAAAGGTCTCCAAGAAATCGTAGTCGTGTCGTGCCTTCCGGTTGGTGGCGATCAGGCGTCGGCCCGAGCCATCTTTTTGATTTGGTGTCTTCTTCTTCTTTTTATCCTTGCTCGGTGACATTGTTCCTTGTTCTCGGCTACGGTAGCGACGTGATCGAGGTCTTTGAGTCTGCCGTAACCCGTTTGTTGGCCCACTGTGGGCGTGACGTACCAATCGAAGCGTGTGGGTTCCTACTTGGATCTCCAACACGAGTAGTAGAAGTCTACCCCGCAGTGAACGAAGCGAACTCCAGGGTTCGATACGTGGCGGCTCCGATCGATGTGCTTCGCGCTGATCGACGGGCTCGAGAGCTTGGACTCGAGATCGTTGGTGTCTACCACTCCCATCCCACGACCGAAGCGTATCCCTCACCCACGGACGTTGCAAATGCCCCGGATTCGTCCTGGATCTACGTGATTGTGTCCTATCGTAACGTACCGCCAGAGCTGGGTGCCTATCGGATCGTAGACGAAACGGTTTCGAAGGTTGAGCTACAAATCGTTGATTGAACCTTCGATGTCGTGTGCTCGTTGCGGACGGGTGTTGCGGCTCGATCGTGCAGTCCTTCTATCAGGTGGACGGAAGGAAGTCGAGTTCCTAGCTGAACGTGGGTCATGCGTGCGGTGGTGATGAGGTAAGGAGGCTCATGAGAAGGGAGATCCGAAGCGACGGTGCGATTCGTCAAGGTGTGGACTTGCGGTGGTAGGGTACTGAGATGACGGTAACCTACCTGCACTCAGATCTCGAGGGGCGAGCGCGCCGCCTCCTCCTTCCGGAGATCTTTGACTATTTTGCTGGAGGAGCCTCAGCCGAGTTGACCATGCGCCGAAATCGAACTGCATGGTCGAACTTCTCGCTCGTGCCGAGACTGGATGCGGAGATCCAACACCATGATGCTCGGATCTCCCTTCTTGGCGGGATGCGTCCTTCGCCGCTCCTCATTTCTCCGATGGCACGGCTCGATCTTTTGGGCTCAGGCGATGAGCGTGACGCTGCGGTCGCTGCAGGTCTCTGTGGGGTCTCCTTTACTGCCTCCACGAGGTCTTCGGTGCGGGCCTCGGTGATTGCAGAGTATTTTCGAGATACCGCGCAGCACCGCCGCGTGCTAAGAAAGCTCTCTCCTTACCATCGTGAACTCTACGAAGAGCTCCACGATGATCAGGCTGGGGAGCCGGCTTTCCTCGTTCAGCTCTACCTACTTGCTAGTACGGAACTTACTACTCTGCTTGTGGATGAAGCGGCTCGCTCCGAGCTCGATGCACTCGTAGTTACGCTCGATACCCCGGTGCTGGGTGTTCGAATGAGAGATCTTCGACGAGGTTATCGAATAGGAGCTGGTGCTCTCGAAGAGCTCGCACAGTCTGCGGGTGATGCGAAAGGTCTGGGAGACTCGTGGTGGCGGGACTCTCGACAGAGCACCTCTGTGAGTATCCAGACTCTTGAGACACTGGTTGGAGAGATCCAAGTTCCGGTATTTGCAAAGGGGGTTCTGGCCTCTTCGGCACTGCCCTTCGTCCGACGATGGGGAGCGAGTGGGATATGGATCTCGAATCACGGTGGGAGACAGCTTGACCACGTTCAGAGCACCGCTGACGCTCTAGCGTGGCAGATGCAGCCGGGTGAGTCGAGATCTCCATTCGAAGTCATCGTGGATGGCGGGGTAGAGAGCGCTCATGCTGTGATAGTGGCGGGATGCCTCGGCGCATCTGGCGTTGGGCTCGGTAGGTCAGCAGCCTGGGCGTTGGTGCTTGGAGGCTCGGCTGGCTTGGCTAGCTACCTGTTGGAACTTCGAATGGAGATGAAGAGGTCTCTCTCGCTGCTCGGGTCCGCTTGGTATGGAGCTCTAGGGCCTGAGTACCTAGCGACTCCTTCGTGTGCTCGGCATGCAGATGTTGATGAGTAATGTGTTTCGGGTACTCGCTGGAACAGGTAGTGTGAGGGATCTCGTAACTGCACAGGGTTTCTGGTAGGTTGACCTATCGCTGCGCTTCTCTCGGTGCGAGGATCTAGATCCGATGATGCGAGAGCGCACAATTGCGGGAAGATAGATGAGAGGCGCGATGAGCGAAGCGAGCGGGAGCGATAGACCACTTGGTGTCTTTGATTCGGGCTTCGGTGGTCTGAGCATCACGCAGGCCATCT
This sequence comes from Acidimicrobiales bacterium, assembly GCA_049964535.1. GTDB lineage: Bacteria > Actinomycetota > Acidimicrobiia > Acidimicrobiales > Acidimicrobiaceae > JAJYZP01. Next base: position 3,737 of record JBMFXG010000004.1, on the reverse strand, counting down.
CAGATCTTCTTCCGTTTGAATCGATGGTGTACATCGGGGATTCAGCGCGCTACCCCTATGGGTCGAGATCGAGTGTTGAGGTTCAACGTTTCTCAATTGAGCTCGGGGACATCTTGGTTGAACGTTTCAACGTGAAGGCCTTGATCATCGCATGTAATACCGCTTCAGCCACAGCGCTCCAAGCTCTCAGTGAGCGATATGACATTCCGGTAATCGGCGTCATCGAGGCAGGTGTTCGAGCTGCCAGAGCGGTGTCAACGCGCGCAAGGATTGGGGTCATGGCGACCGTAGGGACCGTGGCATCGGGCGCTTATCAAGAGTGCTTCCACAGACAAGGTGATGGAGAGGTGGTCTTTCAGGCCTGTCCGGGCCTGGTTGAATTTGTGGAACGGGGTGAACTCAACTCTGAGGAGGTGACGATTCTTCTGCGACTCCTGCTCGAACCGCTGATGGAGGCAAAGGTCGATACCTTACTACTTGCCTGTACGCACTTCCCTTTTCTCGCTCGAGCAATCTCTGACGTGGTAGGGCGAGAGACTGTGCTCGTCTCCACGGCGGAGGAGACTGCGTTTGAGCTAAAAAACGTCTTGACGGCGAGCGGTCTTGGGCGACGTGGGCCGGAGCGCGGTGTGATCCAATACTTCTCTACCGGTGATCCCGTTGCATTCGCTCGAGTAGGTTCCATGTTGACGGGGCTGACCATTGACTCCGTGGGTCATCTTGAAGTGGGTACGCTTGACACGGTGCGAGGAAGGGGATTTGAGGATGATTGAACGTTTTGGTGGTCGAACCGAGTCGGAGCTTCGCCCATACGGTATCGAGCGGGGATTCACCGAGATGGCGGCCGGTTCCGCTCTCGTAACGTGCGGTAAGACGAAGGTCCTCTGCACTGCCTCTGTCGAGGAGAGGGTCCCGGGATGGATGCGCAACAGTGGTACAGGTTGGGTAACGGCCGAGTACTCACTGCTCCCAGGCGCAACACAAGAGCGAAGCGCCCGAGAGGCAGTGAAAGGTAAGCAGTCCGGTCGTACTCAGGAGATACAGCGTCTCATCGGTCGTTCGCTGCGCTCGATCTGTGATCTGAAGGCCCTTGGAGAGGTTCAGATCGTCATTGACTGTGATGTGCTTCAGGCCGACGGTGGCACGAGAACCGCCGCGATTACGGGTTCATACGTTGCTCTTCACGATGCACTGGTGCATCTCGATGCGGAGCGTCACTTCAAGGCCTTCCCTCTTGTGTCGCAGTGTGCCGCTGTCTCTGTGGGAATAGTAGGTGGCGTTGCGCTCCTCGATCTCGACTATAGCGAAGACTCACGAGCTGATGTCGACATGAATGTGGTGATGAACGCAGATGGAGAGTTTCTTGAGGTGCAAGGCACAGCGGAAGGTGCGCCGTTCTCGAAAGGTGGATTGGTCGACATGGTCCGCCTAGCTGAGCGCGGCATCCTTGAACTCTTGGAGTACCAACGCACGCTGCTGGGTCTTGGTTAGACCAGGGAAGTAAGCGATGATTGTAGTGACCTTAGCGACCACAAACCAGCACAAGGTTCTCGAGGTCGAACCATTTCTCGACGGTCTCGACATCGAGGTAGTGGGTCGGCCGATAGGGTGCCCTGCGGTTGCGGAGACCGGGGATACCTTTGAAGAGAATGCAATCTTGAAAGCTCGTGCGGTGGCATGCTGGACCGGTGGGTTCGCACTCTCTGACGACAGTGGGCTCGAGGTCGACGCTCTTGGAGGTGCTCCTGGAGTCCGTTCCGCTCGTTTTGGTGGTGAGCACGCAACCGATGCCATGAACCGCTCGTATCTTCTACAGCTTCTCTCCGGGCAGCATGGGAGAGCCGCTCGGTTCCGGTGTGTGCTCGCGCTCTGCGATGCCAATGGCGCATGCGTGAGCTTCTCGGGGGAGGTCGATGGGCTGATTTTGGATGCCGAGATGGGCGGTGGAGGTTTTGGCTATGACCCAATCTTTGCTCCGAATGAAGGCGGAGGGCGAAGCTTCTCGGAAATGACGAAAGAGGAGAAGTCACAGATCTCGCATCGAGGGAGAGCCTTGCGGCAGCTGCGCGAGTTTCTCCTACGAGAACAGTGGTGGCGAGAGCTCACACTTCCCTCATAGACTCGTCGAACTTTGCTCAAGAAGAGAGTGTTAGCTAGAACTATGAGAAAACTACACATACCATCGTTAGCTCTCAGAGCTACAAGTCGACGAGGACGTCGCACACTCGTCATGACGGCAGGGGCGCTTTCAACGGTCGGTGCCGTTGCGATAGCTGCTTCGATAGGTTCAAACGCTGCTCTGGTTAGCTCTACCTCAAGCACCGGTGCTGCGACCCTACTCAGTCAATCCAACACGAGTTCGAGCACTCCCTCGGTCTCAGTGCCGAGGACGACCAAGCCCAAGCGTTTGGTCGGTATCCGCTTCCTCGATGGGTTTCATGCCACAGTTACTCATTGGGATCCGAAGACGAGCGCAACGACGACGATCACGTTCGATCGCGGCCTTCTGAGTGCGGTTAGCGCAACATCTATCTCGGTTGCGGAGCCCAATGGCGCAACAGTGACTGAGACGATCGATTCGACTACGAAGATACGTGGGACGACGGTGACGGCCCTGGAAGCCGACCTCGCCGCTCACCGTAAGGTGTTGACGATACTGGTACAGCGCAATGGCTCTCTGTCGTTTGTAACGACGGGAGCAGCCATCCGCCGTGCTGAGCATGGACATCTTCAGAGTGGTGCTGCCGTTTTGCGTAATATCTCGGGATTCCAAGATACGCTTGAGCGATTCGACCGATCTACGAACACGACGGTTCAGTTCGATCTGAATCGAGGTGAGCTAACTGCGCTCAACACCTCATCAGTTTCTATTAAAGAGCCGAACGGAACCGTCGTACAGGTGCCAGTAGTATCGACGACTCGCTTCATTGGAGCATCGCAGGCGACGCTAGAGAGTGAACTCTCGAGCTCTCAGACCGTACACGTAGTTCTCATTCAAAAGAACGGTCAGCTCCTCTCGATTCGTTCGCCTCGTCATGGGATAGTGGTTACGTCGCCGAACGGAACCGGAGCGAACTCGCAGAGCAGTTCGACTGCGTCAGCGTAGCTACGAATCTGACGAGCAAGGAGCGTCTCGACGAACCGAGTTGTTGGGACCGTGCTGTGGCTGCTGAGTCTCAGCCTCGAGGAATAACAAGATGTTTCTGAGCGGTGCCGTCCTTCGACTGCGGAGGCGGCACTGTATCGCGTTGTTATCCTCCATCGTGTCGCCGAGGTTATGGATCGATACAGAGGTACTCTCTCACGACCAGGTAGGGAGGTAGCCTTTGAGTAGCGCTGATTGCCAGTCGTAAGGCTACGCCCGCTCTTGCGGTTTCGGAGTTATTGACGTTGTTGGACAAGCCCCACGGTTTGAACGATCTCCGGTCCTTCTAGGCGGTCACTCCTTGAGGCGAACCCCTGAGCTCAAAGTTCAGTCAATGGTTGCGATCGAGGCATCAGGCCAATGGTACTGAAAGCTCAGAGGGCTCTCTTGCGTTTTCGGTCTCGTTGGGTTCGTGTCCCGGAACGGAGTCCGGTCGATCGTGCGCTCATCTACGGGGCTAGTCGTGGTTCGGTACTCGATCCCACTCGGTCCAGTGGGTGTGGCACCACTTTCGTGGCTCTTCCGTTTCTAGCGGGGTTAGCCCTCCTATTTCAACCGAGGTGTTGCGAGCGGTTGACTGTCTGCATCCGAG
>JBMFXG010000003.1:0-38124 GCA_049964535.1 Acidimicrobiales bacterium | reverse complement strand
ACAGGAATGGTCCTAAGAATTCAGCGCTGGTCCAAAGACTCAAGCGACTGGTCCAAGGGTTCAGCATACGCATAAGTTCGGTTTAGAAGAGATTGTTGCACGTACCGCACAAGAGTCCATGCCCTCTGAGCTTCGAAAGCTCGGTAAGACCATCACGTACTGGTTTGAAAAGATTATGGCCTTCCATGAGATCCGGATCACCAATGGTCCAACTGAGGGGCTGAACAACCTGATCAAAAGAGTCAAGCGTGTCGCCTTTGGATTCACCAATTTCGACAACTACCGCATTCGAGCACTACTCTACGCCGGCAAGCCCAACTGGAGAGTCCTTGACTCCATTGTGGTGACCTGACGGGGAGACAGACCCTTCACGCCAACAGAGCGCCTCTGCCGCACCGAGAGAACTCGCTGCGAGCGTCGACCCATGCCGCAGGCACCATGAGCGGCCCTACAAGCCGAGTATTACACGATCTCTCCGTCACTTGTAGAGAAATGCTCGGATGCAGACAGTCAACCGCTCGCAACACCTCGGTTGAAATAGGAGGGCTAACCCCGCTAGAAACGGAAGAGCCCGATAGACCGCCTCAGAGGCGGAGGGTCCAGGGTACCTGACTCGAAATCTCTTCTCTCTCCACTCTTGGCCCAGCTGACTAGGAGATGATTTCGAGAGTCGGAACCGCACCCCCAACGGGATTCGAACCCGTGCCGCCGCCGTGAAAGGGCGATGTCCTAGGCCGCTAGACGATGGGGGCTGGACTTTAACAAATCTAGTAGCTGGCGGGCTACTACGCTTCGATGAGTTCCCACAGCGTACCGTCGGGCGTATCTTTTACTTCGATACGATTCGCGACCAAGAGGTCTCGTATCTCGTCTGACCGCTTGTAGTCTTTGTCGTTTCGGACCGAGCGACGAAGCTCGAGGACGCCCTCTACGAGTGGAGTAATAGCCTCTTTGGGGTCCCGTAGACCCATTACGGCGGCGTCTCCGAGGCGAAGGATCATCGATCTGAGGATCTTACGGCCCGCTGTGAGGTCGTCGGACTGCAAGGTATCGGCGGACCATGCGACGAGCAGGTCGTCGAGATCGAGGATAGCCTCGACAGCGTCTGAGGCCCGCTGCGCCGTAAGGGCGGTATCAAATCGGCGCCCAAGTTCTCGGATCTCTTCAGAGAGAGGAGAGGGGCCCGAGGATGGTTCGAAGGTCCCTTCAGGTGAGATGGAACCCGCTGACGTTGTAGTTGGAGCTGCTTCGGTTCTCTCTGCCGTCCACGGAGGAGCTACGAGATCTTCGAGCGAGAGCTCAGTGCCTGATTCGTAGACGAGCGACCGACCGTCTTTACGGAGTGTGAGCGAACCGTTTCCGACGACCGACACAGTTCGCGTCTGCGGATCGATGACGATTCCGGTGTGCTCGTCGATCCCGAGTACGTATCGACCCTGTGGCAACAACGTTTCTAGATAGCTGAGTCGATGCTCACCCATGTAGCAGAAGCGGGTGTCATGATGGCCGCCCTCTTGGTTGTTGTAGTGGGGGATTACGGCTACGTCGATGTCGAGCAGTTCGAGAAGGTTGAGACCCTCGTTCCAGTAGGGCTTACTTCCGACCTTGTACACCTCGTAGACGGGAAGCGTCGATGCGCCCAGAGTCAGTGCTGCTGCAGAAGAGAATGTCACCGTGGCTCCGAGTTGGACTCGCTCCTTGAGGAGTTTCCCAAGCTCGATGGCACGCCAGTTATCGAGTGCGTAGGTCGGACTCCCGGGCCCGGCGAAGATATAGTCCGCTCGGTTGACGCTATTTAGAAAGCGCTCTCGCTCATAACTCGAAGCAAGCTCAGCGCTGCGTAGGCTTGCGACTTGAAACTCGCTCTGGAGCGACGTTTTAAAGTACTCGAGAGCCTTCGCTGCGAGCTCATCAGCGTTCTCTTGAAAACCGAACGGTGTGTCGAGAAGGACATTGGTCCGGTTCGGTGGAAGAGCGTCGAGAAGACGACGATGCACCTTCACCATTGTCGGTGCAGTCTCTCCCGACCCCATGATACAGATCTTGCCGAGTGGCATTGTCATCGTAGAACCCCCTGGTTCATCTCTTGGAGTAGCAGTTCAGTGAGTTTCTCGGGAAATTGTGCGTGGAGGTCGTGATCACCCTCGATGAAGTGAGCAGATGAAGGTCCACCGAGGGCAGACTGGATCTCTTGGACGTTCTCTCGCTTGCTCCTACTGCCACCCATTGTGTCATTAAGTGCGGTGATGAATACGGTAGGTGTAGAGACCTTCTGTGCCACCTCAACGGTATTGAAGTTCCAGAGCTCGTGCAGGATCTCCATGTGTGCCTCGAAACGAAGACGGGCTCGTGCCTGTCCGTGTTCGTCTGTTTCTAGATTGCTCATGGTCGCTTGTATGGCGCGCTCGGGCCAGTCAGGGTGCGATGTCCGGAGGAACTCTTCGACCTCTCGAAGCGATACTCCTGTGAGTCGAGGAGGTGTGAGCGAAGCGGTGCACAGCTCCCACGTGGGGAAGGCCCGCTTCATGACCGAGTACCCACCGTCGATTAGCACGAGGCCGGAGATCTTCTCTGGGAAGCGCTGAGCGTAGGATTCAACTACGGAGCAGCCCCACGACTGTCCAACGAGGATTGGATCTTTCCATCCGAGATCGATAACGGAGAGCATGGTGAGGAACTCATCGAGGTCCGTTGTGATTCGGTCATAGTCGTAGCCACTGGTTGGTCGATCGGAGAGTCCGTGACCTCGCTGATCCAGCGCTGCGCACTTGTAGCCCCGAAGAGCGAGTGTGTCAGCCATCTGCCCCCAGAGCTCTGCGTTCGAGGCGAGGCCGTGAATCATAATGATTGCTCTTCCAGCGCCATCCCAGTGAAGGTAGTGGAGTCGCACACCATCGGAGGTTACGAAGTCTGTTGATTGCACGGGTCTTTCAACGCTGAGAAGTGATCAGTGATTCCGAACAGTATCGAGCTCAGTGCTGAGGCGCAGGAGGAGTTCGTTCATTTGCACAGAGCGAGTGTGGTTCCAACGGGGTTCTCGAGTTGATCGAAACGCAAGCGAAACCTCATCGACCATAGCCTGGTACGGATCGCAGCCTTCGACTGTCACGAGCTCGCGATCTCCGGAGCGAGTGGTGATCTCAATGGTTCGATCGGTAAACAGTGGGGTTGAGGCGCGCTCCACCGTTGCGATCGCTTCGGTTCCTACGATCTCAAGACGTTGCGATTCACCGGCCGTAAACGAAGTTCGGATGTGAGCGCTTCGACCGCCCTCGTAGCTCAAGAGCGCTTCGAACGTGGTATCAATTGGAGGAAGAAAGCGGTCGATAGACGAGACCGCTACCCGTTGAGGAGTGGGTCCAAAGATCTCCAGAACCGGATAGAGCGCGTAGATCCCGATATCCCAGAGGGATCCTCCTCCGCGAGCAGCGACCGTTCGATACCCATCCAACGGTTCGAGTTGACCAGTGAAGCTAGATGAGATTGAGATCACCTCGCCGAATCGGTTCGCTTGAGCCATGGCAATGACCTCGTTGACCCTTCTGTGGTATGCAGTCATAAACGCCTCAGCAACAATGAATTGCGAGCTGTGAACTACTTCATTGAGGGCTGCAAGCTCTGCTGCAGTAGTCGTTATGGGCTTTTCGCAGAGAACGTGCTTGCCTGTTTCGAGGGATCGCTCGATAAATTCTAGGTGCAGATCGTTAGGAAGTGGGAGGTAGAGCGCCTCGACTGAATCGTCAGACAAGATCTCCTCTACCCCGAAGAGAAGTCGTTCGTCTCCATGGAGCTCGAAATCGTCTCGAGGACCTGTGGTCGTGGAGATTGCAACGAGTTCGGCGTATGGCGAACGGCGCAGTGCAGGAATGACTGCGACACGGGCAACGTAGCTACCGAGACCGACGACCCCGAACCGTACCTTTTCGCCCTCTGTGGCGTGACTCATAGCCGCCCATCGTCGTTGAGACCGGTTTTCGAAAGATGGTGAGCCTTCTCAAGAATCGTAATGACGTTTGCAACTTCTCGAACGTCGACCTCGAGTTCGGTTCCAAGAAGCAGGTGATCGGCCAAGTTCCGGTGTAGCCCGTTTCTATCAGGCTCTACGAGGGGAACGTCGGCCACCGAGACGCCTCGCTCGCCTTCGTAGATACCAAGCGTGAGTTGGGCCGGTGCTTCGGCGTGGTGGAAGGTTTCGTGGGTGTACCCGTCTATTGGGCGTACGCTCTCGATGGTTATCGGCCGGTACTCACCGACCAAGGTCCCCTTGGTGCCTTGAATATAGAACTTTGGCTTTCGGAAGGCTGCGATCTCGCTTTGAAAAAAGGTCGCTTCGCGCCCTTCACTGAAGGTCATATTGATCCGTATTTGATCGAGATTGGTGACCTCGAACCACTTACGCTTGTGACCATGTGCGTGGACTGAGAGTGGTGCTGAGCCGTAGAGCTGAAGAATCCAGTCGATATGGTGGGCACCCCAGTCGTAAGCTATGCCACCTGAGACCGACTCATCCGAATGCCAAGCACGACATGGGTGCTCAAACCCTCCGACGAAGGTCTCGATGTTGAATACTTCGCCGAGCACGCCGGTCTCAATGAGATATTTGATCGTTCGATAGTCTTGGTCCCATCTCCGATTTTGGTTAACGGTAAGGACGAGATCGCGCTCCTCGGCAGTTCGAATGAGCTCCTCCGCTTCGGCGGTCGTGAGGCAGAGGGGCTTCTCCACCACCACGTGCTTCGAGGCTTGTAGCATCGCCATGGCGAGTTCGAAGTGTGACGATGGAGGTGTTGCGATTACAACGATATCAACGGCGTCATCGTGTGCGAGTTTCTCCACGCTATCGTAGGTTGCGATAGCTGGAAAGTCTTGACTTGCTTGTTGGCGCCGCTCGTCGCTTGGATCAACAGCTGCAACGAAGGTGAGACCCTCTGTTGCGTTGGCGGCAGATCCGTGAAAGTATCCCATCCCACCGTAGGGACCGTATCCAACAACTGCAAGGCCGAGGGTGGAGTTAGACGAACTTCGTCGGCGCACCGCTTGAGGCAGTGTGGTGGATACGAGAGCATGCACGAGTGCTCGATTGGCCTCCGTAAGGTGGGAGATGGGTAGGCCGCAGATGATCAGGTTGACTCCATTGATGTGGGTGCGAGCCACAACTACGTGATCTTCCATTGCAATGTTGACCCAGGCGATCGCTTGCGAATCTGGTGCTTCCCGAGGTAGATCGACGATAGAGAGAGGTCCAGTCACTCGAACTTCTGGATGTTGTGGAAGCGAGAGGGGGAGATCTACGGTGAAGCGAAGAAACCATTCGCTGTCCTCGAAGGAGGCACTGAAGTGGAGTGATTCCATAGGTGACAAAGCCCCGGATCGCTCTGGAGCGCAGAGGATCACAGTTGATGGAGCGTCCTTCTGACGTTGAAGCGCTGTCGCCACGAAGCCTTCGCTATCGGTGAGCACAACCGTCATCGGAGTCGACTGCACCGAGACCTCGAGAGAAGGTGTCGAGTGCGTGATCGCAAAGCCCTCTGCCTCGAGGGTCCGATGGACCTCGGAAGATGGTACTGCGTTGGAGATCAAAGTTAGGTTCCGACCTTTTTGATGCTGTGCTGTCATCGTAGAATCACCTTTCGAGTTGGTCGTGGGTCGACGGGGCGCTACTGCTCGGTGGCTTGGGTTGGATCCATTGCTTCGATGAGATGCATCAACAGCCAGCCAGTGTAGTTGTAGATATCGAAGGTCAGGCGAACCTCTGCCGGAGCATCGTGAGGAAGTTCAAAGTCGTCCGCATCAATCTCTAGGAGGCTCGCGAAGAAGAGACGTAATTTGCTCAGAGATCGAAGGAGCAGATCAGCTTCCGTCTCATCGAAGAGATCGGAATCGACAAGCAAGGTGCGACACAGAACAAAATTGGTGACGAGCTCCACTCGTTCTTCTACGGTCGTCTCCTTCTCAAGCTCGTACGCGGCCTGCCGGGCTGGATCGTTGTAGCGAGGCGGGAACAGTCTCCAGAGTCGTTCGGACCCTCCCATAATGAGATCGGAAGAGTCGGAGAAAATCTGGGCAATTATTGCACGTTCTTCTGCGGTGAGCTTGTTTCGGATCTTATCTGCCCGAGTACGGCGGAATGGTTGACGCACGCTCTGGTCATCCATCTTGTTGAATAGTCGCCCAGAGTCCATAGCTATGCAGCTTCGAGACGTAGCCTTCAGCCTCATCCTTCGTTCCGTGCGCTACGACGGATCGGCCTTCATGATGAACCTGGAGCATGAGTCGCGTCGCCTTCTCCTTGCTGTACCCGAAAACTTTTTGGAGTACGAACGTGACGTAGGTCATGAGGTTAACCGGATCGTTCCATACCGTGACGGTCCACGGTGGATCGGTAACGGCCTCAATGGCCTCTTCTCGTTCGAGTACCCCACTAGGGCTTTCGGACATGAGCTGCTCTGTCATAGTACGTCACCATCATCGTCGCTGAATCGGAGACGGTGGCAGACCTTCACTCGCTGATACGGTCTCCTCTTGTTCTGTGCCGAGCTCCTCATTTAAAGTGAACTCGACCGGTGAGTCAAGAGCTGCAGGATTGAATCGTGAGAAGAGCGAGAGATAGAGCCAGAGAGCGGTAAGCCAGAGAAGCGTCGCGCCGGCAATGTGGAAACCAACAAGGAGGGCGGGGAGGTTCGTAAAGTACTGGGTGTAACCAATTGCCGCCTGAGCGGCCTCAGCAACGAGGAGGAACCGTGCGGTGCGTTGCACATCTGCGGGAGCTCTTCCTTGATGGAGGAGAAAGACCGTGGCGAGAGTGAGGCCAATCAAGAAAAGTACGAGATCTGCGTGCAGCTCAGCTACTGCTCGCAGTTGGAATGGCAGCCGCTTTGAGATGGGGCTGCCGCTATGTGGGCCGGTACCGGTGACAACCGTCCCCATAAAGATGACTGCGGCAAGATTGGCGAGGAGGATACGAACGACCCAGACCGATTCAATCGTGACTCTTCGGTGTCGAATGGGTTCCGGGGTAGACGCTCTACGGTAGAGAACGAGAGCGTTCCAAGCCACGATGAGAGCCAACATGAAGTGGGCCATCACGAACGGTGGAGCAAGCTTCTCGAGAACCGTTATGCCACCAAGTACGATCTCTGCAATCAGCCCACCGATGAGGCCAAATGCTAACTTTGCGAGATCTCGCCGAAAAGGTTTTCGAACGAAAGCGGCGAGGGCGATAAGGATGATGATCCCCGAGCAAAAGATCGTGATCAGCCGATTTACGAACTCGACCATTGGATGGAAGCTGAAACTAGCAGCTAAGTGGTGCGCGGTGCAGTTCGGCCAGGTTGGACACCCGAGTCCAGACTGGGTGAGTCGGACCGCTCCTCCGGTAATGATAATGATGGACATGGCGACGAGCGTCACGAACGCTAATCGTTGAAAATTCTTCGGGCTAATACTCCACGATCTCCACTGTCTCCACATGCTCTCATGTTATTCGCTCAGTCAAGAATTAGGAGAAATTCAGACTCAGCGTCGATACAGCCGGTTACCTAGTGCCGTTAACTTGAGCTTGCCTACTGCCACTTGAAGTATCGAATCGCAAGTGCTGGAGCTCCGATGGCCCAGACGGCAAGAACGACCCACTCGTAACCTGGGGCAGATCCTCCGATGCCGAGGCTATGAAAAAATATCTGTGACGAAGCAAGTGCAGGAAGAGCCTTGGCGACGCTCTGGAGAAAACTAGGAAGCGATGTCACTGGAAAAATCATGCCTCCGAGGAAGAGAAGCACGAGGTAGATTCCGTTTGCAAGGCCGATGAGGACCTCGGATTTCAGAGTTCCAGCTAATAACATGCCCACTCCACTGAATGCAACCGTCGCAAGTAGGAGCGCGATCACGAAGAGGAAGATATTACCCGTAGGGCTCCAGCCGAGTGCAAGGCCAACGAGGAGCATGATGACTACTTGAACGATCTCGACGACGACAATTGCCGTGATCTTTGCTGCGAGGAGTCCGGACTTCCCAAGTGGTGTTGCGCCGAGACGTTTGAGAACGCCGTAGGTGCGATCGACACCTGTCGCGATGCCTTGTGCGACCATGCCGGTTGCCATTACTGCGAGTGCCAACGTACCAGGTAAGAGGAACTGTACGCGTTGCGTGACACCGTGTGGTAGTGGAAGAACCTTCACCGCAGTAAACCCCAAGAGCAAGAGAACTGGAATTCCGACGGTTACGAGGAGAGACTCTCCTTGGGTGAGGCTCATGCGGATCTCCGAGCGTGCCTGGGCGAGGTATGCCTTCACAGCGAAGACTCCTTTTCGGTAGTGTCGATCGACAACGATGGCTGTGGTGTCGAACCTGTGAGTTCGAGGTAGATCTCTTCGAGGGAGCGCGCAGAATCGGAGAGGTCAAAGTACTCAATGGCGTTTGCTGCGAGATACGAGGTCAATGAGGCGAAGCGCTGGGCGTTTGGCTCTTCCATAATTGCGTAGCTCTGCCGTCCTGTCTCAGTTCCATTGAGGCCTGTAGAGCGATGCAACTCCTCGAGATCGAGAGGCTCCTTGGTCGAGAACGTGATCTGTGCCTTACCGTGTGCGGCCTTGAGATCGGTGAGCGTCCCGTCATAGAGCTTTTGACCCTTTGAGAGAATGATGATCTGATCTGCGAGCCGTTCTGCCTCGAAGAGCTCGTGAGTTGTGAGGACTACCGTCGTGCCGTCGTTGGCGAGGTTAGAGATCAGCGTGCCGATGACTTGACGCCCAGCAGGATCGACTCCTGCTGTGGGTTCGTCGAGGAATGCCACTTGTGGTCGACCAATAATTGCGAGTCCAAGTGAGAGTCGCTGGCGTTCACCGCCAGAGAGTCGTCGGAATGAGGTACTTCGGACGTGTTGGAGTTCGACCGCCTCCAAGATCTCTTCTGGGTCCCGTGGTGTTTGGTAGTAACCGCTGTAGAGTTTGAGGGCGGCGTCAGGCGTCATGCGCGGATTGACACCGCCCTGTTGCAACATGACGCCGATGACGTGACCGAGTTCTCGTTGTTGACGAACTGGATCGAGACCGACGACGGTCAGCTTTCCAGATTGCGGTCGTCGATACCCTTCGAGCGCTTCAATCGTGGAAGACTTTCCAGCGCCGTTGGGTCCGAGCATAACGAGAATCGATCCAGCGGCAACGGAAAAACTCAACTCGTCGACCGCTTTGACCTTGCCATAACTCATTGTGAGACGATCTACTTCAATTGCAGCCATGATATCAAGCTAGCCTATAGTCACCATGATAGATCTGAAGGCCCTACGGGATAGACGAGATGCTGTGACCGAACTACTCGAGCGACGAGGCGTCAAGACGGCAGATATCGACAGACTTTTTGAGGTCGATCAACAGTGCCGAGCAGTGTCGGCCGAGCGCGACCTCCTCCGCGCGGAGGTGAATGCGCTCTCGAAGTCGGTCGGAGAAGTGATGCGCTCCGGGGATAGGCAGCGGGCTGAAACCTTGCGTAACGAGTCGAGGGCTCTCGGTGAAAAGGTCGCAGAGCTCGAAGCCGAGGTCGCTCTGTTGGAGGCGGAGCGAACCCAACTCCATCTGGTTCTTCCCAATCTGCCGTCGAACGATGTTCCCGTTGGAACGGGTGAGGAAGGCAATGTCGTCCTGCGCTACTACAGCCCGACCCTGGGCGTTCAAAGTCCAGAAGAGTTTCAACTCCCGGTCTTTCCCGCCTATCAGACGGTTCCTCACTGGGAGATCGGTACCGAGCTTGGCATCTTGGAGATGACTCGTGCTGCAAAGCTTTCGGGATCTATGTTTGCTCTGTATCGTGGGATGGGATCTCGACTTCTGCGGGCGTTAACCTCCTTTGCGCTCGATTCTCATAGTGATCTCTATGAAGAACTCCGTCCACCGACGTTGGTCAGGCGAGAGACGATGCTCTCGACAGGGCACCTCCCGAAGTTTGCTGAAGATGCCTACACCATTGAGTCCGACGACCTCTATGCCATACCGACCGCAGAAGTTCCTCTGACCTCCTTTTTTCGCGATGAAATTATCCCCGAGTCTGAGCTTCCAATTCGCTTTACGGCTTCGACCGCTTGTTTTCGGAGAGAAGCGGGCTCGGCTGGACGGGATACTCGGGGTCTCCTTCGTCTGCACGAGTTCGACAAGGTCGAACTCGTGGCTCTGTGCTCTGAGGCGCAAGTTTCTGAGGTCTTTGAGGACATGTTGGGGCGGGCTGAGGGGATCTTGCGGGCGTTAGGGATCTCCTACCGGGTACTCGCCCTTTGCACCGGCGATCTCGGAGGGAGCGCAGCGCAGACCTATGATCTCGAGGCATACTCACCTGGAACCGGTAAATGGCTCGAGGTCTCGTCGGTTTCGTGGTGCTCTGATTATCAGGCTCGACGAGCGAGTATTCGCTATCGACGTGAAGATGGAGAGGGAACTGCCCTCGTGCACACCTTAAACGGTTCGGCGCTCGCATGGGCGCGTGTCTGGGCGGTCATCGTTGAGATCGGTCGTCAAAGCGATGGAACCGTGATGATCCCCGAGGTTCTCCGTCCCTATCTCGGCGGGAGAGAGTGTATTAGCCCTCGAGAGCGTAGTTTTTGAGCTGAGATTTCATCTCACGCTCGTAGAGCTACTATCTTTGGCAGTGTGAGTACTGCGCAGATTCTGTTCTCGATCGCTCTCGGTGCTGTTGCTCTCGTCGTTGTTGCGTTCGCGATCTTTGTGGTTTCGACGACGATGTGGGGTAACAGATGGGTTCGGCGATCGCGGTGAGCCCATCTTCGACGATCTACAAAGGGAAATCGGGTCAATGGGCCTTTGTCCTGCATCGGATAACAGGATTCCTCGTATTTGTCTTCATTTTGTTGCACGTTGTTGACGTGGCGACGGTGAACTCCCCGCACATCTATGACCAGATTCACCAGCTCTATGGCAACGTGTTCTTGCGACTCTTTGAGGTCGGTCTTCTCTTTGCTCTGCTCTATCACGCGCTGAACGGTCTACGGGTCATTATGATCGACTTCTTCCCGTCCGCCATTAAGAATGAAAAGGCGGTCTTCTTCTCCATGCTGGGTTTGGCGGTCTTACTGACGATCGTCGGAGGCGTGATCATTCTTCGACCATTCTTCACCGGGAGTGTGCACTAATGGCTCTCTCACTTCCTTCCCGGAGTAGTAGTGCGAATCGATCTCATGGAGTGAAGCCGAGGCAGAACTTCGAGACGTGGTCGTGGTTCTTTATGAGGATCTCTGGCTTAATCCTCTTCTTCTTGGCCCTGATACATTTTTTTATCACCCACATTGAGCATGATGTCACGACAACGACGGTGTCCTTCGTGGCCTCTCGCTGGTCGAACCCGTTTTGGCGCGTCTTTGATTGGTTGCTCCTAGCGCTTGGTCTGCTTCACGGGAGTAATGGTCTCCGCTTTATCATGGATGACTACATACGGCGCCCTTCTCGTCGAGCGATCGTAAAGTCTCTTGTCTATGGGATTTCTGGAATTATGTTCCTGGTCGGCACGATGACGATTGTGACGTTTCGCTAGATCTATCTAGCTGACCTGCGAGACTTAGGAGCTCGATCGGTTGTCGGAGTCGTTGCCTGTTGCTCGACACGTTCGGCAGGTGCCGATGACGGCGAAGTGGTTTCGGCGCAGGGCAAATCCGTAGTCGCGGTCTATTGCTGAAGCAAAAGCGTCGATCGTCTCGTCCGGTACCTGGAGAACGAGGCCACAGTGTTCGCAGACAAGGTGCTGGTGCGAGTTGCTCGCAAGATGGTATACGGCGCGACCGTGTCCGAGGTGAACGTGGTCCACTACCCGAGTTGATTCAAGCGTATCGAGCGTCCGATAGATCGTCGAGATGTGGATCTCTGGATAGGTCTTTGTGACGATCTCGAGAAGGTCCTCGGCGGTGAGGTGTCCTGGACTCTCTATTAAAGCGTCGAGCACCGCTCTTCTTGCGATGGTGACCTTAAGTCCCGCAGCCTTGAGCTCATTGTAGGTGGCACTCGAAAGTTGGGTCACAAAAGGTAGTCTACCGAGGTATCTCGAGGCGGTATCCGAGTCCCCGCACAGTGGTGATGATCGTGGGTTCAGATGGAGTCTGCTCGATCTTGCCGCGCAAGCGTTTGATATGGACGTCGAGAGTCTTGGTCTCGCCTGCATAGTACGGACCCCAGACACGGTCGATGATCTGCTCTCGAGTGAGGACTCGGCCAGGATTGGAGAGAAAGAACTCAAGCAGCTCGAACTCTTTGAGCGGGAGCTTGACGAGATCTCCCCGCACGAAAACCTCGTGTCTCGCTGGATCCATACTGATGACACCGACCTCGTAGCGCTGGTCTCCTTCAAGCTCCTCGGTCCCGCTCGACGGCGTTCGTCTCATCACCGCCCGAATTCGTGCGACGAGCTCCGTCATACGATAGGGCTTGGAGATGTAGTCATCGGCTCCCAGCTCGAGACCGACGACGGTATCGATCTCGGTTGATTTTGCTGTCACCATGATGATTGGAACACGCGAGTGCGCTCGAATCTCCCTGCAGACGTCGAGTCCGGACTTTCGCGGAAGCATGATATCGAGGAGGATGATATCTGGACGATGCTTTTCAAACATCTGAAGCGCCTCCTCTCCGTCTCTGGCCGCTTCCACGAGGAATCCTTCCCGTTTAAGCCCTACCGAGAGTGCTTCGATGAAGGACTCCTCGTCCTCGGCGATCAAGACGATCGGTTGGGACTTAGTCATGACGCTCCTTGATTCGTGCTCGGTAACCAAACTGTAAAGGTCGAACCAACGCCTTCGGTTGAATCGACGGTAACGCGACCGCGGTGGTTGGAGATAACGTGGCGAACTATCGAGAGGCCGAGCCCAGTTCCACCGGTAGAGCGTGACCGATTCTGGTCCACACGATAGAAACGTTCGAAGATGCGTTCCTGATCTCGAGAGGGAATGCCGATTCCCTGATCTGCTACGGTGATGACCGTCCACTCGGGCTCAGTGCGGACTGCAAGGGTGACCTTGCTACCTTGTTCTGAGTACTTGATAGCGTTATCGACGAGGTTGTAGATGGCCGAGATGAGTTGGTGTCGATGGCCAAGGACGTGACTGGACTCTTGGGGCATGGTGATCGAGAGCTCTACGCCTTTGACCTCAGCAGCGGCGAGCACTCGACTCTTCACTTCGTTCAGGACCGAGTTGAGCTCAACGATTTCAACAGTGGTATCTTCTTCGGACTCGATTCGAGAGAGATCCAGGAGGTCATCAACGATGTGATTGAGCCTGCTTGCCTCTTTTTCGATCCGGGAAGCAAGGCGTCGGAGCACCGAGGACTCCTCTTCCAAGGTCATGGTCTCTGCGAGGAGCTGCATTGCGGCGATCGGTGTTTTGAGTTCGTGTGAAACATTGGTGACGAAGTCGCGGCGCACATCGTCGAGGTGCTTTTTACTCGAGACATCTTCGAGTAGGGCGACGAACTCTTCTCCACTTCGGATATCGAGTGAGAGCGAACGGAGAGCGTAACTTCGCTTTGGCGGGCCATAGAGCTCGAACGTACGCTCTGAAAACTCTCCTTTTCGGGCGAGTTCGATAACCTCAGCGAGAGCTCGAGCGGCAAGAGCATCCTGGTAGTTGCCGTTGAAGAGCGATTCTGCGTAACGATTGGTAAAGACGATATCACCACTTGCGTCACACACGACTATTCCGATATTGAGTGCATCGAGCGTCGCAGCCAGCTCTTGCAGTAAAGGTGTTTCGACCTCAGAACTCTCGCTCGATTGCTGAGAAGCTCTCATGGCCTTTGATTGTGAGCGTCCCCAATTGCGCAAGATCCCGCGTGCACTCCACTCTCTCATCCAGGGTGCTTCACCCTGGGAAACCGATGGATCCTCTGGCGCAGTCATTGGTAACCCCTAGTGAGACTAGCCGGTGTCGAAGCGATGCGCTGTAGAGCGAGTAGAAAACGAAAATATGCTATGAAATAACATGAAATATCATGTTATGTGCGATAGTCTGTTCGCTGTCGGACTCAAGGAGGAGAAGATGAGCATGATGCTCTTGAATGTTTCGTTATCGCCGAACCCGGGTGCGCTACCTGGGGGAACGGTTCTACAGACGTTGGCGAACGGTATTGCGGGATGGGCTCTGATTTTGGCTCTTGTCGCACTCGTGATCGGAGCTGCAACTTGGGCGATTGGAGCGCACTCACAGAACTACCAACAGAGCTACTCCGGTCGTCGGGCGGTGCTCGTTGCCGGAGGAGCCGCGTTGGTGATTGGTGCAGCGCCTGCGATTGTCAACTTCTTCTTCAACCTCGGCAACGGAGTTCACTAGTGTTGGTTAGTTCGGTTCTGACTGACCTTGGTGCCCATCTTGGTGGGGCGATAGCTGCAGCTCTCCTGCGAGCCCTGGTCGTTTCGCTAGCTCCCGGTCTCTTGCACATCTATAGTTGGGGATTGCAACAGCTCATTTTGGTAAGTGCTTCGACGGCGCAGTTTGATCCGCGCGCTCAATTTTTCCTCCAGACCTACCAACAAGACGTACAGATAGCTGGTCTTCTTGTGGTGCCTGCACTCTTGGTGGGAGTCATCGCAGCGCTCTGGTTTCGAGATCTCGGCGAGATGGTTCGGCTGCTCCTAGTACGAGTGCCCGCTGTTGTGTTAGTTGGTGTGGGCTCGATCACTGTGTTGTCGATTCTCTCTCAGGTGGTGGACCAGGCCTCTCAGGCCCTGCTCAGTGGTAGGTCCAGCTTCGCAGGCCTTCAGAGTGCAGCTTCAAGAATCGTGACGAGCCAAGGAGTTCCCCTTGCGGTAGTCATTGTGTTATTTGTGCTTGGAGCAGTGAGCGTAGTGGCGATCTGGATCGAGCTCGTTGTGCGAAGTGGACTCCTCTACGTCATGGCCGCGGTCTTGCCTCTTGCGAGCATCGGGCTACTATTCCCAACTGGTCGAACATGGTTGCGGAGAAGCACCGAGGCGATCGTAGCGGTGTTGGTATCGAAGTTCTTCATGGTCCTCTCGCTCTCGTTGGCAGTTGGAGCGGTGAGTGATGCCTATGCAACCAAGGAGAGTTTGAGTGATGCTGTATCGCTCTTCGTCTCTGGAATAGGACTCATGCTCGTAACCATCTTCGCTCCCTACCTGGTTATTCGCATGATTCCATTTGCGGAGGCCCATCTTGCCGCCGTGAGCGACGGCGTCTCGACTTCGATTTTGCGTAGATCTGCCT
The DNA here is from genome assembly GCA_049964535.1 of Acidimicrobiales bacterium. Taxonomy (GTDB): domain Bacteria; phylum Actinomycetota; class Acidimicrobiia; order Acidimicrobiales; family Acidimicrobiaceae; genus JAJYZP01. Next base: position 22,913 of record JBMFXG010000003.1, on the reverse strand, counting down.
CACTTTTAAACGACGGCATTGGCCTAGTGGAAGATCCTCAGATTCCAGACTTCGGGGGTGGCCCGACTCCGACGGTCCCATACTTTGGCGGTTATCAACCAACAGATGATGACCTGGCTCGATACGACGGGCATCGAGGCGCATGGGCCGTCTTCGGCGATTACTTGCAAGAACGTGGCCGGCGACCACCGGACGATTGGAATCGAGATCAAAGTTGGAGTGACCCTGGTGGCGACGATGCGTGAGAGTCACACTCGTGAAGGAGAACTTCGAGTCCACTTCGCTGGGACGAAGACTCGAAGCGTGCTCTTTGGTCTTGATTGGACATCGCTTTCGGTGTTGTGTGCTGCAGGTGCCTCGGCATTTGGGGCTTGGGTGATCATTAGAGGCCCTATTGGGATTGTGGTGGCCGTAGTACTCATTCTCGGTGGCGGATTAGCGTCGTCTCGCTGGGAGCGAGTGGTCCATCGAGGGGCGAGTCTCTTGAAGCTCTCGACGGCCGAGATGCGAGGAGACAGACGACGGCACGCCCGAAAGCGTCATCGAGTAGTCCGACTTCGAGAGACTAGTTTGGAGCGTAGTAAGAGCTCCTCCTCTCGCACGTCGCAGCGTAAGCAGGGTGCTCCGGCAAGGCGTGGTCGTAGAAGCGAACGTAGCCGCCACCTCGTTGATGGTGAATTTATCTACCATGCACATCACGTGTTCGTCCATGACCATGCAAATGGGAAACTTCGCGTTGGATTTCGGCTGCCTGACACACAACCTTGGCTCCAAGAGTCAGAAGAGCTGGACCTAGCAGTTTCGGCGTGGTCCGATCTCTTGGCCGTGATCGCTCGGCAGCTGCCTGCATCGATCGACCTGAGCTGGCGAGTTGATGTTGTCCCGACGTTGGAGTCCTGGGAGCGTATCGTTCCGTTGAGCGATTCTCGAGGTCTGGAAGAGAACAGCGGTGCTGCGAACTCGGCACTTCAGCGAGAGATCGCACAGCGGGCTTGGAGCGTTCAATCCACACTCTGGCTCGATCGGTCAGGTGTTGAGCGTGAAGGTCGTGCAGCTCGCGAACGAATGTCGTTGGCTGTCGGTGCGAGAATCTGTGAGACGACTTTCCGAAGTCGAGGGCTTGGAGAGCTCTTACCGCTCTCCGAGGCGCAGCTGCACCATCTCTTGACTCCAACGGGACTGAGCAGAATCGGTCCTCGAGAGAGAGGCGCCGTGGTGCTTCGAGACAGTGACCTTGCGATCGAGTGGGACGAGATGCGTATCGGTGATGGATACGCCACGTCTTTAGTCGTAGAGTCCTGGCCAGAGCATTCGGTTTCTTCAGGGTTTGCGCTCGACCTGTTTCGACCCTGTCCGCCTAGAAGGTCGATTAGTTTGACATTGAAGTCTCTCGCAGCGGACCAGGCACTTCGCAGGACACGTCGATACCGAACGGAGCATCTGGCAAATACCAAGATGCGCAACGAGGCTGGATATCTCGAGCGTGTCGTTGATTCACGAGCGTCCAGCTCGATGATGCGTCAAGAGCATGAGCTCACGTCCGGACACACCCTCTTCGACTATCAGCTAGGGGTTGTTCTCTTTGCCGGCTCTCGTCTGGTGCTGACGCGATCGTTGCAGCAGTTCGGAGCGCTTGCGGATTCCTCTCAAACTCGCTTTGTCAAAGCGTATGGCAGGCAGTACGAGATCTTTGGTCAGCTCTTTGGATTGCATCACGGCAAGATGCCTCGACGGCGAGGTTTGAGATGAGTCGTCGAGAGTACCGAGAGACCTCTCGGACCCTTGGCACGCTCTTTCCTCTTGTCGGTTCGACGAATCCGCCTTGCAACTCGGTTCCAATCGGGGCTTCAAGCTCAGGGGGTGTCTTTTGCTACGACCCATTCGAACTCTACTCGCGAGGGTTCCTCCAGAGCCCGAACATGGTCGTTCTCGGACAGCTCGGTAAGGGAAAGAGCTCCTTGGTCAAGTCGCTCATCGTTCGTTCCGCGGCACTTGGGCGTAGCTACTTTGTTCTCGATCCGAAGGGAGAGTACGGAGAGCTTGCTCGAGAGACTGGAGGCGCTCTGATCCGCCTCGAGGTTGGAGGTGACTGTCCGGTCGATCCGTTCTGGGGTACGACGCTGTCAGATGAGCGAGATGCACTGGCGATCGAGAGCACGGTCACACGTCTCTTGGAGGGAACATTAGGGCGTACTCTCGACACCTTTGAGCAGCTCGTTCTGGACCAGCTACTACGTGAGCGGTATCGCTCGGGCGCTGCATTCGACCTCTTGGAGCTCTCAGCACGTGCAGCATCGGATCAGATGGCGCTGAGGTTGGATAGCAAGGGATGTGATCCCTACAGCATTGCTCGTGCGAGGGCGACCATTGCCAGAGAGTTACAGAGACTGGTGCATGGCGACCTGCGGGGACTGATTGCAGCAAAACGGACGTCGAAGCCCAATCTCGGAGAGGGCGTTGTGATAGATCTCTCCGCACTCTATGGTTCGAAGGCTTTGTCCATTGCGATCGGACTTCTCATGGAGATGCGACTACGTCAACTACGAGACGGAGGCATCCCTCGAGGATATGTCGTCATCGACGAGGCATGGGCAGTCCTGGAAAATCCAGCGATTGCGAGCTGGTTCCGCTTCCTCTGGAAACTTGCGCGAGCCTATGGGTGCTCGAACATTGCTGTCACGCATCGACTCTCCGATCTCGTTGAAATGGCGGACCCGGCGGCCCGATCTCAAGCGGCGGGCCTCGTGGCTGATTCGGAGACCATTGTGGTGTACTCCCAGCCGCGATCACAAGCAGAGGAGACGGGACGGTATCTCGGTCTTGGTCGTGGTTTGACGCTTGCCCTACCTCAGCTTGAGCGCGGGAGTGCTCTTTGGCAAGTTGGCCGCGATCGCTACATTGTGCGACACGTTCTCTCTGCGATAGAGCAGCGAGCGGTCGATACCGATGCGGCTATGAGGGATCGGACCGGACATGTTTCAGGCCGGTAGTTGGGAGACCGCTCTTGCGTTGCTCGCCCTTGTGATCGTCTTCGCGGTTGAGAACAGTGACAAGAGATCCAGACAAGACGTACGAGGACACCAGGTCTCGTCCAGACCCCGACGTCGGCTTCGGTCTCTGAGGATCGGTCGAGGTGAGCGGGGTCATAGTGGCGATCGAGGAGAAGCGATACGCTTCGGGGTTCGGATGAACCTCTCGATTCGACGCGGCTCATCCTTGTTGGTCTTCGGTCCAACGCGAAGTGGTAAGACTCGGAGCGTCGTCGTGCCAGCAGTGCGGTCCTGGCGGGGATCGATCCTGGTGACATCGGTGAAGGAGGATGTCATAGACCAGACGATGGAGATCCGGCGATCGTTCTCTGACGTCGTGATCCTTGGAACCAGAGAGGGCTCATGCCGGCGTTTTTGGGACCCGACACTGCAGTGTGACTCTGCTGTCGCTGCTAAGGAGATGGCAGCACGCATGATTCAGAACACGCCGGCGTTTCGAACATCGAGCGGAGACGCCAGATTCTGGTACCACCTTGGTGAGCCCGTGCTCGCTGGGACCTGCCGACTTGCGTACTACCTGGGTGGGGCGAGAGTTCTTGGGGAGATGATCGCAGCCCACACGCTTGCGAACTTGGCGGCACGCCTAGAGGACTTTGGTGAGCCAACCTTGGCGGCGGCTGTCGCTGCACTCGACCACGACGACCCTCGTCATAACTCCTCGATCGTGTTGACGCTGGCGCAAGTCGTGCAGCCCTACGTTGACGCGGCGGAGGCCTTCGATGACGCAGAGCCCTTGGATCTGAGAGAGCTCTGGGATCCAGGTGGTGATGAGTGGAGGCCGTTCTCGCTGTATCTGTGTGCACCGTTCCATCTTCAAAAGAGGATTTCTCCGTACCTGTCGACACTGGTCTCGACCTTCGCAGAGCAGGCGATGCGTGATGTCGTCGCCCGTGAGAGGGGGCACTCCACGCTTGTCGTGCTCGATGAGGCGGCGAATATCGCCCCCGTCGTTGAGCTTGCAGAGCTTGCGTCGGTTGGGACCGATCTCGGCCTGCAGCTCATCTCGGTCTTTCAAGATGTGAACCAGGTGGAGCGTGTGTACGCTCAACACGCCGGAACGTTGATCAACAATCATCGCGCCAAACTGTTTTTGTCGTCGGTCAGTGATCCGGCGACTATGCATCTCCTCGACGATATCCTTGGGCGAGGGAGCGATCGCATGCAGCTAGCCGTCGACCGGACTGAGGCAGAAGGGCGTGTCGATTGGAGGCGGGTACCGTACGGCTTTGGGTGGTTGGTAGAGGGGTCGGCGAGGGCTCGTTACGTTCGGGTTGACCGATCTTCTCAGTGGACGATACCGCTGCAAAGCTGGGTTCGATCGAAGTTCGTGCGAGTTAACGGCAAGGATTCTAGAGTGCGATACGAGCATACCGAATGAGCGGGAAGGCGGAAGAGCTCATCTCGTCGAAAAAGCTGCCGATGAGTACCATATGGAACTAGAGGAATTTACATCACTGCTCCGCGACATTAGTGGTGCGTTGGATGAGGTCGAGTATCGACTATCACAGCTCTATCTCTTTGCGAACGCAGACCTCTCGAACTCGTTGGTTCGGTCAGCTCGAGAGGTCGCTCAAGCTTCCAGCGTCGTGATGCAATTAGAGGCCGAGCGCATCAAGAGGGTAGCGAACTTGAGCGCGATCTACGGCTTTGCTGCGGATGCTCGCCTACGCGACGTAGGGCTCGCTCTGCCGTCACCGTGGCGTGAGGGCATCCTTGCCTCTGCAGAGGAGATGAAGGCATCGCTCGATCGGATCTCCGATCTACAACGTGTGGTACGGACGATCTGTTCAAATCGAATCGGTCTCTTTGATACGGCCCTCTCGTTGATTGGTCGTCAAGACTCGACGTATGGTGCCGATGGTTCAGTGTCAACTTCGTCGGCTCGAGTTCTAAGCGAGAGTGTATGAGTGGTTCTTTTTACATTGCCCTGTCAGGTCTTAATGCGGCTCAAACCGGCCTTGACACCGTAAGCCAAAATATTGCAAACGCTGCGACTCCGGGTTACACCCGAGAGCGAGTAAACCAATCAGCGATGGTCGATCAGAGCTCTGGAGTCGGTCAAGGGGTGCTGATCAACTCGGTGAGTCAGGTCTCGTCTGGCTTTCAAAATCAGGTGCTCTCGAACGCAACTGCACAGAACTCTGCTGCGGTCAGCCTCTCGCAAGTCTTGAGCTCGGCTCAGAACTTCTTGAACGAACCGTCGAGCAATGGAATCTCTGAACAGCTTGCGAACTTCTACTCTTCGTTCGATGGTGTTGCGAACTCCCCCAATCAGCTCGCACCGCGCCAACAGCTCGTGGCCAACGCGCAGACGTTGGCCAATACCTTCAATACGTTGGCGCAATCATTTAATAGCCTTTACAACTCAACCGTCAATTCGATTGGAAACGACATCTCCGCGGCAAACTCGCAGATCAGCCAGCTTGCTAGCTTGAATCAACAGATCGTCGAAGCCGGTCCGACCGGTTCCAATACGCTGATCGATCAAGTAAACCAGTTGGCGGGAAGTCTGTCGTCGTCTCTCGGCGTATCGGTTCAGCCGCAGGCGAACGGCACGGTGAATATTCTCCTCGGAGGCATCTCGCTCGTTCAGGGAAATGTGGCTGCGCACCTGACCGTGTCGGCACCGTCGGCTCCCCCGATGCCAACATCTGGACAGGTGAGTATTGGAGTGACGAACTCGAACGCGACCGTACCGGTATCGGGGGGATCTGTCGGAGGCCTCCTGCAGGCCGTCAACACCTCGCTTCCTAGCTATAGTGCTCAGTTCGACTCAGTGGCCCAAGCTCTTGCCTCTCAGGTCAACTCGGCACTAACTGCGGGTAGCTCCTACCCTGGAGACGGTACGACGCCGGCAGCGGGAACTCCACTGTTCGCCACATCGACCGGCTCATCAACGGTCACAGCGTTGAATCTTACGGTCAACCCCTCGATCGTTGCTGATCCCTTTACGCTGGCTGCGGCTGGCGCAACTCCGACTGGGAATAACGATGGAACGAACGCTCAGGCCATTGCAGAGCTTGCGACCACTACCACCGGTCCTGGCGCAAGCTGGGCCTCGATCGTAGGCTCCTTTGGGCTCGATACCTCGAACGCCCAGGCCCTTGTGAGCTCGACGAATGCGTCGTTGCAGAGTGCGACTCAGGCCCAACAGGCCGTCTCAGGGGTATCCACGAACTCCCAGCTCGTCGACCTCTTGAACTATCAGCAGGGTTATCAGGCCGCAGCGAAGGTCATCTCTACGATCTCGACCTCTGTCCAGTCGCTGATGCAGGCGATCTAGGGAAAGGATTTCAGTCTATGAATATCGCACCGGTCTCGCAGACCGCTATTACCTCACTGATGGCTTCGGAGCTCAATAGTAATCAGAACTCTCTGACCCAGCTCGAGCTCATGCTCTCTTCGGGCCAGAATATCTCACAGCCGTCTGACAACCCTTCTGGTATTGAGCAGCTGCTAGGGGTAACCACTTCGCAGACTCGTTTTACGCAGTACGTTGCGAACGCCCAGTCAGCGATGTCGGTTGCGCAGATGGCAAACTCGACACTGAACAACGCTCTTACCGTCATTCAAAGTGCTCGCAATACCATGATCGCAGCGGGAGGACCAGGCATTACGCCGACATCGGCGGTCGGGCTCATCGATAACCTCGAAGGTGACATGAGTAGCCTCTTGGCGCTCGCAAACACGGCTTATCAAGGCAATGCGATCTTTGCTGGTACGTCGGGAAGCACTTCGGCCTACGATGCAGCGGGCAACTACGTTGGCTCCAACGTCTCGCCAACGACCACGGTCTCGCCAGGTTTCTCTGCTCCGGTCACCGTGACCGCGCCCTTCGGCGCTACCGGGTCCCCATCGAACGTCTTTACGGTCATCCAGAAGGCGATTAGCGACCTGCAGTCAGGGAACTATACCGCCGTATCGTCGACCGATCTGGGCAACTTGGACACTGCGTTCAACGGTGTGACGTCAGCTGCTGCGACCCAGGGTCAGTACTACCAGACCCTATCGACGATGCAGCAACAGGCGACACAAGCTCTGCAGAGCATTCAAACTCAATACGGCAACCTGCAAAATATCAATACTGCGCAGGTATCTACCGAGTACAGCCAGCAACTAGCCAACTACCAAGTAGCCCTCAACGTCGCCTCGAAGGCGGTTGAGCCAACACTTGCTCAGTATATTTAGGAGGATATAGGTGTCGGAAGTGACGACGATTGAGTCGGAGATTGTGGATGCAACCAGTGACAGCCTGGAGAAGCGTTTTACATCGGACGACCTGGTCTTTGAGTTCCCTGCGGGTGTGCCAGGGTACGAAGACGCTACGAGCTTCCAGCTCGTTCCTCTTGGGGAGGCCTTTGGTCCTTATCTAGGACTACGTTGCACGAATGCCGAACAGCCGATGTTCATCGTCACCCAGCCCTTTGCAGTTGGGACCGATCTCGTTGTCGAGGTCGACGATCTCCATCAGGCGCTCCTAGGACTAGACGGACCCGACGATGCACTCGTTCTCTTAGTCGTGACCCTGAACGGTCCCGGTCAAATGCCGTCGGCCAACATGGTGGCTCCGATCGTCATCAATCTGCGTAGCCGAACAGGCTTTCAGGTTCTTCAGCCTGATAGCTCACTCGAAATGCGCCATGCACTCTCGGTTCCCTTTCACGACGAGTCCCGAGTTCGAGACGTATAACTGAGTCGGTACTGCTGCACCTCTGAGAGGAACAGCGCCTACTCCTCGTTCTTGCGTTGTGGCTCGGTAGTGGAGCTTTGGAGAACCTGGGCCCCTGAAGCGGCTGCCTCGACATTTGCACGCTCGAGTGCTTCGAATACCTCTTGTCGGTGTACGTCGACCTCTCGCGGGGCATCGATACCGATTCGAACCTGATCACGATGCACATCCAAAATGGTCACCACGATGTCGTGACCGATGACGATTGACTGGTTGGCTCTTCTTGTGAGAACTAACATTGCGCCTCCTTGCGCCCAGACCGGCACGCAAAGTGAACCGTGGGCCATGTCACGGAGTTTAGTACCCTATAGCCTCCTCGGCACGACGCTTTCGGGGAATCTTTATGAAACCAAGGACCCGGAAACAAGTCCAGGTCAACGAGGTGAAGTCTCATTCAAGAATGGCGGAATGATGCCGAAGTTTCACCTATGAAGCGGTCCACTTCGGAGCTCTCCTCACAGAACAAGGTGCTGGTCTGATGGAAGCCGCTGGAAACGAGTTTGGAGAGGACGAGGTAGGACAATGAGTTCAGGGAGCGATCACGACTCTGGAGAGATGCCAGAGGAGGTTGTGGAGTTTCTAGTCGAGTCGAATGAGAACCTCGATCGGCTCGACCAGGACCTTATGGCCCTAGAGTCAAATCCTCATGACAAGGAGCGACTCTCTTCTATCTTCCGCACGATCCATACGATCAAAGGTACTTGCGGATTCCTTGGCTACTCCAAGCTAGAGTCGGTCACCCACGTTGGTGAGAACCTTCTCTCGAAGCTTCGTGATGGTACCTTCGTTCTCAATGCGACGTTGACCGATGCTCTGCTGGCGATGGTGGACGCTACACGAGCGATGCTGCACTCGATCGAGTCGACTCAATCGGATGGTGACGGCGATTACACCGCTCTCGTGAGTCTCTTATCAGAGCTGACGGTCAATGGTGGTGAGGGGTCAGCGGCGGAAGCTGATGGTGCTGCGAGCATAGACGGAGAATCTGAACCGACATCGGTCTTGTCTCAGAATCGAGACGAGCCGACCGTAAGCTCGAACGCCTTGGTCTTTTCGACCAAGAAACCCGACGCCCCTCCCGTCTCGACTATTGGTTCCGCGGAGCTTGCTGCAGATGTGGCACCCGTCATGGAGTCGTCGGAGAACGTTGAAGTTGCAGAGCCGGCATCTGTAACGATGGTGACGAGTGCCCGACAAGAGAGTTCTAGCTCAGGTAGCTCGAGGGCAACTTCGGCGGAGAGCCATGAAGGAGCACCGGTGCCAGCGGATGTCCGTTCGGTGGTGAGTGATAGCTCGATTCGAGTCGATGTAGCGTTGCTTGACCGTTTGATGGATCTCGTTGGCGAGCTCGTACTGGCTCGTAATCAGATCCTGCAGTTCACGGCGGCGGAATCCTCTTCTGCTTTGATCTCTACGACACAGCGGCTCAACTTGATCACCTCTGAGCTGCAGGAGAGCGTTATGAAGACGAGGATGCAACCGATTGGTAACGTCTTAACGAAGCTCCCGCGCGTGGTCCGAGATCTTGCTCGCTCGTGCAGCAAGCTCGTGCGTCTGGATCTGGAAGGAAAAGAGACCGAACTCGATCGCACGATCATCGAGTCGATCAAAGATCCTCTCACCCATCTCATCCGAAATGGCGTCGATCACGCTATTGAGACCCCGGAGCTGCGCAAAGCAGCGGGTAAGCCCCTCGAGGGAGTGATTGCGATCTCTGCCTATCACGAGGGAGGCTACGTCAATATTGAGATCCGAGACGACGGTGCGGGCATCGATCCAGAGAAGATTCGGGCGAAAGCGGTTGAGAAGGGAATTCATACACCAGAGACGGCTCAGAAGCTCTCTGACCGCGACGTGATCAATCTGATCTTTTCTGCCGGATTCTCCACCGCCGAAAAGATCACCAATGTCTCGGGGCGAGGCGTTGGGATGGATGTGGTGAAGACGAATATCGAACGCATCGGCGGCACCATCGAGGTCAGTTCTCAGGTTGGGATCGGGACAGTATTTCGCATCAGGATCCCCCTGACTTTGGCGATTGTGCCAGCCCTCGTGGTGACGTGTGTCGATCAACGCTATGCGATCCCTCAAGCATCGTTGCTTGAGCTCCTGCGACTCGAACGAGAGCAGATTGACGCCGACGTGTCGGTCTTAGATGGAGCGCCTGTCTATCGGTTGAGGGGCCATCTTCTCCCCTTGGTGGACCTCGCTGAGGTCCTGGGGATCTCAGACGGTGAACACCCGTGGACAAAGGAGTCCTTGAACATCGTTGTGTTACAGGCAGAAGAGACGCAGTTCGGACTGGTCGTTGACGGAGTGGTGGATACGCAAGAGATCGTGGTTAAACCCCTTGGTCGGCAGGTCAAGGCCGTTACGACCTTCTCGGGAGCGACCATTATGGGTGATGGTAGGGTCGCCCTCATTGTAGATGTTGCCGGTGTCGCTCACCTCGGAAGGGTCCTCCGATCTGCAAGAGATACAGAGTCGAAGACGACCGTGACGAGACAGGTCGAAGATCTTGGTGAGAAGCAGACACTGCTCTTGGTCCAAGTGGGTGATTCGGGAAGAGTGGCAGTACCCCTTCAGAGTATTGACCGGCTAGAAGAGTTTCGAGCTGATGCCGTGGAGTGGGCCGGAGGACAGCCCGTGGTGCAGTATCGAAACACCATCATGCCGCTGCTCTGGCTCTCCACCGCTGTTGGACTGACCTCTGCATCAGATCCTGGCGAGACCTACCAGGTTGTAGTTCACTCCGCCAACTCTCGCAGTGTCGGTGTTGTGGTCGATGCAATCTTGGACATCACAGAACAGCGAGTGACGCTCGATCACTATGCAGCTCGACTGGGAGTGTTGGGCTCTGCGGTTATCTCTGATCGAGTAACTGAAGTAGTCGATCTCTCGGTGATCATCGGAGACTTTCTCTCCGATCTCGTAGGAATAGGGGTTTGAAGTGTCAAGTAAGTCGACTCGGAACTCGCAGCAGTACTGCACCTTCTACCTCGGGGATCTCCTGTTAGGCATCTCCGTCGAAGATGTTCAGGAGGTCATCAAAACTCAAGATATGACGCCCGTCCCCTTGGCACCTGGGGTCGTGACTGGGCTCGTCAATTTGAGAGGTCAGATCGTGACCGCTCTGGACATGCGGAAGCGGTTCCAGCTTGATGGCGGATTTCCTAAACCTCCGATGAATATCGTCATCTCTCAAGAAGACGGAGCGGTTTCGCTCTTGGTAGATGAGATTGGTGATGTCGTGAGCATCGATCCTGAGAGTTTCGAGGCACCGCCGGAGACCCTTGAGGGCGCATGTCGTGAGCTCGTGACTGGGGTCTTCAAGCTCGAGCACTCCCTGCTCTTAGTTCTAGATCTGGCTGCAGCTACTGCAGTTGAGGAGGTAGCTGCGTAGTTCGTGGTGTAGGTCGGTGGCAATAAAAGAGTGCACATAAAGGAGTCGAATGGCAAAGGCGCTGGTCATCGATGATTCGTCGGCAACCCGCATGATCCTTTGCAAAATGCTTCGAGAGATTGGATTCGAAGTGAAGTCTGCGGTGGACGGACAAGACGCAATTCGATGTCTTGAAGAGGGCTACCTCCCGGAGATCATGTTGGTCGACTGGAATATGCCGGTTATGGACGGGTACGAGTTTCTCAAAGTGGTTCGGAATCAAGAAGCGTACAATGACGTCCCCTTGATGATGGTTACGACCGAGACTGAGATGGATAGGGTGCTCGCAGCTCTTGAGGCGGGAGCAAACGAGTATGTCATGAAGCCCTTTTCAAAAGAGGTCATTATCGACAAGCTAGCGATGCTCGGTTTTGGTGATGAAGACGAGGATGAAGAGTATGGTTGATCGTCTCGTCAAGACCCTTGTCGTAGACGACTCAACCACGGTCCGACGAATGGTCTCAGGATGGATAGAGGAAGGTCCGGGGCTTGAGCTCGTCGGATCGGCGTCCAATGGAGCCGATGCCATTCATCAGTGTCGCATCTACGACCCTGATGTCGTGGTTCTTGACGTTGAGATGCCTGGCATGAGTGGTTTAGAGGCTCTTCACCATATCGTTCGTGAGGACCGAAGTCGCGTAGTGATCATGTTCTCGGCCCTGACGAGAGAGGGGATCGGCGCCACGATCGAAGCGCTTGATTCCGGTGCAGCTGACTACATCACAAAACCATCTTCGCTTGGTGGTGGTCGTGCTGGATTAGAAGAGACTCGACGCGAGCTACTCGAGAAGGCGGTCGCACTCGGTGGACGTCGACAGAGAGCAAGGGAGGTCAAGCGTGGAGATGGCGTGAGCTATCGAGCGCCCTCGAACATTCCACGGAAGAAGCCAAGGCCGGTTAATCCGCCACCGACCCAGCAACGACCGATCGTTGCCCCAGTGTCGCCTGCAGCGCCGACCATAGCAAAGGTTCCGCCGAAGCCGCTCTGGGTGAGCCAGACTGCGCCGGTGTCGGTTCGTCCTGCTCCCGTAGCCGAAACGGTCGCTCCCAAGGTTCGACGAGGCATAGCGAGGTCCGGTACCGTTGTGGATGCGGTTGTTGTTGGATCTTCGACTGGAGGACCGGCGGCGTTGACCGAGATCATCCCGAAGCTCCCACATGACTTTCCGGTCCCGCTGCTTTTGGTGCAACACATGCCGGCACTCTTCGCACAGATGCTTGCGGAGCGTCTCGACGCGAAGTCGCAGCTGACGGTGAAGATAGCGGAGAATGGAGAGTCCATTCGGCGGTCGGTGGTCTACATCGCGCCAGGTGGTATGCACTTACAGGTTGCACGACACGCTAGTGGAGAGATTCAGTGTGTCCTCGTCGACCTACCGCCGGAAAACTCGTGTAAGCCTGCGGCCAACATTCTTTTTCGAAGTGCGGTAGAGGTTTGGGGCTCACGCCTATTGGGTGTTGTACTCACGGGTATGGGCTCCGATGGTACGGCGGGTGCTGAGAGCATTGTCAGGTGCGGAGGGCGAGTCATCGTTCAGGACGAGGAGAGCTCCGTGGTCTGGGGGATGCCGGGATCCATAGTACAGGCGGGACTCCATGATGGCATTTTTCCACTGAACGCCTTGGCGGGCGAGGTGGTTGACCGGGTCTTGCATCGAGCATCGGCGAGGTCGGGCCACATCGGTGAAGTCCCACGGGGTGTAGCAACGAGTTTGGAGGTGTGAGGTGACCTTATCCGACGCCGACTTCACGCTTCTGACGAGCTACATATCAGAACAGAGCGCCATCGTGATCACTCGGGACAAAGAGTATCTGCTGGAGAGTCGGCTTCAGCCGATCTGTCGTCTGCATCAACTTGGTTCGCTCGCAGAGCTCGCTCGTGTGGTCCGAAGCGATCGTGGAAGAGGACTCGGGCGAGATGTCATCGAGGCGATGACGACCAACGAGACGTACTTTTTCCGAGATGTCAAACCCTTCGAGGCCCTCAGAAGGGAAGTTCTCCCGTCGCTGATGCAGAAAAATCAAGCGTCAAAGAGCCTGCGCATCTGGTGCGGAGCATCCTCGTCTGGCCAAGAACCGTACTCCATTGCAATGGTTCTACGAGAGTACTTTCCCCAGCTATCGAGCTGGCACATCCAACTTCTCGGTACCGACATCTCAAGAGCGATGGTGCATCGCACGAAAGAAGGCATTTACTCGCAGTTGGAGGTCAATCGGGGCCTACCGGCGCCGATGCTCGTAAAGTACTTTGACAAAAAAGGTGACCAGTGGCACGTCAAGGAGAGTTTGCGACGTCAGATCGAGGTCGCTGAAGTGAACCTAGCGAAACCGTGGCCACATCTTGGCCCTTTTGATCTGATCTTCTTGCGCAACGTCTTGATCTACTTCGACATGTCGACAAAGCAGAAGATCTTCGATGCACTAGGGCGGGTGCTCTCTCCGGGAGGAGTGCTCTTCCTCGGAGGTAGCGAGTCGACGCTTGGTATTCGTACGACTTTGCAGCGGTCAACGGGCACCGTAGGTCACTACTACGTTGCCCCTGGAGGAGCTACCGGTGGATTGACTCCGGCAACCTTGAGGGTCTCGGCCTAAACGCCAGACTGCTCAGTCCTAGATTTCCTCCGACCGAGTTGCATTGGTAGCGCTTGTCGGGGGCGGTACCGAAGTGTTGCTTGATTCTTGTGATCGCGGCCGACTTCGTGGTCGACAGATGGCGAGGTCATGCCGACACAGTCCGGGAGGTGCTCAAAGTATTGCGCTGGCTCGATCCTCTTTCAGAGATCGAAGATGGCTCGATCTCGAGCGATTGTTGTTGGCATAGTCGTTGGTCCCTATTGCGACATGGGTCTCCGTTCATGGAGTAGGCAGAGGTAAGAATCACTCGTAAAGCACCGGTGTTGGGCTGCCGATACTAGAGGGTGACCGCACTCTACGCAAGGGGAAGCCGTGAAAATTCTTGTTACCGATGATTCGAAGGCGATGCGGATGATCGTCATGCGACACGTTCGCCAGGCGGGCTTTGATGACGCCGAGTTCTGTGAGGCGGGTAACGGTCGAGAGGGCCTGGAGCAGGTCCGCCAGGAGAATCCCGACCTTATTTTGTGCGACTGGAACATGCCCGAGATGGATGGACACGCCTTCTTAAAGGCTCTTCGATCGGAGGGATTCGATACTCCATTCGGTTTTGTGACCTCTGAGAGCACCCCAGACATGATCGCACTCGCTCGGGGGTCTGGTGCCATGTTTCTCATCGCCAAGCCCTTCACCGTTGAAGTCTTTCGGGACACCCTCAACGCAGCAGGAGTGAGTTGAGATGGAGTCGGTGGAGACCGTCTTGACGTGGTCGGAGGCTATGGTCGACGCTCTGCGAGAGCTCGCAACTTCGACATGGGGCTCAGAGATTGAGGTTCTAGAGCCGTCACCAGAGCGCTTTCCTCGTGGTATCCCGGGCTCCTACATTGCGCTCGTTGGCGATCACTTTAACTTTGAATTCGGCGTAGCCGCTCTTTGGAGCGGGTGTGAGTCGTTGGCTAAGAAACTCCTCTTCATGGAGGACGATGAAGCGCTCGATGAGCCTGAGGTTGCCGACGCTATGAACGAGATTGCCAACATGATTGGCGGTGGCGTCAAGCGCCGAATGTCTGAGTTTGATGCCGGTCTCAAGCTTGGCCTTCCAACTTTTTTCGAAGGACCGATTACTCCTACATCGGAGCAGGATTCGAGTTACGCAGCCGTGGTCGTCGAAGGCGTCACTGCGTATCTCGTCGCATTGAAACATCGCGCCCACTCGCAGCCTTAGAAGCGGGCGATCGTTGTAGCTAGCAAAAAGGGGAGTAGTGCATATGTCCGAGGCTCAAAGTATCCAGGTTCCTCGACCAGATGATGTTGAAGATGTTCTCGGTGCGCTCCTTGGCCGAACCGTTACTGCCAAGCGTTTACCACCTGGCGACAAGGTTCATGGTGCGGGGGTTGTTGGTGGTTACTTCGACGAATCGGGAGCCCTCCGGGCTCTCATCTGGACGGAGCGACAGCTCGTAACTGCAGCCGGTGGGGCGCTTTCGATGATCCCTTCTGGCGCCGTAGAAGACGCGAATGACGAGGGTGAGATTCCCGAGACCATGTTTGATAACTATCGAGAGATACTCAATATCTTCGCGTCCATGTTCAACGATAAGCGTCAACGAGCGGAGCACGTTCGACTGAAGGAAGTAACGTCAACCAGCGAGAGCGCAGATCAAGTCGCCGCATTTGAGGAGAGCGCCAGCAAACGGCTCGATATTTCAGTCGTTGTCGCTGGCGGATATGGCGGCGGTGGTCTCGCCGTGATCGTTCGCTAGGTCGACAGTGGCGAAGTCGAAACGGCGACCACCCGCTACTGTTCGTCAACCGGTGGCCATCATCGTTCTTGAGAGCGATCCTCAACGGATGTCGCGCTTGATGCCCCGATTGCAGAGCACCAAAGGTCCGCGCGACCACATTGTAATCGTGCGCAGAAATAGTGCCGAGAGCGACGGCTCGGGGGTTGTCCGTCTGACACTTCTGTCCAGTATTTCAACGGTGGAGATCGCAACGTCGGCATCACTGGAATCGGTCGTGGAGTCAGTCTCTCGCTACGAGGTGGTAGTGCTCACAGATGACGGCCTCGTTCCGCAGCCGAGATGGATCGACGGCCTCGTTGATGCGCTCTCGGTAAGCGGTAGCCAGGAGCGCCCGGTGATCGTTGCACCGAGATCGCCCAGTGTGGCCGGTGTTCAAAGGATCTTTTTGACGGTTGGGATCGACATTAACGTCCCCGAACAGCTCCGTAGCTTTGCACAGAGAT
Organism: Acidimicrobiales bacterium; assembly: GCA_049964535.1. Lineage (GTDB taxonomy): Bacteria > Actinomycetota > Acidimicrobiia > Acidimicrobiales > Acidimicrobiaceae > JAJYZP01. Next base: position 6,870 of record JBMFXG010000003.1, on the reverse strand, counting down.
GGGAGCGAGATCACTGCTCCATCGTGACACAGGAACGCTACGTTTCGTCAAGGGTCTTCGCCTGCGCACGAAGCGATCTCGCACATGCTTTGCAAAGCGAAACGGTGGACCACCACTATGACCTAGATGGGCTGCAACTACGCTGCTACCGATCACTGCGGAGCAGAGGCCCAATGGTGGTGGCGCATGGCTCGATTGTCGCCTTTGACGAGGTCGTTACGTGTGAGGCAGAACGCAAGATGAGCCAAACGCTCGAGACTGACGGTCAATGGCCACTCCTGAGCGCCTGCATGATTGCAAAAGACGAGGAACACTGCATCGCTGATGCGATTCGTTCTGCGCAAGCGCTCGTGGATGAGGTGGTACTCTTCGATACAGGAAGTCAAGACGCTACCGTGGCGATAGCTCAGGAGCTCGGGGCCAAGGTTCAAGTTATTCCTTGGCGTGATAATTTTGCGTGGGCCCGAAATCAAGCCTTAAGTCATTGCCGAGGAAAGTGGATCCTCTGGCTCGATGCGGACGAGGAAGTGCGAGGAGATCGCGACGAGTTACGGCGTTATCTGTTTGAACAGAGTGACGAGGTTGAGACGTATGGGATTCGAATACGCAACGAGGTAGGTTCTGGTCTCGATACTCCGACATACCATCGTGCCGCTCGGTTGTTTCGACGAAGCGAGGGCGCCTGGCATGGAAGTCTCCACGAGATGATTTGGACTCGAGCCCGGGATCGTACGACCACGATGGAGACGACGAGCATTATCGAGATCTCGCATAAGGGATACCTTACAGAATTTATGGTTGCGAAAAACAAAAGTACTCGCAACCTCGCCCTGGCGGAGCGAGGAGAGGAGTTTGGTTCCCCCGAGGAACGAGACATCAACGCAGCGAGAAGTTATCTGCTTGGAGGTGAGTTTTCACGGGCCTTTGAGCTCGCTCGGCAGGTGACTCGAGAAGCAGGAAACCATGCGTTCAGGGTCTTTGCATATCGAGTCGCAATGGATGCACTCCTCGCCGGGGGGGAGGTCGCTGCTATGGAGGAGCTCTTGGAAGAGTATGGAGGGCTCGACGTTCCTCGTAATAACGTGGCATTCTATCGAGCTCGCTATTTTCAGGTCGTCGGGGATAGCGAGTCTGCACTTTCGGAGTTTCTCAAGATTACCGAGATGCAGGCGGACGAGTTTGGCCTGGAGATCTCACCTGAGAGTTGTACGTCGTATGTGGCGGTTTGTCTTACCGAGCTTGGGCGTTTTAGTGAAGCGGCCGACTTACTGTTGGCTTCGATTGCAGATGGACGGATGGATTTCCATCTCGACGTTCTCCTTTTTGTCTTGGATCGGTCGGCTCGTTCGTATGGAGAACTCTGCGACTACATACCGTCGTCGAAGAGAAGCCTTGTGTATGCTCAGCTCCTGCAGATCCGACCTCAGCGAGCAGAACCTGTTGTTGACGTTATGTTTCAAGCGGACCCGCAGAGCCTTCACTGCCTGGCAGTCGCGGCAACGGTAGCGAGAGTCCTCTCGGTCGAAGATGCGCTCAAATGGTCGATTCGACTGCGAGATCGCGGTCTTGCTCGATCGTGTCCACTTCGCGCGATTGCATCCGATGCGGGTCGGCCTGAATCGGAGCGTTCACGTGCTCTGGCGTTGCTTCGAGAGTACTTTGCTGAGAGCGACGTGGAATCAGGTGCGGGTGCGAGCTTGTCAGGTGTCTCGTAACACGGAGATCTTCGGCACCGGCAACTCTTACGATAGCGCTTGCGCGTCGGCAAGTATCGTGTACCTGTGAACTCTCACGGTAGTGAGCGATCTGCGTTCGCAAGAGCTCGTGAATGAGCCGCAGGGCATGAGTGAGCCCCGAGGTGTAGATCTCCGAGCACACAGGTGAGTACTGCGATGGCTGCCGAAACCGCTGTGGCTGAAGGACTTAATTTTGAGCGGGGGCTGACTCGAGTTTAACGAGCGTGGGAGGCGGGTCCGGAAAGGCTGTTCCCTCGCCTTGGGACGGTTAGCGCTACGCAGTCGCTGCCTTGGTTGCTAACGCCGAGCGTGCTATGAGACGACCAATGGAGATGGTTCGATCGGATGGGCACTCAGGGGAGGACGATAAAGAGTGGAGCTCTTGGTCAACGACGTAGAAAGTATTCCCCGCTCGTTCGTCGTGTCGTAGACGGTTGCGCCGCTTCCTGGTGACACCACTTCCCGAAGTTGCTGAAATCACTAAAGCTCTTGGGATCGTGGACCGAAGAACTCTACGTCGGAGGGACCCTGGTGTTCAGCGATGTAAGGAAATGAACGGATTGGTCGGGAGATCAAGGAGGAATAATGGCTCTCACAATTAACACGAATATTTCGGCGATCGACGCATACAACAACTTGAATGCGACGAGTAATGCTATGGCGCAGACGGTCTCGCAGCTTTCGTCAGGACTGCAGATCCAAACTGCCGCCGATAACGCTTCTGGATACGTGATCGCTCAAGGTCTCAATGTTCAAGCGAACGGTCTCGGTGTCGCAATCACCAATGGTCAAGATGCTACTTCGGTGCTTCAAATCGCTTCTGGCGCTATGAACCAGCAGGTCGCAATCTTACAGCGAATGAACCAGCTGGCAACAACTGCAGCCAACGGAGGTGCGCAGTCTTCGACGTCACAGAACGCTGATCAGCAGGAGTTCGCAGCCCTGCAGTCGCAGCTTGATCAGATTGCGAACAGCACTCAGTTTGGATCAACGCAGCTGCTGAATGGAACGTACTCTGGACAGGTCTTCCAGGTCGGAGCGTACAACAGCACGAACGATCAGTTAACCGTGACGATCCAAGGCATGAGCTCAGCCTCTCTGGGTGTCAGTAGCGCATCTGCGTCTATCACCTCTACGACCTTTGCACAGGCCGCTATGTCGCTCGTTCAGAGTGCCATCTCAACGGTTGCGAGTGCAGAGGCAAACATCGGTGCTGCGCAGAACCAGATCCAGGCGATCATCAACAACGACACGGTTGGACAACAGAACGTCCAGTCTGCCTACTCCACCTTGGTGGATACGAATGTGGCCCAGGCGATGACATCGTTCTCGTCTCAGCAGGTGTTGATGCAGGCGGGTGTGGCTATGTTGTCGCAGGCCCAGTCGCTGCCGCAGATGCTCCTCAAGCTCATTCCATAGTACTACGTAGTGTCAACGCTGATGAGGGATGGTTGCGGTGGAGACGCCCAACCATCCCTCATGGCGCACTCATGGGTTAGAAGCGCTCGCTGCAATATGGGTACTGCGAGCAGATGGTGTAGGGAGAATCAATGAGTAGCATAGGCGCAACCTCGAGCTCGACGTCCTCAACTGGTACGGGAGGTATTGGTAGCACATCGCTCTTTGGAAATCTAACGGTCAATACCTCAGGATCGGGTCCGCTCGTTACCACGAATGGCCTGATCTCGGGGATCAATACGCAGCAGATCATTCAGGCGTTGATGACGGCGTACGAGATCCCTCAGACCAATATTAAGTCTCAGATGACCTCGATCAACTCGAACATCGCTGACTATCAACAGATCTCGGCCGACCTGACGAACCTACAGAGCGCAGCTGACAATCTCAGTCAAACGCAGCTTTGGAACCAGGTTGCTGGCCAATCGAATAACACGCAGGTAGCGACGGCAACCTCGGCTGCAGGTGCTCAGACTGGCTCGGTATCGTTCAACGTCCTACAGCTCGCGCAGGCTCAGGTGCTCGCCTCGAACTCCACGGTCTCGTCCACGTCGACCGTCGTAGCCACGGCTCCATTCTTACTCTCCGGAACCGCTTCGGCCGAAGGAGTGACGTCACTTTCTGGCTCGGGCCTTTCGCTCGGGCAACATAGCGTCTCGGTTACGAGTGCGCTCTCCGGTGGAACCGCACTGGGGTCAACTGCGCTCGGGTCATCCGTCACGATAACCTCTGGTGTCAACGATCAAGTCACCGCCAACGTCAATGGAACCTCACAGACCTTTACGATAGCTGCAGGAACCTACACACCCGCTCAGCTCGCCAGTGCTCTCCAGACAGCATCGAGCTCTGGTGGCTCCCCGCTCCTACAGGCGAGCGTGAACGCACAGGGTCAGCTCCAAGTCGGGACGACCCTCTTAGGGTCGGGGGCCTCGTTGCAGATCACCGGTGGCGATGCGCTCTCCTCCCTTGGACTGGCCGCACAGTCCACTGCATCGACCGGTACCGCTGGAACCGTTTCGCTCGACGGCACATCGACGACCGTCAATAACGTCAACGCGGGCTCCTCGGTCACGGTGTCGAACTCTAGTGGTGGCTCCATGACGCTGGGCATCGGCTCCACAGGCTTGACCACCGGTTCCTTCACTGCAAGTGAGATCTCTCCAAGTGGAGGGACGCTTGCTGACGTCGTCTCGGCGATCAACGCTGCCAATGCAGGCGTCAACGCGTCTGCAGTCCAGGTCTCCTCAGGAAACTATCTTTTGCAGCTCTCTTCTACAACGACCGGTGTCGGAGGCCAAGTTACTATCGACACATCGGGCTTCAACTCCGCTCTTGGTGGTTTCAAGACCATTACCGCTGCCCAAGATGCAGAGGTTCAGGTCGGCGGCTCGGGCGGATACGTCGTTGACTCGGCATCGAACTCCTTGACGGGCCTCATGCAAGGAACGACGATCAACTTGATCTCTGCTCAAACTCCTGGGTCGTCGCCGGTCACGGTCACAGTATCCCCCGATGCGAACGCCATGGCAACTGCGGTGAGCTCCATGTTGAGTGACGCAAATACGGTACTCTCCGATATCAACAAGTACGCGGGATACAACCAGAGCACCGGAACCGGTGGGCCTCTGATGGGTGACGCCAACCTCAATGGGATTACCAACCAGATCTACAGCGCGATCTCGCAGCTCGTCTCCTCAGGAAGCTTGATTGGAGCAGGAAGCGTTGGGGTCTCCTTGACGCAGTCCGGTACCATTAGTTTTGATCCAACGACTTTTGTGAATGCCTATCAATCCGATCCAACTGGGGTTGCTCAGATGTTCTCACAGGGGGGGAGCTTTACCCCGAGCTCTTCGACCTATGCGGGCTCGACCTCGTTGGTCTATGCGCCAGATACTACGGCCGCGGGGAACTATCCGATCGTGATAACGCAGAGCGCCACGCAGGCAACCGATACGGGTAGCGTGAGCTCGACCGGTTCGATCTCAGCGAATGAAAACTTGAGCTTTACACAAGGGGCACAGACGGCTACGTACGCTGCAACTGCCGGTGAGAGCTTGAACTCGATTGCAAGCGGTCTCAACCAACAGTTCGCGTCGTCGGGTCTGTCGCTATCGGCATCGGTACTCACGGTGTCAGGGGGGACTCAACTCGTGGTGAGCAGTGCGAACTACGGCTCAGCGCAGAGCTTCAGCGCAACGTCATCTGCGACCGGAGCCGGTCAGACCGGTCTCGGAGGATCGAGTGGCTCCGCTACGTTCACAGGCCAAGACGTTGCTGGCACGATTAATGGGCAGGCTGCCACGGGGCAGGGTCAGCTGTTGAGCATCCCGTTCTCTTCCGGTACTTCGATGGCGGGCTTTGCGGTAAACGTTACCGCATCTGGCATCACCTCATCGACGTCGCTTGGGACCTTCAACTACAGCCTCGGCATAGCGGGAGCCCTCGGTAACCTCTCTGCTGCGGCGGTTGACCCGGTGACGGGGAGCGTTACCCAGACCGTTGCTTCGTTGAATACAACGGTGAGTTCGCTACAGGCACAATATAACAACTACACGCCTATGATCGCTGCTGAGCAGACGCTTCTCACGCAGGAGTACTCCACGCTTGAAGCCAACCTCTCCACACTCAATAACACGAGCCAGTGGCTCGGCGGTCAAATCTCTAAACTTCCCTAGACAACGCCAAGGAGTCTGTCACCATGTACGCTCGCGCGCGTCATCGCTATCAGGAAGAAAGCGTCTACTCTGCCAGTCCGGCGAAGAGGTTTCTCATGCTCTTCGATCGACTGATAGTTGACCTTGATGCGGCCCATGCCTGCTTTGAAGAGAGTGACCTCTTTGGTGTTCATACGGCGCTGCGTCACGGCCAAGATATCGTGCACCTCATGATGGTGAGTCTTCGAGATGATATCTGGGAGGGCGCACGCAACCTCTATCAGCTCTACGGCTACGCGCTGAACGAGCTCGTGCAGGCGAATCTCTTGAAAGATCGAGAACGTCTGAAAAACGCCGAGCTGGTACTCAGACCGCTTCATGTCACCTGGCATGAAGCGGCACGACTGCTCGAGGCCGATGGGACCGAGATCCATGGAGTGGCGTGAGATTTTAGACTCCTATGAGCGCCATCTCGATGCTGTCGAACGAGCGTTAGCTGGGCAGGGACCGTGGCCAGGTGAGTTCAACCAGCCGCTCGTGGCCTCCTTGATCCCGCACGTGCTCGTACCCAAGGCACAGGGACTGATGGAACGAACTGGACGACTAGCGGCTCAGCTGCGCGATCAGATGAACGTCTGTCAGAGCGTTCTGTCGCAGTCGCGCGCGCGTGGTGAGACGGATCGCATTGTACTCGTGGACGTACGAGCCTAGATTCGGTGCTTCTCGAAGGAGAGCAAGGTCTAGGCAGGTCACTCTTCCTTTTGCCGTCTATCAACGATCCCTTGATCCCTGAGATCGTTGCACGACGAGCGTCGTACCGTCGCTGACTACCATCTCGCCAAAGGAGCCAACTTCATTCCTGTGCGTCTCCGGTGACAATAACTGTGGCAGAGGTACTGAGGCGTCTCTCGATGTGCATGGTGTTTATGGGGGCGTAGCAAGTAAACGGAGAGCATCGCTGTGACTGGAGTTTGGCGGTACGAAAGAGAGACAAGCGCTCCGTCGGACGACCGGGCCGGACG
>JBMFXG010000002.1:0-47198 GCA_049964535.1 Acidimicrobiales bacterium | reverse complement strand
GTCAAACGTGAGGACATCGCCGAGGCGCTCCGCTTTGCTGCGGAAGCGGTGCGAGAGCAAGAACTTCCGTTGCTACCGTAACGACGCAGCAGAGGCCGTCACTGGCTACCTGAGGCCAGAGGGCTGACCAGCCCTCTGGCCTCACACTCAGTCAACGCTCCGGGGGAGAGACTCGAACTCTCAACCTAACGATTAACAGTCGTTTGCTCTGCCGATTGAGCTACCCCGGAATCGAGAACCACCATAGCAGGGATCCGAGCGAGGTTGCGCCGTTCGTTCAATCTCCCTCTATTCGCTCACGCAACTCCTCAACGATCTCTGCCTTGCGCAAACGATTCATAGCTCGAAGTTCGATCTGTCGTATCTTTTCCTTCCTAACTCCAAATACCGCAGAGGCCTCCTCGAGGGAGTGCAGTGCATGATCGGTGAAACCGAATCGAAACCGAATAATCTCGCGATCACTCTCGTCGAGATGGGCCATGGCCTCCTCGAGGGCCTCAGCAAGGTCACTGCGGTCCACTCCGGCGCCTACCTCCTCATCACCGCCTCCGTAGAGGTCTGAGAGCGTCGTGTCGCCGTCTCCCGACACCGGAGTCTCCAATGAGACCACACTCTGGTTTAATACGAGGAGCTCCTCGACCCGGTCTCCCGCAATTCCAAGACTCTTGCCAATCTCATGAAAAGTTGGCTCACGGGCCAAACTCTGCTCAAGCTCACGTCGCACACGCTGAATCTCGGCGATCTGATCCCGAATATGGCTCGGCACACGTATGCTCCGACCCTCTTCACGAAAAGATGCTGAAATGGCCTGTCGAATCCAGTGTGTTGCGTAGGTAGAGAACCGAAAGCCTCGCTCGGGATCAAACTTCTCGACTGCCCGCATTAGGCCTAGGTTGCCCTCTTGAATGAGATCGGAGAGCACACTCTGCGACTTCGTGTACTGACTCGCTATCGAGACGACCAATCGAAGATTACCCGCTATGAACTTCTCTCTCGCAGCATCGGCCTCCACTTTGAGCCGCTCCAGCAGAATTGGGTCTGGGCTCGCCTTCGCAGCCTCGGTCTGGTAGGCACGAATCGTACGACCCAACGAGATCTCTTCCTGGGCGCTTAGGAGACGGTGACTCCCTATCTCACGAAGATAGGCCGAAACGGTCTCATCTCTAGCCACAGAGGATTCCTTGTACGTCTAAAGTCCAGCTCATCGTTCGATCAGACATCGTCATGTCGGATCATCTCTCCTACTTCGGTGGCCAACGATCCAAGAGATGAGCTCACCGATCGCTTCGCCCCCTTTCCCCTCCCCAAGCTGCTGAAGCAGGAGGCTAACTCGCGTTACATCCCCAGATAGAGCAACGAGATCAGATCCCGAACCGCCTCGTCGCAACCGTTGCGATAAGAGCGACAGCTCGATCTTCGCTTCTTGGACCACAAAAGTAGAGATTACATCGAACGGATCGATCGACGACGGCTCCGAAGCAAGTCGGTAGAAGAGCTGAACGACGTTCTCACCGAGCTGCGAGAGCGTTACAGCAGCTTCAGCCAGTGATCGAGCATTCCCGACGATAGCGGCGAGCTCACGAAAGTTCGACGATCGAAAGAGGTCGGGGACGATAACATCCGATAGCTCCGTTGGGCTGTGAACGAGCAGACGCATTGCCTCTTCTGCTGCCCGGTCAGCTTCGTTATCGTGATGACCCCGCAACCCCATCGACTCCTGAGCGACAAGTCTCGGGCGTCGTGAGTTCGGCGAACTTTCAATCCTGCGTTTGAGTTCGGAAACTTGCAATCGTGTGCGATCAGCGATCAATCCAACATAGTCCGAGCGAACTAACGGATTCGGGTGTTCAACGACCATAGCGATCGCCTCTCCAGCCGCACGAGCTCGACCCTCTGAAGTCGATAGATCGGATCGAGCAAAGAGACGATCAAGTCGAAAAGAGAGAAATGGTTCAGCTGTTTCGACCGCTTTGCGAAGAGCCCCAGGGTCTACCGCAGCGACCTCCGCTGGATCTTTACCAAAGGGAAGCTGAGCTACCGATATCTGTAGGTTATGGCGCTGCTCCATGAGGTAGAAGCGCTCAGCGGCCGCCTGACCCGCCCCGTCTGCATCAAAGGCCAGCACGACGCGCTTGGCGAAGTTCTTCAATCGATCGAAGTGCTCCTCGGTCAGCGCTGTGCCGCAGGTCGCAACGGCGGTGAGCACCCCCGACTGCCACATACCGATCACATCGGTATAGCCCTCACAGACAACAATCTCAGAGCTTCGAACGATCTCGCCTCGCGCAAGATCGAGTCCGTAGAGCATCCGCCGCTTCTGGTAGACCGCAGTCTCAGGAGAGTTCTTATACTTCGGAAGCGGTGTGGGCCCCTGATAGTTCGCAACAATCTCGGGCAAGATTCGACCACCAAAGGCAACGATGCGTCCCGAGGTCTCTGAGATTGGGAAGGTGATGCGTCCACGAAAGTGATCATGAAAGCGGCCTCGGTCATCGATATAACCAAGACCAGCAGCCACCAGCTCCTCGGGCTTTGCCCTGAGCTCATCCACTAAAGAGCGGCTCTCTTGTGGCGCAAATCCAATGGCGAAATGCTTAATGGCCTCCGCAGAGATAGCCCGCTCCTCAAGGTAACGACGCGCTGGTTTCCCAAGTAGCGGATCCTCAAGTGCGGCCTTAAATCTCTGCTGAGCGAGCTTGAGCAGGTCAAGCGATCTCTCTCGCTGCGAGCGAGCCTCTCGATCATCACCTGAGACCGGGATAAGCCGCAGTCCAGCTCTACCTGCGAGGTGCTCAAGAGCCTCTTGAAAACTCAAGCGATAGACCGCCATCACGAAAGAGAGTGCATCACCCTTCGCGTGACAGCCAAAACAGTAGTACAGTCCCTCCTCGGCATTGACCGACAGTGACGGAGAGTTTTCGACATGAAAGGGACAGAGTCCGCTCCACCGCCGCCCTACACGCTTGAGGGCGGCGTGTTCCCCAATGAGCGCGACGATATCGGTCGCATCGAGGACTCGTCTTTTATCATCATCGGAGTATGCCATATCGGTAGCTACCAGCCTAGGTGTACACTAGGCAGACGGCACATATCCTGCGCACCGGTGAGCGGAGGAGGGCCGCATGAACGCCTTGCCGTCTAGTTGAAAAAGGACAATGGATCTCAAAGAGGCTGCTCAACAAATCGGAGTTCACTATCAAACCGCATACCAGTGGGTCCGCGACGGTCGCCTCCCTGCGGTAAAGATCGGTGCCAGTTACCACGTCGCACCGGAGGCCGTCGAAAAGCTGATCGCCGAGCGACTCACTCCGACACCTCCTCCGACTCGCGCTCAAGTAAGGGATTGGGATAGCCATCGTGAACGGCTCGAACGCCTACTTCTTGCGGGAGAAGAGGCCGGCGTTCGCAGCCAACTCGATCGACTCGCCGAAGGCAAAGTACCAGTCATTGACATCTGCGAGCAGCTCATCTCTCCAGTCCTCGTCCACATTGGCCAACGATGGGCCGATGGAGAACTCTCCATTGCTGAGGAGCATCGATCCTCAGCAATTATCGAACGCTCGCTCGCATCGATGATGACAAATCCACCCGGTCGTCCTCGTGGAACTGCTATTGTCACCACACCACCTGGAGATGAACACGCCTTGCCAGCTACTATGGCCACCGCCGTATTGCGCAATAACCGCTGGATCACCCATCACCTTGGCACCCAAGTACCGAAGACCGATGTCCTCAAGCTCGCACGTGACATCGGAGTAGACCTCGTCATTCTTACCGTTACCAATCCGGTGGCACAACCTAACGCCGATGAGGTCGCACACCACCTGGAAACGCACGGAGTAGCCGTCCTTGTCGGAGGGCCTGGAAAGACCCTCCGACAACTTACCGACTTAGCTGACTCGGCAGTCCGTCTTCGCTCTCTAGAGCAATAAGGGCGTGTGCCGCAGCAAGCCTCGCAATAGGAACTCGAAACGGAGAGCAGCTCACATAGTCCAGCCCCGCTGCGACAAAGAATTCGATCGATGCTGGATCCCCGCCGTGCTCGCCGCATATTCCAATCTTTAGCCCTGGCCGCGTCGACCGGCCCCGAGTGACCCCGAGTCGAACTAGTTCTCCAACACCACCGATATCTATGGTCTTGAAGGGGTTTGCGGGCAACAAGCCTTGATCGATGTAGGTGGCCATCATCTTGCCCTCCACGTCGTCTCGAGAGAAACCGAAAGTCATCTGCGTAAGGTCGTTCGTGCCGAACGAGAAGAACTCTGCATACTCCGCGATCTCATCAGAGCGCAGAGCTGCCCTCGGAGTCTCAATCATCGTCCCTACCGTAACCGTGATACCTCGTGTATCCATGGTCTCGAGAACTCCGGTCACCCACGAGCGAGCGAGTGACAGCTCTTCTCTCGTCACCGTCAACGGGATCATGATCTCGATGACTGGATGACCTCCACGGTCGCAACAGATCCTTGCGGCCTCCAAGAGTGCTCGTACCTGCATCTCGTACAGGCCAGGCTTGATAACTCCCAAGCGGACCCCTCTTGTGCCCAGCATCGGGTTGACCTCTTTCCACGCCCGAGAGGCCTGGTAGAGCTTGTGCTCCTCCGCAGTAAGCCCTACCGATGCATCCTTGACGGCTAGTTCTTCGGTATTCGGCAAAAACTCATGGAGCGGAGGATCGAGAAGGCGAACCGTTACCGGCAGGCCATCCATTGCAGTGAGAATTGCAAGGAAGTCATCTCGCTGAGCCACGCGAAGTTCCTCGAGGGCGTCGCTCTCATCAGCTGCGGTGTCGGCGAGAATCATCCGTCGAACGATCGGTAGGCGATCCTCTGCCAAGAACATGTGCTCGGTCCGACAGAGCCCAATTCCCTCCGCACCAAACTCCCGTGCTACCTCAGCATCACGACCGGTGTCGGCATTCGCCCGAACCAATACTCGATCACCTCTGAGTTCATCTGCCCACGAGAGCAGCGTCTGAAACTCCTCCGGTGGCTCCGCCGACGTGAGCGAGACCGCTCCGAGGACCACATTTCCGGTGGTCCCATCGATTGAGATGACGTCACCCTCCACAACGGTCTTCGAACCGACAACAAAACTTCGTTCAGAGATTCGAATGCTGTCGGCCCCTACTACTGCAGGCTTTCCCCAGCCGCGAGCGACGACTGCGGCGTGCGAAACGAGTCCGCCCCGGGTCGTCAAGACACCCTCTGCAGCTAACATCCCATGAACATCGTCCGGTGACGTCTCCTTACGAACCAGAATCACGCTCTCCCCCCGTCGAGCTGCCACTACCGCCTCGTCAGCATCGAAGTAGACCTTGCCAACCGCAGCACCAGGTGACGCTCCGAGGCCTCTAGCCAGCACCGTAAACTCTGCATTCGAGAACTGCGGATGAAGGACCTGGTCGAGGTGATCAGCCGAGATCCGTAGAAGGGCCTCCTCTCGAGTCAACAATATCTCGGGCTCTGTGGTCATGTCGACCGCCATCTTGAGCGCAGCGGAGCCGCCTCGCTTACCGACTCTCGTCTGAAGCATCCAGAGCTTTCCCTGTTCAATAGTGAACTCGGTATCGCACATATCTCGATAGTGGCGCTCGAGACGTTGAAAGATCTCAACGAGCTCGTCGTAGACGTCTGGGAACCGCTTTGCGATCGACGAGAGAGGATCGGTGTTACGTACGCCCGCTACTACATCCTCTCCCTGCGCATTGACGAGAAAGTCGCCGAACATGCCGCGTTCACCGGTCGAGGGATCTCGTGTAAAGCCCACGCCCGTTCCAGAGTTATCGTCACGATTCCCAAAAACCATCGCCTGCACATTGACCGCCGTACCAAGCCGGTGATCGATGCCCTCTCTCTCACGATAGGCAACTGCGCGCGCACCATTCCACGAGGAGAAGACCGCCTCAATGGCTTGGCGGAGTTGGACCATTGGCTCCTGAGGAAATGGTGACCCAGTGGTCGTTTCTATGATCGTCTTATACGCCGAGACGAGATACCGAAGAAGCTCCGCAGGTACTTGTGCGTCAGTCTCAACGTTCGCCAGCTCTTTCGCAGCGTCGAAGAGCCGATCAAACTCGTCAGATGGAATTCCCAAGACGATCCGGGCATACATGTGGAGAAATCGACGATACGAGTCGTACGCAAAACGCTCGTCTGAGGTCTGATCCGCCAGGCCTATCACTGATTCGTCGTTGAGCCCCAGGTTCAACACAGTGTCCATCATTCCCGGCATCGAGAACTTTGCACCTGATCGAACCGAAACGAGGAGCGGATTCTCACGATCTCCAAGCCGCTTCGCCATACGCCTCTCGAGCTCAACGACGGCCGCCTCGAGCTCTTCATCGAGACCGCTCGGCCACCCACTGTCAAGATAGCTCCTACAGGCATCGGTGGTGATGGTAAACCCGTGGGGCACAGGAAGGCCCAGCACGGATGTCATCTCAGCGAGATTCGCACCCTTGCCTCCAAGAAGGTCTCGAAGCTCCTTCGGCGCCTTTTCGTAACGGTTATCGAACGCATAAATAAAAGTCAAGAATTCCCCTCCCGTGGACCAGCGATCCTGCCCCACAACTCAACTCCACTCCCTGCCCAACGGGCGAAGAGATAACGCTCTCCACCTCAGTTGCTTCCTATAGACCCTCGAGGCGACCTCTGAGATACGCAAGCACATCCACAATTGGTACCCTCTCTTGTTGCATAGTGTCGCGATCTCGAACCGTTACAGCCGAATCATTGAGCGACTCAAAATCGACGGTCAGACAAAACGGAGTTCCAATCTCGTCCTGACGACGATACCGACGTCCAATCGACTGTGTATCGTCGTAATCGACACTCATCGCGGCCGAGACCTCGTGGAAGATCTGCTCACTCAGCCCCTGGAGCTCAGGCTTTTTCGACAGTGGGAGGACCGCTACGGTATAGGGAGCTAGCTTTGGGTGGAGCCGAAGCACGGTGCGGATCTCTCCTGCAACCTCTTCCTCGTCATATGCCGCAAGCAGAAAAGACATCATCGCTCTTGTGGCCCCAGCCGCAGGCTCAATCACGTACGGTACGTAGCGCTCACCACTCGCTTGGTCGTAGTAGCTCAGGTCTTCACCCGAACCAGTCGCATGAGCGGAGAGGTCAAAATCGGTTCTGTTCGCAATGCCCTCGAGCTCACCCCAGCCCCATGGGAAGAGAAATTCGACATCGGTCGTACCTGCACTGTAGTGAGAGAGTTCGTCGGGGTCGTGTGGGCGTAACCGCAGCTTCTCCGGCGCGATTCCAAGCTCGAGGTACCACTGATATCGCTCCTGAATCCAAAATTCGTGCCAGGTCTTGGCCTCGGCGGGAGGAACGAAAAACTCAAGCTCCATCTGTTCAAACTCTCGAGTACGAAAGACGAAGTTACCCGGCGTGATCTCGTTGCGAAAAGACTTACCGATCTGTGCAATACCGAAGGGAGGCTTCAACCGTAATGCCTGCTGGACAAGGCGATAGTTCACGAACATACCTTGAGCGGTCTCGGGTCGCAAATACGCCACAGAAGCACTGTCCTCGGTCGGCCCGACGAACGTTTTGAACATCAAGTTGAAGGCTCGAGACTCGGTCAGATCAGTTGAGCCACAGTTCGGACATCGCCCATCAATTTGATCTTCTCGCCATCGCTCCTTGCACGACCGGCAATCAACCAGTGGATCGGTAAAGGTCTTCAAGTGACCGGACGACTCCCAGATCTTTGGCATCGACAGGATCGCTGCATCGATACCAACGACATCACGACGCCGCTGGACAACCGATGTCCACCACGCATCCTTGACATTGCGCAGCATGGCAACTCCGAGAGGACCGTAATCGTAGGTAGATCGAAAACCCCCATAGATCTCGGCTGAAGGAAAGATAAAACCCCGACGCTTGCACATCGATACCAGCTTGTCCATAAGGTCAACATCGGCCATAGGAGCACGATAGCGTCTCCGTACTCTGAGACCCTCCCCTTCGGTGCCGAGCCTATCGACCGTACAGATTCCCAGCAGTGTTCACAAGATGACCCCACGCAAGCTCCGAAGCTCAACGGCGAAGCTCTGCTGAGCATAGCGAGCAGCGATTGTTTCAAAGACTCTGCTGTCGTCGGGGTCCTGCTCCCCTAACAGCTCTCGAGTCCGACCTGCTCGGGCTCTTCGCAAAAGGTCCAGCACCGAGCGCGAGAGCTCAAAGCCACCAGCGTGCGCACTACAGGCAACCTCACCCGTTTCAATGTCGAAGTATGCAATATCCTCGCTCGAGCCACAGACACCGCAGCAATCGAGCTGTGGAGCAAAACCTTCCAGCTCCAAGAGTCGCAAGAGGAATACGCCGAGAAAGAGCGGCGAGTCTCCTTCGTTGAGTGTACCGAGCGCTCGCGTGACGAGTCGAAAGAGCACCGAAGAGTCCATCTCCTCGAGGGCTATCCTGTCGACAATCTCCATGATGGCCGAGGCCTTCGAGAGGCGTAGAAAATCACTGTGCAGAGCGCTGTGACCATGTACAAGATCGACCTGAGCGATGCGCTGGAGCTCCCCGGTTCCTTTCCAGAGTCGCACGTCAATGATCGAGAAGGGCTCGAGTCTTCCGCCAATTCGCGAGGTCGACTTGCGCACACCTTTTGCGACCGCTCTCACCTTTCCATGAGTCTCGGTGAGGAGTGAGAGGATGCGGTCGGCCTCGCCAAGCTTCCAGGTTCGTAAGACAACCGCCTTCTCGGCATACAAACTCATTTTGAAGGTGGCCTGCGAGCCATCCTGCGACGACCACCAAGAGCAATCAGGGCCGGTAGAAGGAGCAAGGGTACGAGCACGCTCGTAAATTGATGCGCACCGACCGCTACCAAGATCACCATGAGCACAACAGCAACGACTAGTCCCAGTAACGCCAAGGATCTCATAGGGTCTCGCTTTCGCTCACTAATGCCGCCTCAGATCACACTCTGCCATAGCGTCGATTCCGTCCCTGGTACTCTCGGACCGCGTCGTAGAGGTCACTTCTCCGGAAGTCGGGCCAGAGGGTGTCAACGAAGACGAGCTCAGAGTAGGCGAGCTGCCAGAGTAGAAAGTTAGAGATTCGATACTCGCCCGAGGTTCGAATAACGAGATCTGGGTCCGGCATGTCGGGCAAGTACAAGTGCTCCGCTAACGACTTTTCCGTGATCTCTTTTGGACTGACCCCTTTGGCCACCATCGAACGAACTGCGTCCACAATCTCAGCTCGCCCTCCGTAATTAAATGCCATTGTGAGGGTTAGGGTGCGATTCGACACCGTCATCGCTGCAGACTCTTGCATCTCTCGTGTTACCGATCGAGGAACTCTCCAGTCGCTACGTCCAGCAAAGCGGATGCGCACTCCTAGATCGTTGAGCTCATCTCGGCGACGCCGGAGGAGTCCTCGATTAAATCCCATAAGGAATCGAACCTCGTCCTGAGGACGCCGCCAATTCTCCGTCGAGAACGCGAAGACCGTAAGCCACTGAATCCCAAGATCGAGAGCACCAAGGACCGTATCGAAGAGAGCCTCTTCCCCTGCGGCATGCCCCTCAGTTCTCTGCATACCGCGTCGCTGGGCCCATCGACCATTGCCATCCATGACACATCCGACATGGGTTGGAACCCGTGAAGGATCGATCCCTTCAATACCGGTACTCATCGACTCACGCTCTCATCCACACCCAGCGTCGCCGACCTTCCGTGTCCAACACACCCATACCCAGTTCGAAACCTCTGCTGCGTCTCATCATCTATTTTTCAACGCAACACTATCGTACACAGCCAGCCAACAAACCCTCGTCGATCCCTCCATCGCCGTAACGATCTCCTGAGACCCAGCGAGGCTCGCACCGAGCAGTACCGACACCGTCAAACTAGCTCAGCGACAGAGACTACCTACAGTCCTAACTCGTCCAAGACATCCTCATGACTCTGCCAGTTCGATTCCACTCTCACGAAGAGCTCCAAGAAGACCCCTTCGCCCAACATCGTACGAACCTGTGAACCAACACGTTTCAGGTTCTCACCCTTACGACCGATCACGATCGGCTTTTGAGACTCGCGCTCGACCAGGATCTCGACTTTAACGCGTCGATCGTCCATCTCTACGACGCGACATGCAACGGAGTGAGGGAGTTCATCATCGAGAAGAGCCAGGAGCTGTTCACGAACGAGGTCGGCAATCCACGCTGACTCGGATTGATCTGAGAGCGCATCGCCTGGATAGTACTGAATCGGATCGACCAACTTTGCGCGCACGGAGGCGAGCAGTTCAGGGATACCACGCTTCGTACGCGCCGAAACAGGGAAGTACTCTTGCTTGTCAAACTCTGATAGCCGAGCGAGTTGGCGAGCGATCTGGTCCGGTGTAGCGATATCGCACTTGTTCAAAACCACAAAGGCGCTCTTGGGGGCAGACTCTAGCACTCGCCTGTCCCCAGGTCCCACATCAGCAGTCGCATCGATAACGCAGAGCTGGAGATCGACATCTTCAGCTGCCTCGAAGGCCGTAGCGTTCAAACGCTCTCCGAGCATCGACTTCGGCCGATGAATACCTGGAGTATCAACGAAGACTATCTGAGTGCTCGAGTCGGTCAAGATCCCCCGGATATTTCTTCGCGTGGTATTTGGGCGACGAGAAACGATCGTCACCTTCTGCCCCATAAATGCATTCAGGAGCGCCGACTTACCGACATTTGGTCGTCCAACGATGGCAACGAAGCCACTGCGAAACTCTGTCATCTCAACTCCCATCAGCGAGGGGAGCAACCCGAACCAGGTCAATGCGTCGAGAGGTCACGAGTTCAGCGACGAACCGATAACCACTCACCTCGACCTCTTCTCCTTGAGCGGGCAGTCGCCCGAGTATGCCCATAATCATTCCGGCTATCGAGTCCCAATCGCCTTCGGGAAGTTCGACATCGAGGACCTCGGCGAGATCGGCCACTGGATAGGATCCAGCGACCTCGTAGCACCCCTCGCCGAGAGGGCGAAGATCGGGGCCCTCTTGGTCATATTCGTCGTTGATGTCGCCGACCAACTCTTCTATCAAGTCCTCAAGCGTTACGAGACCCGAGGTCGATCCGTACTCATCGAACACAATTGCGAGGTGAAACTTACCACTCTGCATCTCTTTCAGAAGATCGGTCACGGGCTTCGTCTCAGGTACGAAGTGCGCCGGTCGAATCAGCGTCGCAACGCTCACCTGTCGCTGACCTTGACGTTCTGCCCCCAAGAGGTCCTTCGCGTAGACGACTCCAACGACGTTATCTACCGAACCCTCGAATGCGGGTATGCGAGAATAACCAGCGGTGAGCACGATATCGACCGCTTCCTCTACCAAAGCGGTACTTGAGACCGAGATGACGTCGGGCCGAGGAACCATAACCTCGCGCGCAACGGTGTCTCCAAAGCTGATCACTGAGTGAATCAGCGCACGCTCCTCGGTCTCAATGACCTCTCCTTCCACCGCAGCGTCGGCCATAGCCAGGAGCTCTTCTTCACTCACAACCGAGGAGGTCTCCCCTTCCCCCGGCGTAATCAAGCGCGCAATCCCCATCACAAGGCCCGATAGTGCCCGAATAGGGGGAAATCTCACGATCAGCGAGACCAGGCCCGCGCTTCGTAGCGCTGCTCGATCTGGATTTCGCACCGAGAGATTTTTCGGAATCGCCTCACCGACAGTGAAGATGACTACGACCTCAAAGACCGTAGCAACTGCCACGCCGACGCCACCGAAGACGTTTGCAGCGATAACACCGACCAGCGTGGCCGCTACCAGTTGGCAGACCAAGGTCACTAGCAGAACCGGATTCAAGAACCCGCCAGGGTCCTCAAGCAGACGTCGTAGGACCACCGAACCGTGTAGGCCCTTCTCCTCCATCACCGCTGCGCGTACCTTCGAAATCCTCACGAGTGCCGTCTCAGCGTAAGCCATGAACGCAGAGAAGCCAACGAGAGCAACCACGACGATACTTAAAATCGAATCCTCATTCGACCAGTGATGAGAGACGGGTCTCACTACCGCAAAAAGATCAGTAACCATGGTGAGAGCCTGGTCTAGCTACCTTCCGAGATCGCTGCATCATCGCTGAGCGTGGGACGTAGCCGCGTGAGGATCTCGTCCTCTCGTGCCTCCATGATGACAGCTTCCTCTTCGATCTCGTGATCCATTCCACGAATATGCAAGATGCCATGGACGATGAGCAGAGCAAGCTCATCGACGAGCATACCTCGGTGTCCTCGATCGCCTAGGTGGTCCTGACTCTGACGAGATGCGACCGCTGGTGCTATCACAACATCTCCTAAGAGATAGGGAAGTTTTGACTCTTCAGGGGAACCAACATCGGGGCCAGCACCACCTGAATCAGGACTCCTCCCAGACTCTACAGCGACCTCCGCAATCGGAAAGGATAAGACATCGGTCGGTCCTTGTTTTCCCATGTACTGATGGTTCAAGGCCGCCATCGCAGTCTCATCAACGAAGAGCAGGGATAGCTCGCCGTTGCCACGGACTCCAATCAGATCGAGGACTTCTACAGCAAAACGCTGCCACCTCTCTACCTCTATCGGAACATCGTCCTGCTCGTTCGAGACGAAGACCTCAGGTCGTGATCGTCCGCTCTCTAGCATCAGGAATTCGACTCCTTTGACCCGTTGCTCTCGGCGGCCTCGTAGGCGTTGACGATCTTCGAGACAATTGGGTGACGCACGACATCACGCGCGCTGAGATGCACGAAAGAGATGTCTTCGATGTTTCCGAGAGTCCGTTCCAGTCCTACCAGTCCTGAACGACCCGATGGTACATCGATCTGCGTAGTATCTCCAGTGATGACGGCTTTCGAGCCGAAGCCGATCCGAGTTAGAAACATCTTCATCTGCTCCGGGGTCGTATTCTGCGCTTCGTCCAAAATGATAAAACTTGAGTTGAGCGTTCGTCCTCGCATAAATGCCAGTGGTGCGACCTCGATCGTTCCGCGCTCCATCAAGCGCTGTGTCACCTCTGGTTCCAAAATATCGAATAATGCGTCGTAGAGAGGGCGTAGATACGGGTCCACTTTGGCCATGAGATCGCCGGGTAAGAAGCCGAGTCGTTCACCAGCTTCGACGGCAGGACGTGTCAGAATAATTCGACTCACTGCCTTCGATTGAAGAGCTTGAATCGCAAGCGCAACCGCCAGATACGATTTTCCTGTTCCCGCAGGACCGATTCCAAATGTCACCACATTTTGAGCGATGGCCTCGGCGTAACGCTTCTGACCCGCGGTTTTCGGCCGCACTGCCTTGCCGCGTGCGGAGCGTAAGAGCTCGACGGTCACGATCTCAGAAGGACGCTCGTGTGCGCGCACCATCTCTATCGTGCGACCCAAACTCACAGCATCGAGTCGTTCACCTCTTTGGAGTAACAAAATGAGCTCTTCGAAGAGGCGAGCAACTGAATCGCTTTCGTCGCCTGAGATCGTTATCTCGTTGCCCCTGGCAACAATCTGAGCATTCGGGAAAGATGCTTCAACTACTCGGAGATTTTGATCGCTTTGGCCCAACAACCCAAGCATGACGTGATTCCCCGGAACCAACAACTGAATGTGCTCGCTCAAATACTGTTCAACTCCTTGATGCATTCACGATAACCCACAGGTGCGCCTATCGCTCCACGTTTCGTTCGATACCGATCAAAATCTTCATCTTCTCTCCACTTTGGGACGAGACCTGCCGAAGCAAAATCATGGAATCGGCGAACGAATCCCCACACTCTCCACCGAGATTGAGCATTCTCAACGAGATGGAGCTAGACGCGCATGCAGAGCGACTTGCACAGGCTCGTCGCAGCTCCCTTCGTTCTCGGGAGGCCGATCTCGCTGAGCTCACACACCGTGAGTATCTCGGGGCCACGCTCACGAAAAATCCACTCTGCACCGTCATAATGTGGTCTGGTCTCAGACACCACGGTGAGGTCGTACTCCTCGGCCATGACTTCTTGAGGATTGAGACCGGTCGGTTCGGTAACACCATTATCAACCTCGCCTTCGTAGCGGGCGTGGCCGAGAACGAGGCTCCGTCCACAAGTCCGGCATCGTCACAGCTCACCCATGGCCAGAGCTTCGCCGCAGAGATCGCAACGCTCATCGAGCACCCCCGAGAGGTTATGTGCCGCATCGGCGCCGACCCTAACGCCCTCACGGTCAAGATCGTCGCCGTCGCACAGGACTTCCTACGCTGCACCAGCTCGACCTTCGATGCCACAGTCACGATTCCCATCTCTGCCATTGCGGAATGCGAGCTTCTCACCTCAGATCGATAACTCTTCGCCCTGCGTCAGGACTCTTGAACGAGACCACTGCTCTCGTGAAGGTGCCGGAGATCTCCCGGTGTAATTCTGGCAGACGCAAGGTAGGCAGCAAGATCATCACTACGCACTCGGATCACGCGTCCAATCTGATATGCGGGGATCTCCCCATCATCGATCAGTCGGTAGAGCGTTCTCAAGGTCACACCAAGCTGCTCTGCTGCCTCTCGAGTACCAAGCCAAACCTTATCCTTCGTCAACACCAAACCCCCTCTTCCACATCCAGTCGTGATCAAGGGCTCGCCACAGAGCCGCAGCCAAAAACCGCGAGCAGTACTAAACCGCCTAGACCCTCTAGCGTAGGCACAGTTCACGCGAATTTATGTGGCATTCTAGGAAAATCGATAGCATTTCAGTACTTGACCAATGACGGGAATCGAGCTAAAGTACACGGTGCAAGGATGCAATAGTGGAAGGCACATGGAATGTTCGCCCTCAAGAACCGAGGCCCTAACACGGCCCACCGTGAAACGTATCGACCTCAAGACTCATCGAAGCAGCTAGCTCAAAAGGATCGACTCGTCAATCTTCGTGTCGCACTCGGTGCGCTCATCCTCCTCAGCGGAGTTGCGCTCCTCACACACGCTCTGAGTACCCGATCCCTCCCGAAGACGACCTCGGTCCTGGTCGCCGCTGAACCACTTCATCGAGGCGAGATCTTGGTGGCGGCGGATCTGCGAGAGACTACGGTCGCCTTCTCTTCGCCCGCAGTCGCAGCGACACAAGAGGTGCCGCAACACGTTCTTGGACGTCGACTCATCGTGAACGTTCCGGCCGATGAGGTCATCACACGGTCCATGCTGTCAGGTGCCACCGAAAAGGGCCCCTATCGTCAGGCAGTCATCTCCGTTAGCCCCTCACTCTTGATGGGAGTCACACTCGTCCCAGGAGACCGTGTCGATGTACTTGCGACCTACGGGAGTGGAGCATCAGCAACGACCCAAGCGATCGCCACATCGCTCCTCGTACTACAGGTCAACGCCACAAGTTCATCTCTGAGCAGCACGCAGACCGATACCGTCACCGTTGCGCTCACTTCCCTTCTTCAAGGCCTCGCCATCGCACAAGCCGAGAACGTTGGCAAGATCACCCTGATCCCTTCAACTGGCCTTCGCCCCCCTCGACAGCTACCGATCTATCCTCCTCTCTCAATAGCGTCCCCCAACCCAACTTCGACTGCGGGTTGACATCAATGGCCGCATCGCAACCCAAAGATTCCTCGGAGCCACGGAACCTGATTCTCTTCAATCCCTCGATCGAAGCGTGGATGATACGGGCGTTCTCCGTCCTCGTTACCAAAGACCCCACCCGGGTGGTCTTATGGGTGACGTCTGAATCAGAACTGCTCCATCTGATCACGAACCACGCCATCGGTGCTATCTCTGTTCTCCATCGTCGAGATCGGCCCTTGGGCATGGTGACAACCGACCTCGACCGGTTAGTTCAACGTGATGATCCCCTCCTGCACACCCTTGATCTCGATAGCTTGGTCGAGATTATTTCCGTAACGAGTCTGGCCCCATCCCAAGAGCTACGCAAAGCACCACACGCTCCACCGGCACTACCTCCCGATCCTTCCATCTCAGTTACTTCTACTGCATCGTTCGATGGCACTGAGTCCCCCTCCATGGTCGAGGGTGGCTCGATCACCCAATCACACGGACCTAGTGAGGTCAGAGCATCTCAGCCCATCACCGACGATACCGGGTGGGAGATCTCGGCGGACGAGGCCGATCGTGAGAGAGTGGGGTCTCTCGTCGTGGTTATCGGTCCCGGCGGAGCAGGGGTATCAAGTGTGGCACTAGCGATCTCCGAGGCCCTCTCGCGCTCCGATTCGACCCTGCTGATCGATGCTCAGACCAGACCCGAGATCGGATTCCTTCTCAACCTCGATCCAGCTACACCCGGACTCTCCGACCTCCTCTACGCCAGTCCCGGAACGTTCGGATCGGATGATCTCCAAGAATTTGTACACCTCGAGTCAGCTCGGTTCATGGTCCTACCGGGCGTGCGCAGCCCCAAACACAAAGAGCTCGTCAACGGCGAGAACGTGGAGTCGCTCCTCACCAGCGCATCAGCCACAGCTCGCTACGTCGTAGCGGATAGTGAGAGTGATCCTTCAGATCTCGCATCCGGTGCCTTTTACGGAGCCACGGGCCGTTCTCTCTTGAATCGAGCCGTCCTTGAGCGTGCGTCACGAGTAGTTCTCGTCTGCGACGCCTCCCCAAAGGGTCTGTTCTCCTTTGGCACCCTGCTCCGAGACGTCGTCGAAAGCAAGATCGCTCTGCCGAAGATGGACCTGGTCATCAATCGAAGTCCGGATAGCTCGAGGAGGCGTCGGGAGATCGAGTTAGAGGTTGCACAGATCAGCGCAATTCAGGGTCTCGAAGCCGCCCAATGGAACCTTCACGTCCACATCGGAGTCATAACCCGACCCCACCGCACGCCTCAACGCCTCGATCTCACCATTCCCGAGAGACTTCTGACCTCGCTCCGGTCCTGTCCGCCACTGCGGCAGAGTCGTCGAGAATCCTACGCCTCGGTCTCGCGTGCGGGTAGCGACGAGATCGGACTCAATGAAATTCTCAACTATTTCGAGTCACTGCCGCCGTTTGGACTGTAGGTATCGTGCTCTCGAATCAGATCACCATGTTCAGTCAAGTACACGAGAGCTGCAAAGGTGGTAGCGGTTGCCGCCGGGACAACTCGTTCGTCGATCGCCTTCCCATAGAGCAGGTCGACAAGATCCCCGACCCCGATACCAGGAGCATCTGCAACAGCACGACGAATCTGTGTCAGTCGTTCCAAGCGGTGCAAGCGATAGTACGAGAGAACTTGCGCCACCATGGCGCCGGCGATCTCTGGTCCATGGCCAGGGAGCACGAGCTCACATTGAAGTCGTTCAACGGCTGCGATCGAGGCCAGATACTCTTCCAAGCGCCCATCAGGATGCAGAACGACGGTGGTTCCGGCGCCGAGGATATGGTCGCCACTCAAGAGGACTCGCCGATCAATCAGGTAGGCCAAGTGGTCTCGGCAGTGACCCGGCGTCGGGACGATCTCAATCGGGACTCCGGCAATCTCGCTCTCCCCAACCGAATCAAGTCCCACAGCGTCATCGGAGATCAGAGCGTCTGGATGAGCAAAGATCGGTACTCCGTGCTCGCTCGCCACATCTCGAGCCGACTCCGAGTGATCGAGGTGGCCGTGCGTCAACAGCACTCCGGTAACCTCCAGGTCGAGGTCGGTGATGATCTGCTTCAGTCGAGCCAGGTGAGATGGGATCGCAGGACCGGGATCGACAATCAGGGCCCTGTTGCCGGTGTGACCTCGAACAATGTAGGTATTCGTGCCGTTCAAAGTCATCATCGAGGGATTTGGTGCAAGGACACGAATAACCCTATCGCTAACGAAGTACGAGGGTTCGCCTGCGATCGCGACTTCCTTCACGTTGGGGCCGCGTGGATCGACCACCGTGTTCACCAACTCCTTACCTCCTCGCCATCGCCTATCAACACCTTCTTGAGCCGCCATAGAGGCCAACAGTTCGTTCGCCAGAGACTGCCAATCAAGCGGCGATGGTCATCGTGCATCGCTCAAGCCTCAACGCAACCGAACCAGCTCACTCTCATCACGCTTCCTAGTTATCAAGTATCGAAAGGTATCACGTGAACTCTTCAACGACCGCACTTCCCACACTAGCCTCAGCGGTGCCGAGCCGGGAGGATTTCAACTTCCTCGAGATCGCACGAGTGGTCGAGCTGGAAGTCCTCGCCGAAGCCGATGCATCGAAGCTTGACCCGCGTCGGGGTGAAGCCCGCGAGATCCTCGCGCTCATCGCTGCCACCGTCTCACGCCAGAGAGAACGTGGGGCATTCGACGATCGATGGGGTAGGGAACTCTCCACCTACGTCGCTCGAAGCCTTCTAGGACTTGGACCAATTGAGGAAGCTCTCACATCCACGGACGTATGGGAGATCGAGATCAACGCCCCAGATCAAGTGTTCATCCGATCTTCGAGTGGTACTACCACGCCAATATGGCCCCACTTCTACGATGATGCGCACGTCGAACGCGTGATCACCCGCCTGCTCGACAGGTCTCTCAGTGCTCATCGCAAGTTAGACCCATCGGAGGGAATTCAAGATGCGCAGCTCGCAAATGGATCCAGGATCCACATCGTGCATCAAGATATCGCTCGAGGTGGCCACCTCCTCGTCAATATTCGAAAATTCCTCAAGACCTCCAACCGGTCTCTCCGTCATGCCGTCAGCGCACGCGTCATCGAGGCCGATGTGGCGGAACTCTTGAAAGGTCGAGTTCGCAACGGAGCGACCGTCCTTTTTGCTGGAGCTCCGGGCTCTGGCAAGACGACTCTCCTCACGAGCGTGGCCAACGAGCTTTCACCGACCACGCGCGTCGTCTGCGCTGAAGAGGTCTTTGAAACCGACCTCTCGCTCGCGAACGTCGCCCAGATGCAGACGAGGCCCCAACGATCGGACCGCAGCGCGGTGACGCTTCGAGAGCTCACGTCGGCATTTCTCAGAATGTCACCCGACGCGATCATCGTGGGAGAGGTGAGAGATCGAGAGGTGCTACCCTTCCTCATGGCCCTCTCCTCTGGCGTCCAAGGGTTCAGCTCCATTCATGCTCGGTCGGCTCGCCATGCGCTGGAACGACTCCGGTTCTTGGCACAGCTATCTGGTCTGGAGGTCCACGAGGGCGCGCTCACGCAGCTGATCAGCGAGTCCATTGACCTCGTCGTCCACCTCGTCAGAACACCGAGCGGACCACGGGTGAGAGAGGTGATCTCCGTCGAATCTGCCCAGGTTAATCGAGATCGCTGGTCATTTACGACCTCAACACTCTTTCTTGACGCGCAACGAACGCCGCACGCAAACGTGACATCGAGCTGGGAACGAGAGAACGGCCAACCTCCGCAGCCGATCCAAGGTATCGCACACGAGACAGATTGTGCAGCAGACCCACAAGGCTCTCAGACGACCAATCTTGACTACCAGGGCAGCGTATCGCCATGGTAATACTCAGCCTCTCCTGTATCATCGTTGGCATAGCGGTACTGTTGATACCGAAGAGACACCGGTTCGTGCCTCAAACGAACGGCACCGACCCTCGCACGACGACCTCGCCGGTGAACTCGGTTCTACTCGGTGCTCCAGGTCGATTGCGCCGGTCGACTCTCTGGGTAACCGCCGCAATCGGGGTCGCCGGCCTACTCTCTGTTGTCTCCAACTCGGCGCTACCGCTCTTAGTCGGCGGCGGACTTTCGGTGCTGCTCATTGTGCGGCAGAGGAGTCAGAAGACTCGCAGGCGTCAAGCGACCCTCCTCGATAACTGGCCTGAAGTACTCGATGACCTCCGAATTCGCGTCGGTGCCTTTGGCGAACCGCTTCCGCAAGCGACCTTCGTCTCCCTACGTCGTCTCGGCCCCCAGCTGACCACAGAGGTCGGAGAGGCCGAGCGAATCTGGACCTTGACAGGTTCTTATCACGACGCCCTCTCCTACCTAGACCGGTCACTCGCAGACCTGGCCTCAAGTAGTGTCTTCGACTCACTCAAACTCTGCAGCGAGATCGGCGGTACCGATATATCCCGCCGACTCGAAGATCTTCGGCAAACACGAGACGCTGAGCGACTACTCCTCCACGAAGTACAGGCCAAGCTGGGCGCGGTGCGACTCGCTCGAACCTTCGTAATCGTCGTTCCGTGCGCCATGGCCCTCGTCGGTGGTCTCCTCAGCGGATCACTCCACCCTTTCCTCACGCCACTCGGCATTGGAATCGACTCTCTCTCTGGCCTACTTATTCTGGGCTGCTGGATATGGTCAACGGCGCTCATGAAGCCACCGAGCCGCCTTATCGGAGCGCCAAAGGTCCGATCGCGTCAGGCCAGTCTGAGCGCACTAGAAAGATTGATCACCCAACCATGACCTTCTTCATACAGCTGCTCGGCGCTATCTTGAGCGCAATCGGAGCGATACTCCTCGCACAGCTAGCAACGCTGCCACGACGAACCAAGCTTGGACCGGCTGCTTCATTTCTCCTCAAGTCGAGGACCGCAGAACGCACCATCTCTTCTCTACCAGAGCCGGTGAGGCGAACGTCGTCCAAGCGAAATCGACTCCAAGTAGCACTCGAGCTCAACCGAGTCAGCATCTCGCAACGTCTCTACGTCCAACGTATTGTGAGCCTTGGCGCTATCGCTTCACTCATAGTCCTCACTCTCGAACTTGCTCTCTCTTCGTCGCTCCTGACTGCCGTCTCGGCAGCCGTCAGCATCGGAGCCATAACCATTGGGGCGATCTTTCTCCTTCTCCACGAACGAGCGACGAAAATTAAGCAGAACCTCATGGCTTCGTACCCCTCACTTTTGGAGAGACTCTCCATGCTTGTGGGTTCAGGAAGGAGTCTGACCGCTGGCCTTGGACAACTCTCCAAAGATCGACCAGGACCTTGGACACCATGGCTAGTCGACATTGCAACCCATCTGGAACAGGGACATCGACTCGCAGACGAGTTCTTGAGCATCGCAGATCTCCTCCGAGAGAGCGAAATCGATCGCCTGCGCGAGATCGTGTCCATCCACGCGCTCACCTCGGAGCTTCCTTGGCTCCTAGCGAACGAGATGGAGATCATTGTGCGTCGCCGTCGTCTCCAGCTCACGGAGATCTTAGAGAAGCGGAGCCAGCTGGTTTGGATCCCAGTTAGTGTCGCCATTCTCGTACCCGGTACGCTTTTGCTGGTCATCCCCCTCATCAGCGCATTGAAGTTTTTTGGCGGGGTATAAGGATCTACGGGCATAAATATCATTAAGCTCGCCTGTCAACACGCGCCGACAACCACGAAGACTCTCCAGGCAAAGCCGCTAGCACTCCTATCGCTCCCACAAAAGTCCTCGTTGTCGGTTCGTAATTAAACACCACCGGTGATCCGAGGTAGGAAGACGGCCATGCAATGAGAGATCTACCCTAGTAGTCGGTCGTTCAAAAACCCGAGCTGAGGTTGGAGGTACCGTCCAAAGGTCACGTCGCACCATGCCCGTACGAGAGCTCCGAGGGCACTACGTAGATTTCGTCTCGGAAGCTCGAGCACAGAGAGACCGATCTCTCCCAGAGCCACTACAGAGCAGCTCTGTCGCGGCCAGATCTGGGCCGGGGTGTCGACGATCTTCACCGTCGATGAGGAGCTCGTAAGAACTACCGAGCGGGAACCTTCAACGCATTCTGATAGTGACCCGCACAGCCCGATACAGTATCGGCCGCGCCATGACTTTTTTAACCTCCCACCCCGATCCGTAACCCTCGGAGCGGCCCATACAGGGGTATGATCGCTCGATACTCGAGCGATCATGCACACCATGTTGCGTGAAGACTCACCTAGCGTGCATGATGGACACTGCCTCAGGAACGTCTCGAGCTCTCGACCGAGCGGGGCAATCGTTGCCGATCATCATCGTGGTCTACCTAAGATTGTTACAGCGTGTTAGTACCATCAAGTGACTCGCACGACGAGAGAACAAGAGATTGAGTGGGTACTTTCTATGCGACAACGATCGCAACTTCGAGACCTTTCTCAGGGCGTATCGGGCCTCTTCATAGTTGCGGGACTCTACCGCAGCGCACAGAATATGGCGCTCACAACGCTCGCTCTTATCGTCAAAGATGACCTCGGATACGGCGCAGGGACGATCGGAATCATCTCAGCTCTGTCCGGCATTGTCTTAGTACTCTGCACGGTATTCATCAGCGCCCGACTCCGGACCAACCAACTCGAGCGAGCAGTTTCCATCTCCCTGATCGCCCTTGCTATCGCGCTGATCGTGATAGGTCTCAGTCGCTCAGTGTACGTCACCGCTCTTGCGACCCTTCTACTCGGCGTCGCCGGCGGTCTCGGAATGCCAAGTCTTGCCGGCTCTGTTCAAGTAACTGCCCACAAGACTCACGTCAATCCTCAACGTATCTTGGCGCTCTATACCGTGGTACTCAGCGTCTCACTCGCACTCGGTCCACTCCTTGAGGCCGGATTACTCGATGTCACCCATCAAGACGTGCGCTGGCCATTCCTTGCATTCGCCACGCTTCCGCTGCTTGCGCTCGTGGTCATGAGACTACGGAGCCGGGAAGCACGTTCGCTCGCAACCCAAGATGATTCCGGCACTACAGATCCGACCATCACAGCAGGCACCCAACCCAAAGTTCGCTTGCTTGGTACACCAGAGTTCATGAAAGCGTTGCTTGCCCAGCTCATGTACTCCGTCCCCTTCGTCGCCCTCACCGTCTTCGGCGCAGAGGTGGCCCGAGTCACCGACGGTGCGACGGCCGCTCAGGCTCAGCTCGCGTTCACAATTTTCTTCATTTTCTCATTGAGCTGTCGTGCTTTCGTCGCATGGCAGTCCCCAATTGCGCGTAAGGGAATCGCTTACGGTCTCTCTGGAGTACTCACAATCGTTGGGCTCGCTCTCATCGCAGGCGGACACTCGTTCGTCTTCTTCCTGTTAGGAATGATCATCTTGGGCTTACCGCATGGGGCGATCTTTCCCTTGGCGCTCTCCGCTCTGTCGAGTTCGTTACCTGCGGAACAACTTCCTTCGGCCAACGCAGTCTTGATGGGATCGGGGAACGTCATCAGCATCGCTGCGCCCCCTATTCTCGGCATCATCGCGACGGACACCACGTACCGATTCATGATGACGACCGTCCTCGTACCGGTCGTCATCACCCTCATCGTCTTCCTGGTTATCGTTGTCCTATCACGCCGCCGGCACCGCTCTGCCATCGTGACACCACTGCGCTAAGAGCCCCCACGATCGAGAAGGCCAGAGAACACCAGCCCTAGGGGAGACCGACGACTCCTCCTATTGGGTATCTGCGGTCATAGCTATGGTCAAAGCTATGGTACAGACCGGCCAGCACAACCGCTCGTCCGCGTCGGACACCGACGAGACGATTACACGCCCGAGATGTCTTGCCACCTCCACGCTCCTCTCATGGCCCAGAACAGATCAGAAGGAACCTCTCGGCTCACACCTCGAACCTTGCAATGGTCTTTGCTAAACCAGCAATCATCGATGGCCGTACGTCGTTGAACACTCCAATGCCGCAGTATCTCACATGATTCGCCAAGGAGCATCAAGGAGAGAAGCAGGTCGACGTGGTCTTCGACATCTCGAGACTACTAACTGCGCCTTGTCCGAAGAGCTCTACAACGGATCCTCCTCGAAGCACCTCACCCTCAAATCCTCTGCTATCGCGAGGAAAGGATCGCTACAGAGTGAGTGAGTCTTACAGCCGAGCGATCGACTCCGCAGTTGAGAAGCTATCAGCGCTTACAGGCGCCGAGCATGGCAACGAATACAGCGCACGAGAACGCGGTCATGGTACTCCAGTCATCAAACTTGAGGACCCCGTTTCCGCTGCCTCATCCCCCAAGGACGGTCGTACAGAATCTGTGATAAAACCACTTGACACATCGAAGTACATGAGATACATTGATTTGATCCAAGGATGGAGGTAAATAAGACAATGGATTTGTCCACAGTTCGTTCCGTAAGTATGTCAAGAGCTCAAAGCTCAACAGCTCGAGACTCTGAAGTTATTGACTCTAATCAAGGGCCTATCGCTCGTCAATCTGTATTAGAGGCCACGACTGCGTCGCCCGCTCCGGTGCGACCCCATCGACCGGCTCGGCTTGTTGGTACGTGGTCATCGAAGCTTGCAAGTTTGATATGGGGATCTGTTGTTGCGCCGTGTACGAGCCTGCTCTCTGCAGTCTTGGCGCTCGTGGTAGGAGTCCCGCAACTTGGTCGCTTGCAGTTCGACACTCCTATGAGCGATGAGACAGGAGAAGGCGTGATCTCCACGGCCATCGTGGTACTCATCATTGCCTTCCTAGCAGTCGGGATGTGGGTGGCGTTCAAGACCATCATGGCCACGACAACGACTGGCATATCCAATCAAGTTGCCCAGCTCGGGCAGTAACCCTCCTTGCAAAGAGCAGAGACCCCATCACGTCTCTCGTCGTCTGACGGCGGAGGAGTCATATCAACTTCGATAGCAATAGCGGTGATACTGACCGTATTCACCGTTATCGCCCAACTCGGTATCGTAGGCCTTGAATTTCTCCACCTTCAAGCCATAGCAAACAGCGCTGTCACCACGGCGGCCCTAGCACCGATGCCGGGAGGAGGATCCTCTGTTACAGCAGCGGAGGCGACTATCACACGTCTGTGGAGCAGATCCTTGGGCGTGGCGGAGGCACAGTGGACGACGAGCGCTCGGTCAACATCGCTTACCCTCACCGCTGTCCTACCCGTCTCCTCAGATCCCGTGCTGCACTACTTAGGGCTGTCGACCCTGTCGGTCCACGCAAGCCAGGCTCGCGAGGTAGCGAGTGCTGCGCCCTAGAACAAGGAGGCATCCCATGAACGGTCGGCCCACCTCGTTCTCCGACCGCCATCACAACAGAGACAATGCGAACGAAGAGGGCTTAGCAGGGGTTGAAACTCTTGCGCTTGTCACCTTAGTCATGCTCTTCTTTGTAACCGGAATCTTCGCAATAGTCCGAGTCGGATTGACCAAGCTCTCACTCATGGATGCCGCCTCAGCACGCTCTCGATCACTCGTTCTCGCCTTAGCAAACGATCCAAGTGGGGAGAATCTGTCACGGCAGTATCAGACGCAGAACTGGCTCGGCGAAGCGGTCACCGTGTCCGTTTCCGGCTCGGCAACGAGCTGTTCCATGATCACCGTGCGAGCAGAGACCGTGGTTGAACTCCTACCATGGAGCCTCCTCGGTGGCGCAGCCTCCGTGAAGATCTCTGCTACCTCGACCACTCCAACCGATGCATATCTCATACCCGGAGGCGGTGTCTCATGCGCATCGTGAGGAGGTGTTCACGTCGGCCACGTGGCCCTGATGTCGAGCACGAAGGCGAGCAGGGATCCGCCCTTCTCCTCGCACCCGTCGTACTGATGGTAGCGGTCACCATACTGGTCGTTGTTGTCAACCTAGCGAGCGCCGTCATACTGCAACTTCGACTCTCACACATTGCACAGAGCTGTGCCCTCGTTGGCGCTCGTGCACTGTCTCAGAGTGACTTCTATCAATCCGGTACGCTCGCTATCGATCCGATCGAAGCGAACGCGCAGGTTCAATCTTGCGTTCCTCAATCTCCGTGGCCCTCCAGCGAAGGACAGATCTCCACGACCACTCAGACGGTCGGGGCTGCAGTGCTTGTTCATGTGACCGCACAGTTTGCACCGCCGCTCTCGTTGCCGTTCATCGCCTCGTCGCTTCGCTTTACGCTCTCCGCCCAAAGCCAGGCTCAAGAGGTACCGACGGGAGGGCTGTAGTTACCAACCAACGTGATCGAGGATACGACCACGTCACGTTTCAACACCGTCCAGCAAAGAGAGGTCACTGCGGTCTCCGCTCGAGAATCCTCGTCTCGAGCGCCACAGTTCCATCTCACTAGCTGAACGTGCTGAGCAACTGCGCATCGAGAGACTTGACGCTGGTAGGGGGTCTCCGGCGCTCTCCTCCCACTCTCCCAACACGACGAGGAGCTTCGAGCGTCAGGGGAGCAAACCTTAGAACGCTACTAAAGTGAGTGGGTGTCAACCTCTCAGCCGATAGCGGCTCATATCAGCCCTGACGGTTCCTCTCTCACCTGGGCACTGCCCAGCCGCGCTCCGCTCGATGCGTCAGAGATCGACCAGGGCCCAACCCGTGCGTTACTCCATCATGTCGTCACCGGAGAACGACTCCACGAGGGAACCGTTCAAATCGATCGAGTGCACGGCCGAGCCCATCTCCGCATCGCATCGGTCATCACACCACCAATGGTCGCCAAGGTGACCATTGGTGACCAGCACTTCTCAATACGCCAACGGAGAATCAGTCTCGAGGGCCTTAGCAACTTTAGAGATCTCGGAGGATACGTCGGTACACAGCTCACGCTGCCTTGGGGACGGTACTACCGAAGCGAGAATCTCGCTCTTGTCTCTCGCGGTACATGGTCGACCTTGATCGATCTCGGACTTTCCCGCATCATCGACCTTCGCACGCCGACCGAGCGAGCACTTGCACCGACAGCGGTGCCTCAGGAGTTCGCTTCGAAACTCGAGATCATCGAAGTACCGCTACGAGGTCGAATCAAGGGATTCGACGATGCGCTCGAAGCCATCGGCCAAGGTGACCTGAACATCGTTGAAGATGCCGATATGGCAGCGATGTACACCGACCTCCTCGAGCATCACCTCCAAGACCTACGCAGAGTCATCTCCCTGTTAGAGGACGCCTCCGACTCCGTCACGCTCTTTCACTGCACCGCCGGCAAAGACAGAACCGGAATCGTTGCCGCCCTGCTTCAGTACCGCGCTGGCGTCTCGTTCACAGATATCGTCGAGGACTATGCTCTCTCGAATCTCTATCGAACGCCTCTGCGACTAGCGCAGCTCCGAGAGTACTTCTGCTCACATGGAATCGAGCCTCGACAGGTCCGTCCCTACCTCCGAGCGCCCGTCGTTGCGCTCCAAAGCGCCTTTCAATGGTTCGAGGCTCACGCTCCAGATCTCCTCTCGAATCGCTCCCAGCCATAGGGCTCTGCACTCAACCTCAGTCGAGCCACGCCACACCGATAGCGACCAGATCTTCCCTCCGCGCAGAACACAAAGGTTTGGGTCGAGCACTGCGTCGAGACAAGTTCGAGAGAGCGCCCTCAACCGACACGACAGCGACGATGCAGGTAAGCGGACGAGAGTGCCGACCAAATCCAGACATTGACCTCCACAGCCGGTCTGAGTGACTCTCAGATCGACTCAGAGGCTTACTCGCGTGTTCTTACACGAACTCCCAGGTCTTGGACCTCGCTCACACGAGACCGAGCACTAGACCATGAGGTCTCAGAGGTGCAAGTCGGTGGCAGCACCATCAGATCACCGTACATCCATGGTACGATCGACGGTACTCAACGGTATTGGATCGCCGAACTAGCGACCCACGACAAGGGGGAGTGCCGATGGAAGAGAACCAAGGAGTAGAAGCCCACACAATCGAGGCGCTCATGGATGAGCAACGGACTTTTCCACCATCACCTGCCTTTCAAGCAACGGCATCGCTCGCAGATCCTTCGATCTACCGAGATGGCGAGTCCTACGAGCGCTACTGGGAGGAGCAAGCAAAGGGGATCACTTGGACCAAGCCCTGGGATCAAGTGCTCGACTGGAGCAACGCTCCCTTTGCAAGATGGTTCGTCAACGCAACACTCAACGTAACCGAGAGCTGTCTCGATCGACACGTTGAGTCACATCCCAACAAAGTGGCCTACTACTTCGAGGGTGAACCCGGAGATACACGCGTCCTCACCTACTCAGATCTCTATCACGACGTCTGTAAGTTCGCCAACGGTCTCGAGGAGCTCGGTGTTACCAAGGGAGATCGAGTCGCCATCTACATGGGAATGGTTCCTGAGCTTCCGATAGCGCTCCTAGCATGCGCTCGTCTCGGAGCTCCGCACTCAGTGATCTTCGGAGGATTTTCGTCGGACTCCCTACGCGACCGAATCAACGATGCGGAAGCCAAAATACTCATAACCTGCGACGAGTCTTGGCGCAACGGTGCCCGCATTGCCCTCAAAGCGTACGCCGACGAGGCGCTGCAAGAGACTCCCACGATCGAGCACGTTGTGGTCGTCGCTCGAACCGGAGCAGACGTGCCGATGGCCGTCGATCGCGACATCTACTACCACGACCTGATCAAAGGACAGGCAGACACCAAGCCACCAACAGAGACATCCTCAGAGGACCCTCTCTTCATCCTCTATACCTCAGGAACGACTGCTCGTCCAAAGGGCATCGTTCACACCACCGGTGGATACCTCGTCGGAGTTACGACCACTCATCGCCAGGTCTTCGACCTCCAAGAGAACGACGTCTACTGGTGTACTGCCGACATTGGGTGGGTGACCGGGCACAGCTACATCGTCTACGGCCCACTCTCCAACGGTGTCACCAGCGTCTTGTACGAAGGTGTACCAAACTTTCCCGAGAAGGATCGGAACTGGGAGATCATCGAGAAGTACGGCGTCACACAGCTCTATACCGCTCCTACGGCGATTCGTACCTTCATGAAGTGGGGAACGAGCTATCCAGAGGCCCACGATCTGACTTCGCTCCGTATTATCGGTACCGTTGGTGAACCGATCAACCCCGAAGCATGGATCTGGTACCACACCTTCATCGGTGGGGGAACCTGCCCTGTCGTCGATACGTGGTGGCAGACAGAGACCGGCCATATCATGATCGCTCCCCTGCCGGGCATCACTACCACAAAACCCGGTTCGGCAACGAAGCCGCTTCCAGGGATCGGTGTCGACATCGTCGACGATAACGGCGATTCAGTTCCACTCGGCGGAGGCGGATACCTCACCTTGACGCACCCGTGGCCCGGGATGGCTCGATCGATCTTCAGAGATCCCGAGCGATTCAAAGACGTCTACTGGTCAAAGTTTTCCCGACCGGAGGAGAACAAGTGGGTCTACTTTGCGGGCGATGGTGCAAAGCGGGACACCGACGGCTACTACTGGCTGCTCGGACGAGTCGATGACGTCATGAACGTCTCCGGTCATCGCATCTCGACCCTCGAGGTCGAATCTGCGCTGGTCGATCATCCTGCAGTCGCTGAAGCCGCTGTAGTTGGACGCATTGACGACACCACCGGCCAGGCTATCGCTGCATTCGTGACCTTGAAGGGGACCAACGAGGGATCACGCGAGCTCATACTCGAGCTACGCGACCACGTTGCCACCAAGATCGGCAAAATTGCTCGTCCTGCGTCGATCGTCTTTACCGATGAGCTACCAAAGACCAGGTCGGGAAAGATCATGCGGCGGCTCCTGAAAGACATCTCCGAACAGCGCCAGCTCGGTGACGTGACGACGTTAGCCAACGCCGGTGTCGTCCAAGAGATTGCAGCCCGGGCAGAGGCTATGCGAAACGCTGACGAGGAGTGAACCTCTCACAACCTACTCCGACCTCAACATGCGCGTGTGCGAGTAGATGACAATACTGCAGAGGCAGCACACCTAGTACCAAGCGAGCCTCCCCACAAAGTTAGAACGAGGTAGTCCGACCCACAGTTCCGCTCGCCGCTCGGGTTACGACACCGAGCGCCACGAGGAGATCTGCGTTGCTCGCTCGCAAACTCAGAGGACTGAACACGAACACTAGAGAGCTAAGAAGCGAGCGAGTTCTTGCACCATAACAACAAAAGTTCTTCGGTGTGGACTCTGAGCCCTCCATGTTGCAGGTCCACGAGGGTCAGCCGTAGCTCCCGTTCACAGGTCAGCAACCACTACATACCGTCACCGTGCAACGGCCTCCACCGTCGATACGACCACAGTCTCACGGTGGACCTCCCCGAGACTCCTCAAGGTGCGAACCAGTGAGAGCACAGATTTCGACTGTCAACGCTCCGGCGCACGCCTCCAGGAGATCATGTGGCTGAATACAGTGGCTAACTGGTTTCGCAACGGCACCGACAGATCACCCGTCGAAACTGCCTCCGTTCGAGTTGGAGCACACCGACAGGGTCAACCGAGCCGTGACTCCTCTGAGCCAATCCCCGGCAACGTCTCTGTGAGCGATCCCAGCTAAGACGGCGATCCGCTCTCATCGTCGAGGTGAGACCTGAACGCTCCGGATCGAACCGGCCTTAGTTGCCCCGAAGAGTACACACCTCGGATCTGGACTCGCCGCTACAGGAGCTACGACGATCAAAGTCCAACCATTTCAACTTCGTAACGCTCTTACGACGCAGTCTGAGAGCTCGAGGTCGGTGGCCAGCGCTCATCGATGATTGAGGCCAGTGGGTGCGGCCCGAGAACTCGACGGAACTCATCGAGGGCAGCCGAACGCTCATCTGGATCATCTCCTGCTTCCACAACGGCTGCCAGCCTCTTTAACGCAGCAACGACATCGGCGTAGATACCTCGACCATCGAGCGCCTGAACCTTATCGAGGGAATCGCTGAACCTCGCACGATCTCCCGCTACGAGAGCGGTACAAGCTCTCTCAAGGGCGCCGTAGGCTTCGCGTTGCTGCTGCCCCGGCGGCGTCGTGTTCGCCATCATTCACCTCTTTCATGCTCAACGGCTCCGCACCACCAGCGTCGTCATCGTCATCGCAAGCACCTGGTATCGAGCCGCATCGATCTCGAGAGCCCATCTCCGCTTGGCCCTTCTCAGCCTATCTCGTATCGATCTCCGCTTTAACGCCCCGGTCCGGAGTCTGCGGCGAGATCTCCTAGTATCGGCAGCTACTTGCGATCCAACCGCTTCAAAGCGAGCGAGCCTGCACCTTCCAACCCGACCATGGCCGAAGTAATCGACCTCGGAGCACGAGTCTCAATCAACGTCGTCAGAAGATTCTCCACCAGCCTCGTCAGAGCATCCCGGTCAACGAGCACCGCCTCGTCATCGATGAGCTCCAACGTTCGCCAGAGTTCTTCATCTGCAATCGGTTCTAATCCCTGTTCTGAGCCTGCTCGTGGTGTCATCCCTCCGTGCTCCGCAGCGCTCCCCCTTGCACCACTCTCGCAGTGCGCAGGTGCACCGCAGAGCTCGACGACTCCATTAAGTACCTGATGGACTGAGATCTCACCCGCATCGAGGCGATCAAGAAGCACGCCTAAGTGCACAGCATCACGCTTTGAGAGTCGAGCTCGGAGCATTGTCTTATCCACCGATCTCAGCTAGATCTCGCCTTGAAGTCGTCGTCCAACTTTTCTAGGAGTGCAGCAAGTACCGAATCTGCGAGGATCTTGGCCTCTGCCTTGAGATGATAGCGACCCTCTCTGATCTCCACAAAGAATTGAAGCTCGTCTGGGATAACTACCCAGTCACACGGGATGCCATCGCTACAGCGCAGTCCAAGCATGATCTCCTCGCTACGGATCTCAGTCGCACTCAGAAGCTCGGAACCAACCACCGGTGATCGCCCTTCATCGATTGCCCGAAGATATCGATTGAAAGAGCTCTCGTTCCACCACCGTCGCGTACCGTCAAAAGAGTGCGCGGCAACGCCGACCCCAACGTAGGGCCGCCGTCGCCAGTAGTTCACGTTGTGCCTTGAATAGTAACCTTGACGGGCCCAGTTGGAGATCTCGTAGTCCAAGAACCCGTAGTCAGCGAGAAGGTCGTCTGCGAAACGGTATCGGCGCGCAAGAACGTCTTCATGTGGATGGTCCGCTACCGAGGCGTGCAGCCTCGTACGCTTCTCCACCGTTAAGGCGTAACAACTCACATGTTGGATCGCAAACTCAGGGTCCATCGCCATCATCAAGGTCCGCTCCCACGAAGCGTCCGATTCACATACGGCACCAAAGATGAGATCGATGCTAACGTTCTCCAAGCCGCCCTCTCGGAGGCAGAGCAGCGCGTCTCGCGCAGTCTCTGGATCATGCGCGCGTCGGAACGATCGCAAGACCTCAGCATCGAAGCTCTGAACCCCGACCGAGACGCGAGTGACGCTCGCTGCTCGCAGCGCCGACACCAACTGCTTAGACAACGACTCCGGATTCACCTCGACCGTAATCTCCTCGAAGTTCTCATCCGAGAAGATCTCCAGCAGCTCCGAGAGTCCCTCCGACCCGATCTGTGACGGTGTTCCGCCTCCGATGAAGAGAGTAGAAGGGGTCCAGCTCAGCGTCTCCCGCAGAGCAACCCACTCAGCCCGCAGAGCCCGGAGGTAGTCAGGGATGAGGGCCTCTTTCCCGACGACTACCGAAAAGGCGCAGTACGAGCAGGCCTGTTCACAGAACGGTACATGAACGTAGACTCCCCCGAAAGAAGATCCTCGGGGAAGACTAGGTCGAAGAAGTTGATAGCGCATGGGCGACGGTGCCTACACCGTCATACGCAGCCCAAGCTCTTCAAGGCGAACGATCATATCTCGCGGGGTCATCTCAAAGAGCGCACCAATGATGCGGAGGTCGTCGTAGCGAATGGTAATCATGCGTCCGTTGAAGTCCTGACGGTGGACTTGGATCATGTCCAAGTACCGCTTGAGCAGATCACGCTCAGGACCAGAGACCTCTACGAGACGCGTCAGATCGATCGTGACCTTCGCCTCCGGCTCCCAACGACTTCGCCACGGACCACGAAGCGAACTCTCGTCGTCGTCGAAATCTCCCGACTCCACGATCACCACGTGATCCTCGGCGCTCAGGCCCGATCGCTCACCGTTCGTTCGGTCACTCGCGTGTGCCACAAACCCCTGATCTTGAGGGAGCAGTTGATCGACCGGAACTGAATAGAGCGCTGCGAGGCGTTGGAGCCGGGGCACCGATATCGACCGCTCTCCACGCTCGTACGCTCCTAGAACCGACGCTTTAAACTCCATCTCGGAGATCGCCTCGACCGCTTGTAGCGATAGTTTCTTCTGCTTTCTCACAGAACGTAGCCGCAAACCCACCTTTGCTGCGTAACGATCTTTCACCTTCTCGTCATCCATGCCTTCTATTCATACACTCTCGGTGAAGAAAAAGCAAGACAAACTCAACTTTTGTGCGATTTTCGCGACTTCTCGACCACGAGAACAGACCGTAACGCCACTAGGAGCGCTCCTGCCACAACACTCGCAGTCTCAATTCGTAGCACTTCGGTAGAGAGGCAGACGCGCGGCAGAGCGGACGCGAGCGGAGAATCGACTATCCCAGATTCTGGACCAATGAGCCAGAGGCTGCGGTCAAGGGTGGGCGGATCACCGTCGCTTCCGCAGAGCGCTACCCGCTGACCCATCTCGTTCAAGAAGAGATCAGGACTCGGAAATATCCCTACTGTGGGAAGGAAGGCCCTTTTCGCTTGACCACACGCCTCACGAACGATACGATCGATCCGGCCTCCATCTGGGCTGCGGTCTCTCCCCGAACGACTCGTTCCTTTCGGATCACCGATCAGGTAGAGTTCATCAACTCCACACTCAACGGTCTTCTGTACTAGGAAGGAGAGCCGATCGTTGGAAGGAAGGAAGCTCGCCACACCGACCGATGGCCCTGGCTGAGCAGCTCGAAAGATCTCTCCCAGTGGTTCCAGCTCGAACCGTTCCGTCGCCTTTGAACCTCCAACTCGTCGCACAACGACCGGTAAGAGCCCCCCGACTCCGTCACCAAGTACGACGTGCTCGCCATCGCGCACCCGCCGGACTCGGAAGAGGTGGTGATAGCTCTCATCAGAGAGCTCCCGAGAGCTCAGATCTTGGACGTAGATGACCGGCCCCGAACCGAGCCTCCGCGGATCACTCTCGCGAGAGCCAGTGTCAGAGAGAGTGGTCACTCAACGAAAAGCCGACTTTAGCTTTGAAAAGAGGCCGTGTTCGTGAGGGTCGCTCACCTTTTCTCCTCGAATCTCCGCTAGGCGCATCAGGAGCGAGACCTCTTCCTCCTTGAGGTCCCGAGGTGTCTCAACGACGAGTTCAACGAGGAGGTCGCCTCGCCCTCTTCCTCCAAGATGCGGAACGCCTCTATTTCGGAAACGAACGACCTTACCGCTCTGCGTTCCCGGTGCGATATTGAGCTCAACGGTATCTTCGAGAGTCTCGAACTCGATCGTCGTTCCGAGAGCAGCCTGGGCAAAGGAGATGGTCTGCGAGGAGATCAGTTCGTTACCCTCACGCCGAAAGCGATCGGATGGGGCCACTGCGAGATGCAGGAAGAGATTGCCTGGATATCCTCCTCTGGGACCAGCGGGGCCTCTTCCCGTCAAACGTAGGATCGAACCATCATCGACACCCGGTTGGATCTCAACTCGATACGTTCGCTCTTCGGTTCGACGACCCTCGCCTCGGCAATCCTGACAAGGAGTGGTGATGATCTGACCCTCGCCTCGGCAGCGATCACAGGGCGCAGCGGTCATCATTCTCCCGAGAAGTGTCTGACTGACTCTACGGACCTGTCCAGAGCCACCACAGGCCTGACAGACTGAGGGGGCGGTACCGACCTTCGCTCCATTGCCTCCGCAGGTCGTGCAGGTGACCGGTATTCGAACCGTCACCTCTTTCTCGGTTCCAAAGACCGACTCCTCAAAGGTCAGAGAGACGGTCGCCTC
Source organism: Acidimicrobiales bacterium (assembly GCA_049964535.1). Lineage (GTDB taxonomy): Bacteria > Actinomycetota > Acidimicrobiia > Acidimicrobiales > Acidimicrobiaceae > JAJYZP01. The sequence goes on along the minus strand of JBMFXG010000002.1, from coordinate 12,732 downwards.
CATGTCTTCGCCTTGATGCATTGGTCGACCGCCACCACGACCGGAGGTGCCGAAGGATTGGCCGAAGATGTTCTCAAAGATATCCCCAAAGTTTGGGGCAAAGAAATCTCCACCAGGTCCGCCACCTCGAGCGCCCGTCGAGCCAAACATGTCGTATTGACGCCGCTTCTCGGGATCCCGCAACGTGTCGTACGCTACGGTGATCTCCTTGAACCTGTTCTCTGCTACCGGATCACCACCGTTCGTGTCGGGATGAAGCTCTCTCGCCAGCTTCCTATACGAACGCTTAATCTCATCATCGGTAGCGTTCTTCGAGACCCCGAGTAGTTCATAGAAATCAGCCAACGATCATCCTTCAGCTCTTCTGCTACCAATGCCCTGCGATACCTGTTGGACCGCAGCGATCGCAAGCGGATAGTTCATTCTCGTAGGTCCAATTACTCCAATAGATCCTACTCGGCGTCCCTCAAACTCATAAGGAGCGATTACGAGGGCACAATCGATCAGAGAGTCGACGCCGTTCTCTTCTCCTATCGAGACGGTCTGTCCACGATCGACGATACTTTTCATCAACGAGACCACCAAGATCTGCTGCTCTAAGGTCTCAAGAACTCTACTTACCTGCTCCACCGCCAAGAAGGAGTTTGCCACCTTCGAGGCCTCGTTGATCACCAGCTCCTCATCGTCAACGTCCACCATCTCTAGCACACTTCGACTTCCAAGGAGGGCAAGTTGATCTGCCAAAGGATCTCCGGTTTTGGCAAGCTCAACGGAGTCCAGGTCGATACTGCCTCGCAGTGTTCGCGTCAAAAGGTTCGAGGCTCGCTCGAAACTCTCATCAGAACAGCCTTGGAGCTCCGGTTCACTGATATCGAAGAGATTCTTTCGAATCGCACCGGTGTAGTCGACCATGACCGCCATGGCTAAAGTTGGTGATAGCTGCACAAGTTGTACGTGTCGGATCTCACGAGTCTTCGTAGAGGCAGCGGTGAGCACCGATGTGTAGTTCGTCAACGTCGACAAGAGCTTTGATGTTTCATGGAGCAACTGCTCGATCTCACCACGAGTGTGCTCGAAGAAGTCCCGGAGCAAAAGGGAGGACCGAGAGTCAAGGCTCTCAGAACCTTGAAACTTATCGACGAAGTAACGATAACCCTTATCGGTCGGTATGCGACCAGCACTGACGTGTGGCTGGCTGAGATATCCTTCATGCTCGAGGGCGGCCATATCGTTACGGATGGTAGCGGCCGACGCCCTGACATCACCGGAAGAGGCTACGTGCTGAGATCCGACAGGCTCAGCCGTTCGAACGTACTCATCGATCACTACCCTCAGTATGGAGGCCTTACGCGGTTCAAGTTCGTCAACCAAGACACAGACTCCTCCCTACAGCAGCAACCCTCATCATGCTCCTCGACCGCTTACTCCTTGATATAGATGTCATCATTGGCATCTATACTACCGGCCACTCCCTGAAAGGTCTCGACCTCGTTCCTAGCCGAACTCCCTTAACGGTCGATCGATCACACACCGTAGCGTCCGCTACGGAGCCTGCGAGCAACGGCGAGAGTGTCAGTGATGATTCCAACGATGGCACGTACATCGATCGTCGACGCCACTCGTCGTCCGATGACGACCGGTGCTTCGGTAAAGCCGTTAAACCCGAGCTTGAGCGCGACCACAAAGAGTTCAACATCGAAGGCGAAGCCCACCTCGCAAGCCTTCGGCAGTATCCCTAGCAAGGCCTCGTCTCGAATGAACTTGATACCGGTCTGCGTATCGGGAACATGAAGCCGAAAGAGCGTTCGGACGAAGCGCTGGAAGACGAACGAGTACCACCGTCGAAGGAGCGGATACACCACATCGGAGTCAGGATGACGCTTCGAGCCATAGATGATATCGGCGCGCCCCGCTCTCACGTAGGCGAGGTAGATCGGCAGCACTGCGGGATCGATATCGCCATCGGCGTCCATAAAGCCTCGATACCGTCCCTTGCTGAGCGCAAGACCAAGGCGTACTGCCGCTCCCTTGCCTTGGTTCAACCCGAGTCGAACGATTCGAACCTTCTCCGAGGCGAGATCGCTGATCTCAGCCACAGAGGCCTCCGAAGAGCCATCGGAGACCGCTACGACCTCATAGCTGAGCGAGCTAGCCTCCAACGCCTCGAGTGTTCGTAGTACCGTCGGTCGAAGCAACGGTCCGGGATTGTAGAACGGCAACACTACAGAGACGTCGACGGCCCTGCGGTCTGCGTTGCTCTTTGCAGCGAGACCGGACACTCTCTCGTCTTCGCTCATCACGCTTGGATCACCGCTGCGATACCACGCCAGAGCTGAAGGTCGTCGTCACCTGTCTTACGCTGCCCACGAGCATCAACCTACCCTGTAGCGCCGGAGCTCGTTACCGCGACCTATTTACACTAACAAGATAGGATTATTACATGGTGCCCGACCACTTTGAAGGTCTACACGGCGTTCGTTCAATGCAGATGGTATCCCAGTGATCGCAACGTTCGCCATTTTCTTACGCGAGGGGATCGAGGCGGCAATGATCGTCTCCATTCTCGTGGCATTCCTCAAGAAGTCGGGGCGTCCAGAGAGCGTGCGAGTGATCTGGGCCGGTGTCATCTCCGCCCTCGTCCTAGCAGTTGCAGTCGGCGCACTCCTCTACGTGTCGGTCAAAACCTACGCGGGAACCCGACTCCAAAGTATGATCGAGAGCGCTCTTTACCTCATTGCCATCGTCGTCTTGACGATGATGACGATGTGGATGAGTAAACACTCCAAAGATATCCCTGGAGCCCTTCGTTCGGCGGCTGGACTCGCCTTGGAGTCAAAGAACCGCAGCCGAGGTCTCGCACTCTTTCTCGTCGCCTTCCAGGCGATACTTCGAGAAGGACTTGAGGCCATGGTCTTTACGCTTGCCATACTTTTCTCAAGTGGGGTCGGTGCTGCGTCCTTCGGTGCGGCGCTCGGCACTCTGGCGGCTCTCGTTCTCGCCTACGGCATCTATCGTTTGGGTCTTCGCTTCAACATCGCCCGTGCTTTTCGAGTACTCGGCGTAGCACTTTTGGTCTTTGCCGGAGCACTCGTCGTGGACCTCGTTGAAGACCTCCAGTCGCTGGGATGGGTCACCTTCTTCGCCCACCCACTGTGGAACACGACAACGTACCTCAGTGAGGGCTCGAACCTTGGAGATGTGGCACATACTCTCCTTGGTTACGCTGCCCGACCAACGCCCCTTGAGCTCCTAGCGTGGTCGCTCTATCTCGGCATCACGCTCTCCATCTTCATCAGAGCGACTCGAAGACGTCGTCCGAAAAGGCCGTCGACCAAGGGGCTCTCGTCCCCGGAGGCATCACTGCTCCGCTCGTAGAGCTTCACGTTTCATGAGATCAAAGCGACGTAGCGACTCGGCACGTTCTTGCGCGTGATCCACAATCGGATGAGGATACTCCCCAAGAGCTCTTCCGGACGTAGCACCAAAGAGATCACCGGCGGACTCCACGTTGAGCTGGTGTACGGCTTTGCCGATCCGATCCGAGAGCTCCGGCACGTAGCGACGGACGTAGTCACCATCTGGGTCGAAGCGCTCTCCTTGACGAATCGGGTTGAAGATACGAAAGTACGGCGATGCATCGGTACCAGAGCCAGCAACCCACTGCCACCCATGGGTATTCGACGCAACATCACCGTCCTCGAGCATCTCCATGAAGTAGGCGGCACCCCGAGTCCAGTGGATATGGAGATCCTTCACCAAAAAGGAAGCGGTGATCATCCGCACCCGATTATGCATCCAGTGCTCCTCACGCAGCTGTCGCATTCCGGCGTCCACGATCGGGTAGCCGGTCATTCCCGCCTTCCAAGCCTCGAAGCGGTCGTCGGCTCGTGGTCCCTCATCCCAGACCATCCATCGAAAACGTTGATCGAGAGGCTCAGTTGTGCTCGTTGGATTTCTCATCAACACCTCGGCATAGAAGTCACGCCAACAGAGCTCCGCGAGAAATACCTCATCGGTCTCGCTCAGGTCTGCAAGGAGCGTACGGGGATGCAGCACCCCAAGGTGTAGCGCCCACGAGAGACGTGAGGTTCCTTGTCGTGCGGGGAGATCTCGCTGCGCTGCATAGCGTGAGAGCGCAGACTCACGAAAGCTCCTCCACTGCGCAAGCGCAGAGAGCTCCCCTTCGACCCTCATCCCCTGGTCGGCGAGATTCCAAGGCAGCAGGTCCTTGATTCCCGGTCCGAAGGGCGCAAGGTGAGAGGCGACCGGACCCACAGTACGTACACCGAGGCGCCATCGTCGAAAGTACGGCGTAAAGACGCGATACGGTTGCCCCTCATCGGTCCGGACCGTCCCAGGTGGCAGAAGCGTTGGGTAGTCGACTCTCATCACTTGAACACCGAGAGCGCAGAGCGCCTCATCGACACGCCGATCTCGAGCGTTGGCAAAGGGCGAGATATCGGAGCTATACAGCAGCGTTGTGACCTCATGCTCACGCACAAACGACGCTAGGCGAGCCACTGGATCGCCAAAGAGCACGTTAAGCGAGCCTTGAAGCTGGTCGTCAAGCGCTCGCACGGCTCCAACCAAGCGACGGAATCGAGCGGTCTGAGCGAGCGACCGCACGAGAGCTTCGTCAAAGAGAAATACTCCCATGACTCCGGCCTCACCGCTCTGTCGTGCAAGCTCGTTCGCACGCTCAATCGTCTGGTTATCTGCGAGTCGGAGATCTCGACGAAACCAGACCGCTACCGCCATGGCCCACCTCTCTGATCGTGCTCGTCACTGACGAGCAAACGACGCTCCTCACCGGCTCGTTCGCACAGGTCTCGTTGCCTGGTCACTGATTCCTCTAATCGTCAAGCTTCAACGCTGAGATAAAGGCCTCCTGAGGGATCTCCACACGGCCGATCGACTTCATCTTCTTCTTGCCCTCTTTCTGCTTCTCGAGGAGTTTTCTCTTGCGGGTGATATCCCCCCCGTAGCACTTGGCAAGCACGTCCTTCCGACGAGCCTTGATCGTCTCTCGAGCGATCACTCTTCCACCGATCGCGGCCTGAATCGGCACGTCGAAGAGCTGTCGTGGAATCAGCTCCCGCAGCTTGGCGGTCATCTTTCGGCCGTAATCGAAGGACTTGGACTTGTGAATCACGGCAGAGAACGCATCGACCGGAGCGCCATTGAGCATGATATCGATCTTGACGAGATCGGAGACCCGATAGCCATCCGCTTCGTAGTCGAGAGAGGCGTAGCCCTTCGTCCTACCCTTGAGCTGATCGAAGAAGTCCATGACTACCTCTGCGAGAGGGATCGAGTAGACCATCTCGACCCGCTCGGGCGAGATATAGTCCATTCTCTGCAACTCACCCCTGCGAGATTGTGCGAGATCCATCAGCGTGCCGACATACTCCGACGGCGAGATGATCGATATCTTCAAGTAGGGCTCCTCGATCGCCTCTAGCGAGGAGGCTTCCGGAAGCTCAGAGGGGTTGTCGATATCGAGGACCGTACTACTACTCGTCGTGCGCACACGGTACTTGACGGAAGGAGATGTCGCTATCAGCGCCAAGTTAAACTCTCGCTCTAAGCGCTCCCGCACAATCTCCATATGTAAGAGCCCTAGGAAACCACAACGGAAGCCGAAACCGAGAGCACCGGACGTCTCTGGCTCATAGGTAAAGCTCGCATCGTTCAAACGCAATCGTTCGAGCGACTCGCGAAGCAGAGAGAAGTCATCGCCCTCAATAGGATAGAGGCCACAGAAGACCATCGGCTTGGGATCGAGGTATCCTTCAAGCGCCTTGTGCGCCGGCCGCTGCGCCTCGGTAACGGTCTCACCAGAGCGAGCCTCACCAACATCTTTGATGCCCGCAATGAGATAGCCCACCTCACCCGGTCCGAGTTCATCGACTGGAGTTGCAAGGGGACGCCGCACCCCGATCTCCTCAGCTTCGTGCGTTGCCCTCGCCTGCATAAAGCGAAGCTTGCTGTGAGACCGCAGCACTCCGTCCATAACTCGAAGCGAAGAGATCACTCCTCGGTACTGGTCGTAGTAGGAGTCGAAGATCAGAGCCTGCAGCTCCTTCTCTCGATCGCCCCGAGGGGGCGGGATCCGCTCAACCACAGCGTCAAGAAGCTCCGAGACGCCCACACCGGTCTTCGCCGAGATGCGCAGTATCGAAGAGGCCTCGATTCCGAGCACCTGCTCGATCTCAAGCGCGTAGCGATCCGGGTCTGCAGCGGGCAGGTCGATCTTGTTGAGTGCAGCGACGATCTCTAAGTTGTGCTCTAACGCTAGATAGCAGTTAGCGAGCGTCTGTGCTTCGATACCCTGAGAGGCATCGACGACGAGAACGACGCCCTCGCACGCAGCGAGCGAGCGAGATACCTCGTAGCCAAAGTCGACGTGACCCGGAGTATCGATGAGGTGGAGCGTATGACCCTTCCACGTGACCCGAACGTTCTGCGCCTTGATCGTGATTCCACGTTCTCGCTCGATATCCATGGAGTCGAGATACTGCTCTCGCATCTCGCGTGGATCTACCGCTCCGGTAAGCTCCAAGATTCGATCGGAAAGCGTTGACTTTCCGTGATCGATATGAGCAATGATGGAGAGATTTCTAATGCGCTCTTGTTCAATCATGAGCACTCAAGCTTAGGCGCACGGTGGCAGATCGAGGAAGTATCCCCTAGACTGCCACAGCAGTAGTTTGAGATCTGTGGCGCCCAGGCAGTTTGTCGCAGCTCGTTGAACGTTCAGCACTACCAGAGATCGTTGAGGAAGTAGAAGACCGTTGGCAAATATCAAGAGTCAAATCAAGCGCATCCGTCAGAATGAGAAGAGACGAGTACGGAATAAGTCCGTTCGATCAGAGATCAAGACTCGCCTCAAAAACGCTATGGATACCGCCCAACAAGGAAGCGACAACGCCGAGACGGCTCTCGCTATCGCCATCAAGCGGCTCGACAAGGCGGCAGCAAAGGGAATCATTCACAAGAACCAAGCGGCTCGTCGCAAGTCTCGTCTCATCAAAGCGACTCGTGCCCTACAAGAGACATCTGAGCAGTAAGACAGTAACCGGTCGAAACTTGGTGGTGTAGCTCCCGCCCCTACCAGGGTGGGAGCTGACTCGTTAACTCCATCTCAACGTGTCGCTCGCTACTCCTCCGTCGCAGTAGATCTCTTGAGGCTCGATTCAGCACGCAGCGAACCTTCGATCCCCTCTTGGGAGCGTGCCGAGTGCGCTGCGCTGCACGCTATCACAGCTGTGGCCGATCAACCGATGCTCTTCGAGACAACTTGGAGTTCCAGCCGGGGCTCTCGGAGAAGTCGGCAGTGCCGTAGCGGCAACAGAGCGACCTCTGCGGAATCGGTGAGCGCGACGATACCACCTCTTCAATGACCCAGTGTCGTGGTCGACCGGGCATCCGTCGATCAAGATGGCGATGACACGGTTCTCTCGACCGTACGTTCCTCCCAACTGGTATCGTCCTCGCTTGACCAGGCCCACGACCCGCCTCTGGAACAAGAACACTGAGCGCCAGAATGTAGGAGACTCCGGCAAGTACGATCAGCGATGAAACGGTGATGAAACAGCGCCGTAACCTCTCAGTAACGCTGCGTTGCTAGAAAGTAACTCTATGGAGAAGATCTTCGAGCACTACGAGGTCGGCGAAGCTTGGGACGAGATGATTCAGCCCAATGGCACGCCTCGCCTCTCCGCTCTTGAGCTCCATCACATCCTCTCCTCGCTCTCGCCGGACGAATTCAACGAGCGATGTGCGGAACGCGATCGAGCATTCCTTGACCGCGGTGTCACGTTCTCACTCTCTGGCGAAGAACGACCGTTTCCCCTCGATCCCATTCCTCGCATCTTTGCGCCAGAGGAGTGGGAATTAATCGAGGAGGGGGTGAAGCAGCGAGTCCATGCCCTTGAGCTATTTCTCAACGACGTCTATACCAAGGCCGAGATCATCAACGACGGAATCATCCCGCACAAGCTCGTAGCCAAATCTCCCCTCTTCGTCCGTGAAGCACATGGCATAACGACACCGAACCAAGTTCGCATCCCGGTGGCTGGGATCGATCTCATACGAGACGAGCACGGAACGTTTCGGGTGCTCGAAGATAACGTCCGAACCCCATCGGGAGTTTCGTACGTGATCGAGAATCGTCGGGCGATGACGCAGATTTTTCCGGAGCTGTTGAGCAGCCATCGCATCGAACCGGTCGCCAACTATCCCCGTCATCTCCTCGAAGCGCTTCGAAGCGCGGCACCAGTTCGCGTCGGATCCACGCCAACGATCGTCGTTCTCACCCCGGGTGTCTATAACTCCGCCTACTTCGAACACTCCTTTCTCGCTCGCCAGATGGGCGTGGAGCTCGTTGAGGGTCGTGACCTGATCTGTCGACAGAACGTCGTCTACATGCGTACAACTTCGGGCGAACGGCGCGTTGATGTCGTATACCGACGGATCGACGACGAGTACCTGGACCCTGTTTTTTTCCGTCACGACTCTGTACTTGGGTGTGCAGGCATCATCAACGCAGCTCGGGCAGGGAACGTTACGATAGCCTCAGCGGTTGGAAACGGTGTCGCTGACGACAAGCTCACCTATACGTACGTTCCCGATATCATTCGGTACTACCTCGGTCAAGAGCCTCTCCTCCCCAACGTCCCCACCTACCGTCCTGAAGAGCCCGATCAACTCGCCATGATCATCGAACGCATAGACCGCCTTGTGATCAAACCGGTCGATGCCTCTGGTGGCTACGGACTCGTCATCGGTCCGGTAGCGACAGCTAAGACGCTCGACGCAACGATCGCTGCCTTGCGCTTGTCACCTCGTTCCTTCATCGCACAAGAGGTGGTACAACTCTCCACCGCCCCAACGAAGATCGGTAATCGCATCGAGCCACGCCACATCGATCTCCGACCCTTTGCAGTCAATAGCGGCGACAAGATCTCGGTACTACCCGGTGGCCTCACCCGAGTTGCACTCCCCAAAGGATCGCTCATCGTCAACTCCTCCCAAGGTGGCGGCTCTAAGGACACCTGGGTCATCGCCAAGGGATCCCCAATCCGTCTTGCGAGCATGCCACTCAACCAAGTTGTCACCGCAGAGCGAACCACGCCCACCACCTTTCCCCTCCCTGAGCTGCCCGAGGATGCGCACAGAGAGGGCGTAACCGGCCAGATCCAAGGAGCCCAACAACAACAGCAGGAGGAGGAGGACCACATTCTGGCCCATCCAGGCTCCTACGAGAAGACCTTAGGTGGTGAGTTCGATGTTGAGTAGGATTGCAGAGTCTCTGTTTTGGATCGGACGGTACCTTGAGCGAGCCGACGACACGGCACGAATCCTTGAGGTTCAGGTCCACCAGATTCTCGAGGACGTTTCGGCCGACGAGGCGAGCATCTCTCATTCACTTGTGAATGCTCTTGGAGTTCCAACTCAAGCGTCCGAGGAGATCGACTTCAACAACGTCATCAAAGCGCTCTCCTTCAACCTCGAACTGCCCGGTTCGATCATCTCGTCGATCACTGGTGCCCGAGAAAATGCACGTGGGATCCGCGAGTCGCTCTCAACTGAGCTCTGGGAGTGTCTGAACGTGACGCACAATACTCTTCTCGCACGATCTACCGCGGTCGCATCCATCGGACCTCACGAGTTTTTTCGCTTCGCTCGCCACATCAAAGAACGTGTAGCGCTCGCATCAGGAATAGCAGAGATGACGATGGTCCGAGATGCTGGATGGCACTTTCTGACGCTTGGTCGTTCTCTCGAGCGGATCGACATGACCGTTCGACTTCTCGGGGTCCGTCACGCCTTCGCTTCCGACGCCAACGAGTGGACCGCTACACTTCGTTCCTGTTCAGCGCACGAGGCGTATCTGCGTACCTACGGTGGAGAGATCAACGGTCTCAACGTGATAGAGTTCCTCCTTCTCGATCGGCTCTTTCCTCGATCCGTTCACTTTGCACTCCACGAAGCTGAGGTCGCTCTCGACCGCTTGAGCCCCAGTGTCGGCCGCTCCGGGACGGTCGGAGAGGCTCAGCGGGTCCTTGGCCGCGCCCGCGCACTTCTGGACTATCACGAGATAGGAGAGCTCTACACCTCGCTCCCCACAACGCTCGTTGCCCTCCAGGCCGTCTGCTCCGAGACCTCCACTGCCATATCCGAGCGATACTTTCGAGTTCGAGCTACGACACCCTGGCAACTTGATGACCCTGTCTTCCACTAACACCAAGTCTTCCATCACAAGAACTTGACCCTACAGAGCGGAGCGACCTATGAGCTGGCGGATATCAACGAAGCACGTTTCAACCTACTCCTACCAGACTCCCGTGACCTCGTCGTACAACGAAACTCGCATGACTCCAGTCTCATCGGAACGTCAGAGGGTCCTTGAATCTCAGATCTCGATCTCACCGGTAGCAGCGACCTTTCACTACCTCGACTACTTCGGCAGCTCCGTCTACGTCTTCGACCTCCACCAGCCCCACGACGTCTTGTCCATCACCAGCCGGGCCGCCGTGGAGACTACGCCGTATCGAGCGCTCGATCACGAGGTGACGTGGGGTCAGATCCAACGGAGCGATGTCACCGATACCTTCTGCGAATACCTAGGTGATAGTCAATACGTCAATGAGGACGACGATGCCCTCGCTCTTGCCGAGACTTTTCGTTCTCACGCCACACCGGCCGAAGCCACACATGCGATCTCGAACTACCTTCAAGGTGAACTGACATACCTCCCAGGATCAACGTCGGTCACCACAACCGCATCCGATGTCTTACGCCAGCGGAGCGGAGTCTGTCAGGACTTTGCACATCTCGCTCTCCGGTTGTTGCGGTACCTCGGCATCCCTGCTCGATACGTCTCCGGCTACCTCCACCCCCTCGAAGGGGCCGAGATCGGCGCCCAGAACATCGGCGAGAGCCACGCCTGGATCGAGGCCTGGCTCGGCGGATGGTACGCTCTCGATCCCACGAATGGTGCCCCAGTCGGAGAGCGCCACATAACCGTAGCCAAAGGAAGAGATTACGCCGACGTTCGGCCGTTTCACGGGATCTATCACGGAGGTAGTCCCGAACGTTTGACCGTAACCGTCGAACTCGTTAGGCTCGCCTAGCCCCCCGTGGCGCCGGGCGCAAACGAGCTCGCATAAGCTCTGCGGTACGCGAGACTACGAGTTCAAGCACCATAATGTCAGGAAGCGCCGATCCGCCCCGCAGGGCTCTCTCGCTCTCTCCAAGCCAGGAGAAGATTCGATGATAATCAGTGAGCGATAACCGAGTTGCCACGCCGTGAAGCTTTGTGACGATGAAGGGAGCCTTCCCCTTGCCACCCGCAGCAACAAGCGCCCCGTTCTGCGCCTCGGCCGTCCGAAGCGTTGGCGAAGCGAGAGCCGCCAAGTCTAAAAAGTAGCGCGTCAGTACCGAGAGCAACAGTGGAGCGGGTTTGGCATCAAAGGTCATCATCCGCTCGAGCATGACGAGTGCTTCTGCGGTCTTACCTCCCTCGATCAGCTGGGTCAACTTCCAAGGCGGGAGATCACCGCCTTTTGGAAGGTACGGCTCCAAGTCGTTGGCGTCGATGACGAGGCCCGGGGCAAACGATGAACCAAGGACGCTCAACACGCTCTGAACGAGTCCCACATTGTTACCGAGAGCAAGGCTCAATGCGCGTTGCGCATCTGAGGAGAATCGAAGGGTCGACTCCTTGAGAGCATGAGCAAGGTACTCCTCGCGCGCCCGATCGTTGGCCAACTTCGTGTCACGTGCCGTAGCGTTCGACTTGAGGTACGCAGCGAGGCTCTTCTTCACAGACCCGACTGCGCTCATGAGCACGAGATTGTTCGGGTCGACTTGTCTCAGCGCATCCACACAACGCACGGCATCATCTTCGTTAAGTCGGTCGATTCGCCGGAGTACCAGTATGGTGGCCTCCGCAAACATCGGACTTTGGGCGCCGGCCCCCAAGAACTCCCGTATGTCGACCTCTCCAGCGACACAGGAAAAGAGCTCCACATCTCCACGAAAGCGGTCTCGAGCCGACGAGAGCTCCTCGGCGAGCGCTTCTTCCACCATGACCTCATCGTCTCCGGTCACAAAGACGATTGGGGTCGGCAAGTCAGCTGGCTCTGAAGTCGGTGACGTCATCAGGAGTTCTGAAAGCGCTCGGGATCGGAGATTGCAGTGAGGGTATCGAGAACTCGACGAGTTCCTCGCACGTCGTGAACACGAAAGATACGGGCCCCGCTCAGGTAGCTCAGCGCCACAGCTGAGAGCGAAGCAGCACGCCTATCAGTGACCTCGAGTTCGAGAGTCTCACCGAGAAACCCCTTATTCGACGCAGAGATCAAGACCGCAGGTCCCAGAGCGGCGAGTCTGTCGGTGTTGGCAAAGAGCTCGAGTGACTGCTCCGTTGTCTTTCCGAGATCGAACCCTGCGTCGATGGCAATCGCATGCTCTCGGACCCCCGCCTGGCGAGCGCGACGTACCCGTTCAACGAGAAACTCCTCAACCTCCCCAAGAAGATCGTTGTAGATCGGCTCCGGATCTTTGATACGAGGCGAGAGTCGAATGTGGGTGGCGACCACGGCTGCCCGATGTCGAGCAGCGACCTCCAGGTACTTTGGATCTGCGAAACCAGAGATATCGTTCCCGACGTGGGCACCCGATGACAGCGAAGCATCGAGAACCTGAGCATTCCAGGTATCGACC
>JBMFXG010000001.1:0-49808 GCA_049964535.1 Acidimicrobiales bacterium | reverse complement strand
CTGGTATCCCAGGTTCAGGAATGTTCTCACCCTTGACGATTGATTCGTAGACCTTAACTCGTCCCGCAATATCGTCAGATTTGATCGTGAGCAGCTCCTGGAGAGCGTAGGCCGCACCGTACGCCTCGAGCGCCCAGACCTCCATCTCTCCAAAGCGCTGACCACCGAACTGAGCCTTACCACCGAGTGGCTGCTGCGTAATCATTGAGTATGGACCGGTAGAGCGTGCGTGAATCTTGTCATCGACAAGGTGCGCAAGCTTCAAGATGTAGACGTACCCGACGGAGATCTTGTTGTCGTATGGCTCGCCAGTTCGACCGTTATAGAGCGTCACCTTGCCATCGACCCCAACCTGATGAGTACCGTTTGCAGAGTCGGGGTTCAGGTTCTCGAAGATCCGCTTCATCGTCATATGACGACCTGCCTTCTCTTCCTCATCCCAGTGTGCTCCGTCGAACACCGGAGTCGCAACCCAGGTAGACGGCTCGGTCCTAGGACGAGTCTTGGTCTCAGTACCTCGAATCGGCTCATGAGCAACGGGGTTGCCAGCCCAACCCCAACGAGCTGCATAGCCCAGATGGGACTCGAGCACCTGGCCAACGTTCATTCTGGATGGGACACCTAATGGATTCAAGATGATATCCACGGGGGAACCGTCCGAAAGATACGGCATATCTTCCACTGGGAGAATCTTCGAGATGACGCCCTTGTTACCGTGACGCCCAGCTAGTTTGTCGCCTTCAGTAATCTTCCTCCGTTGCGCAACGTAGACCCGAACGAGCTCGTTCACTCCCGGAGCCAACTCCGCAGAGTCCTCGCGGGTGAACACCTTGACGTCAATGACCTTCCCAGACTCGCCGTGAGGAACCTTGAGAGAAGTATCGCGTACTTCCCGAGACTTCTCGCCAAAGATAGCCCTCAAGAGGCGCTCCTCGGGAGTTAGCTCGGTCTCGCCCTTTGGCGTTACCTTACCGACTAAGACGTCACCAGCGCTGACCTCTGCTCCAACACGAATAATACCTCGCTCGTCGAGATCTGCAAGGATCTCCTCAGAGAGGTTCGGTATATCACGAGTGATCTCTTCGGCGCCGAGCTTGGTGTCACGTGCGTCGGTCTCGTACTCTTCAATGTGGATCGAGGTTAAGACGTCATCACGAACGAGACGTTCTGACAAGATGATCGCGTCTTCGTAGTTGTAACCCTCCCACGGCATGAAGGCAACGAGAAGATTCTTTCCAAGAGCCAGCTCCCCGTTATGGGTTGCTGGCCCATCAGCGAGAAGATCACCGGCCTGCAGACTCTGCCCGAGATCCACAAGCACTCGCTGATTCAAACAGGTATTCTGATTTGACCGCTTGAACTTCGAAAGACGGTAGATCTTCCGACCTAGTGGAGTGCCTAGACGATCGGTCTGTCCGGCCTCATACTCAACCGTGATTGCGTCGCCGCTGAGATCAACAACCGTGCCGACCCCTTCGGCTAAGAGTACGTCGCCGGCATCTTGAGCAGCGCGCGCCTCCACACCGGTACCAATATAGGGTGCTTCGGGAGCCACAAGCGGAACGGCCTGCTTCTGCATGTTCGCACCCATGAGAGCACGGTTTGCGTCGTCATGCTCAATAAAGGGTATCAACGACGTCGAAACCGAGATGATCTGTTTCGGCGAGATGTCCATAAGGTCTACTTCTGATGGCGCCACTACGTCCACTTCTGACGTAGAACCGTAAGACACCGCGTTCGCGCCTACTCGGACTACCGCTCCTTGCGGCGCTCGGCGAACGAGTACTCTGTCCTCAACGAAGTTACCTTCGCCGTCGAGCTTGGCTGAGGCCTGCGCGATGATGAACTCTTCTTCCTCATCAGCGGCGAGATACACGACCTCATCTGAGACCCTGCCTTGGTGAACCTTTCGATACGGCGTCTCGATGAAACCATGCTCATTCACCCGTGCGTAGGAGGCCAAGGCACCGATCAATCCGATATTTGGGCCTTCCGGAGTCTCGATTGGACACATTCTCCCGTAGTGCGATGAGTGCACGTCTCGAACCTCAAAACCGGCTCGCTCCCGAGAGAGACCGCCAGGCCCCAAAGCGGACAGACGACGCTTGTGCGCAAGACCAGAGAGCGGGTTGTTCTGATCCATGAACTGCGAGAGCTGAGACGTACCAAAAAACTCTTTAATAGCAGCGACAACCGGACGGATATTGATCAACGTCTGGGGAGTGATGGCCTCAACGTCCTGAGTCGTCATACGCTCTCGGACCAAACGCTCGAGCCTTGAAAGCCCGAGTCGCAGCTGATTTTGAATGAGCTCACCAACGCTACGCACCCTACGATTCGCGAAGTGGTCTTGATCATCAAAGCGATAGCCCGGTACTCCAGAGGCTAAGTGCAACATGTACGACGCAGTAGCAAGAATCTCTGGCCGCGAGAGTACATGAGGATGAACGGGATCCGCCTCCAGCGGAACTCCCAAAATCTCGGAGAGCTTTACGAGCTCAGGACCTAGCTTCCGAGAGAGTTTGTAACGCCCAACACGGGTCAGATCGTACCGTTTCGGTTGGAAAAAAGCCTGCTCGAAGTAGCTGCGAGCCGCATCGACACTCGGTGGCTCACCCGGGCGGGCTCTCTTATAGACCTCAAGAAGAGCGAGATCTTCAGTCTCAAAGTCATTCCGTTCTTTCTGCCATTGATTCTCAAGGAAGTCAAAATGTCGAACGAATCGATCCAGCATCTCGTGATCGGTATATCCGAGCGCACGTAAAAGAGTGAAGAGCGAGACTCGCCTCTTACGGGCAACTCTTCCGCCAGCATTGATGTCACGTCCAGGCTTGGCTTCCACGTCGAACTCAATCCACTCACCCCGATACGGATTGATCGTTCCGGTGACGATGACCTTAGGATCACGACCCTCTTGGAACAAGACTCCTGGGGAGCGCACAAGTTGTGACACCACCACACGTTCGGTGCCGTTGATGATGAACGTACCACGATCGGTCATCATCGGAAAGTCGCCCATGAAGACGGTCTGCTCTTTGATCTCAAAAGTAGCCTGGTTGAAGAAGCGTGCCCGCACGAAGATCGGAGCAGAGTACGTCATGTCTCGCTCCTTGCACTCCTCAACAGTGAACTTCGACAGTGGACGGAGATCGGGGTCGTCTGGATCGAACTCAAGATCTAACGTAAGCTGACCGCTGAAGTCTGTGATCGGCGAGATATCTCGGAAGGTCTCAACGAGCCCTTCCTTCAAAAACCAATCGAACGATTCTCTTTGAATCGAGATAAGGTCGGGAAGCGGCAATACTTCATCGACATTGGCAAATGAGAACCGCTCCGGAGACCTTGAACGAGACATCAACGGGAAACTCCTTTATTAGAACTAGGGTACGTCGATACAACTGCTAGAAACCGCACTGGGAGATGGCGCGAAGAAGATCCGGCATTCGGGACCAATGAAGGAAAACTGCGCACGACAATACCAGCATAGACGTTCAGCTACACGTCCATGCCGCGGGGACACCTGAAAGCCGGAGATCCCTTGGATCTCCGGCCGTAAGAACTGCGAACGTAAAACTACTTGAGTTCGACTGTAGCGCCTGCACCCTCGAGTGCAGCCTTCGCCTTCTCTGCGTCTTCCTTCGAGACCTTCTCAAGAACAGGCTTCGGTGCACCATCGACAAGATCCTTCGCCTCCTTGAGCCCGAGGCTCGTCAAGGTGCGTACTTCTTTGATAACTTGGATCTTCTTCTCTCCCGCACTGGCGAGGATGACATCAAACTCGTCCTGCTCCTCGGCGGCCGGCGCATCGGTTCCACCAGCGCCACCAGCGGAAGGTGCAGCTACTGCGACTGGAGCCGCAGCCGTGACACCGAACTTCTCTTCAAAGGCCTTCAAGAGCTCCGAAAGCTCTAAAACGGTCATCGACGAGATCGACTCCAAAATCTCTTCTGTGGTTGCCATGATCAACTTTCTCCTTTTTCTACTTTGCCCCTCCGGGCTATGACATCAAAACCTTGACCCAACGAACAAGATGCTTATTCGCTCGACGAATCGCCCTGACGCTTCTCCACAAGTGCAGACAGTGCATAGGCGAAGTTCTGCGGAAGCGCCTTCACCAAGCCGGCGAAGCTCTGTAGCGGCGCAGCGAAACCTCCGGCCAACCTCGCAAGCAGAACTTCGCGAGAGGGAAGATCCGCAAGAGCTAGCGTTTCCTCCACGCCCAATCGCTTGCCACCTAACAGGCCACCCTTGATAACGAGAGCTGGCTGAGTACGTGCAAACTCCCGGAGGGATTTTGCCACGACCGCAGCATCGTCAGAGACAAAAGTCAGAGCCGTTGGCCCCTCGAGAAGTGGCTCAATTACCGCATGGCCACCTTCTCGTGCAGCTATTCTGACCAAGGTATTCTTGAAGACCTTGATCTCTGCGCCTTTTGCCCGAAGATCTCGTCGAAGCGATTCAAGCTCGGAAACCTTCAATCCACGATACTCAGAGATCAGCACCGCCGAACTCTCTGCCAGCCTCTTCTTCAAGTCATCTACAATTGCGACCTTTTCAGGTCTTGGATTATCCATCATTCTCCTCGAGTGCAAGGGAACTACTCACTCGACCCGGAGAGACCGCTTCCTCGGGCGGATCACTCCTTTAAGCTCAATGAGCACCGGATCTCTTCAGCAAGTCCAAGAAAAGTAGAACGCTGTGACGCTAGTCGTTTTTTTCGCTAATTAAGCAGTCTGCTCGCCTAAAAGAGCAAGATCTTCGTCTGTGAGACGAATATGGTTCGTATCGATCTTGATAGAAGGACCCATCGTCGAGCAGATCGAAACCGAACGAAGGTACCTACCCTTCGCTGATGCAGGCTTCGCTCGCTGAAGCTCCTCAATAGCTGCCCGAAAGTTTCGCGCAAGATCAGCAGGTGGGAATGAGACCTTGCCGATCGGTAGATGGACGATACCCACCTTGTCGGTCCGATATTCAACTCGGCCCGCTTTGAACTCAGAGACCGCCCGCGCAACATCGGTAGTGACAGTACCCGTCTTCGGGTTCGGCATAAGCCCCCGTGGCCCAAGAACCTTACCTAAGCGACCCACCTGACCCATGAGGTCCGGTGTCGCGATTGCTATATCAAAATCGAGAAAGCCTTCCTTCTCGATTCGCGCAACCAGATCGTCAGAACCGACCACATCAGCGCCGGCGTCACGAGCCGCCGCCGCGGCATCACCGGCAGCAAAAACAGCCACACGCACCGTGCGACCAGTCCCAGCTGGTAAACCAACAGTACCTCGAACTATTTGATCCGCCTTACGGGGATCAACGCCCAGACGAACGGAGAGCTCGACAGATTCGTCAAACTTAGCCCGTGCAACCTTCTTGACCAGAGGCACCGCTTCAGTCGGGGAATAGAGCTTATCGTGCTCAATGAGAGCATCTTGGGCCTTACGGGCCTTCGTATTCGTAGTCATATCCTTAAGATCTCCCAATCATTCAGCAGTCAGTCGTTGCTCGCGACCTTGATTCCCATCGAACGGGCGGTACCTTCCACCTGACGAATAGCAGCATCAAGATCGTAAGCATTCAAGTCCTGCAACTTGGTCTTAGCGATCTCGGCGATCTGATCCCTTGTGACAGTACCAACTGTCACAACAGCGTTCGTCGCCGAACCCTTCTCCACCCCCGCAGCCTGCCGCAATAAGACCGGCGTTGGAGGAGTCTTCAGTATAAAGGTAAAAGAGCGATCATCGTAGATCGTCACTTCAACCGGTATCACTTGGCCACGCTGAGACTCAGTCGCAGCGTTGTACTGCTTCACAAACTCCATGGTCTGGATTCCGTGAGGCCCAAGAGCCGTACCAACCGGCGGTGCCGGTGTGGCCGAACCCGCTGGAAGATTGATTTTAACTATTGCGGTAACGCGCCGCTTTGCCATTACTGACTCACTTCCAAAAAGATAACCTTACGAGATTACAGCTTCGAGACCTGAGAGAACTCCAATTCGACCGGAGTTTCTCGACCAAAAATGTTAAAGAGTACCTTCAACTTGAGTTGATCATCATTGATCTCAGATATTTGACCAGAAAAGTCTGCGAGCGGACCTTCTTTAACTCGGATAGTCTCCCCGATCTCAAAGTCGACCTTAGGCTTGACCTTCCTTGGCTCCGTGCTCGACGGCCGACCGACCACGTAGCCAAACATTGACTCCACCTCTTGACGAGGAAGCGGAGTCGGCTGCGAAGCCAATCCGACAAATGAGGTCACACCCGGAGTATTCCGAATAGCCGACCAAACATCATCATCCATGTAGCACCGGACCATGATGTAGCCTGGATAGACCTTTTTTTGAAGGGTTACCTTCTTACCGTTTTTGACCTCGGTTACGTCTTCGACCGGAATCTCCACTTCGAAGATCAAGTCTTCCATATCACGTGATTTCGCTACGGCTGCGATGTTGGACTTTACCTTGTTCTCGTAGCCAGCGTAACAATGGATGACGTACCAGTCTCCCGGACGATCAAAGGGGCTCTCCTCGAACTCAAACTCTTCCTCAAAGGAGTCGTCCTCACTGAGCACACCAGCCAACGAATCTTCGCCGAGATCTCCATCCGTTCCTAGAGTCTCGTCGACAGGCGCGACCTCCTCATCGTTCTCCACAGACTCTCCTGAATCGAACTGATCCTCCACTGCTACCACCATCTAACTAGCTTGCACCCTTACTTGAAGAGGAAAAACACGGCCTTGGAGAAGATGTAGTTCAACCCAAAGATCAGCGATATTACTACGATCAGCGAGATCATCACGACTGAGGAGTAGTTCAAGACATCACTTCGAGACGGCCAATTGACCTTCCGCAGTTCACTCCGGACATTCTTGAAGTACTCACGAATACCTCGCCTCTGGCCCTCGGGAACACTCCGACGCGCCGGTCCAGACGCAGTCCGCTGCGTGGCGGGCTGCCCGCTCTCGTCGAGCTGACCTTGGCGCTGCATCATACGCTTCGTCTCGCGATTCACGTCCTACCTCTATCTCGCCGTCATTCCAGCAGGGCAGGAGGGACTCGAACCCCCAACACCCGGTTTTGGAGACCGGTGCTCTACCAATTGAGCTACTACCCTATGTCAACCAAAGAATACTAGCAGGATTCGAAAGAAAAGGCTCTAGTGCAAGAACGAGGCGATCTGGTCAAACCTCCCTCAGGAGAGTAAACCTGAAGCCCTCGCCCACGACATCAGTGCGGCCGGAGATGAAGGCTGCTGCCTTAGGCCGCGCTGCGATGATCCGGATCATCCTCCTGCCCTCGCTCGTGGTCTCCGACCAGCTCGCCAAGGCGTTTTCGACCTCGGTGCAACCACACCTTGGCCGTAGCTTCCGTAATCTGGAGCTTTTCCGCTATCTCCCGATGAGAAAGGCCGTAGAGATCTTTCAGAATGATTACCGAGGTCAGACGGCTCGGCAACTTAGCAAGAGCTCGCTCAAGATCGACTTTTGCCGAGCTCACGACTGAGACGGTGTCACTCTCTAATACACCGGTCCACTCATGAGCCGCCTCTACCATCGAAGCAGACTCTCTTGCACTACGTCGCCCTCGCCGATGCCGAAAACTGAAAGCGGTATTCGAAACGATTCGATGAAACCAGGTTTCGAAGGAGGCCTCTCCGCGGAAACTACCGATTGCTCGATACGCCTTGAGATATGCATCCTGAATCACGTCAGAGGCGTCTTCGAGATTCCCAACCAACCGAACAGCGAGCGCTAGGCTCGACTTATAGGTGCTGCGAACCAATTCGTCAAAGTTGTGCTCCGGCTGACTCTCAATCTCATCACCTGCTGCTCGGTCCCCCGATACGTGGTCGCTGGAATTGATCTCCCGCACCACGTTCGCTACTACCTTGTCTCTTTATGTAAGGTGTGGCGACGATCCCACTGACAGAACTTCTTCATCTCGATTCGCTCTCGATCATTCTGCCTATTCTTCGTCGTGATATAGTTTCGTCGCTTGCAGTCCTCACAAGCGAGCGTAACCTTGACTCGTTTCTCATTCTTCGCCATAGTTCAACTCCGTTACTCAGACGTCCACGACGTTCGAAAGGTCTCCTGAGTTTAGCACGTTTTACATCTAGCATCGCCTGAGGAGACGACAACCGACGGCAGCAACCTCAGAGACCCTCTATCAACCTCGAACATGGTAGCGGCGGTCGGACTTGAACCGACGACCCCACGATTATGAGCCGTGTGCTCTGACCAGCTGAGCTACGCCGCCATGGAGCCCCCTGTCGGAATCGAACCGACGACACCAGCCTTACCATGGCTGTGCTCTGCCTACTGAGCTAAGGGGGCAACAGACCTTAGTAGTGTAGCGTTTCAAAAGGTCAAGTTCGTACACTCTCAGCTCTTCGTCGAATCGCCTGCCCCTGCTTCTGCTTACCTCTACACTGAGGTCGTGATGGTACGCGGGATCGAGCCCAACGACGCCGAAGCGATCAGAGAGATCTACAACCACGAAGTACGAGGTTCCGTCGCAACTTTAGACCTCGTTCCTCGCTCTCGAGAGGCTCAAGACCAGTGGATGCAGGAGCACAGCGGAATCCACACCGCTTTGGTCTGTGTTTCAGAGGGAGTCGTCATCGGCTTCGCCTCTCTCAGCCCGTACCGACCTCGCCCTGGCTACTCATCGACGGTTGAGAACTCAATCTACGTACATAGAGATGCTCGTCGGCTCGGGGTAGGACGCCTCCTACTTACCGGACTC
The DNA here is from genome assembly GCA_049964535.1 of Acidimicrobiales bacterium. Classification (GTDB taxonomy): domain Bacteria; phylum Actinomycetota; class Acidimicrobiia; order Acidimicrobiales; family Acidimicrobiaceae; genus JAJYZP01. Next base: position 41,065 of record JBMFXG010000001.1, on the reverse strand, counting down.
TTGAACTCCGCAGCGACACTCGGATTTCATAGTTGCATGGCACGGGTTGTTGCAACGCAGTCTGCCTCGCTAGAACTCCATCGAAGCTGTGGATTTCAACTCGTCGGCATTGAACAAGAAGTGGGCCGCAAGTTCGGGCAGTGGATCGACATTGCGCTCATGCAATGCATGCTGACTCGAGCAAGGCGCTCAACCACCATCAGCTAGACGCCAGAGATACCACGCTGCTATCGTCCGATAGGGCCTCCATCGCTCACCGTGAAGCTGTGTTTCTTGAGGCCCAAGTAACGCAGGAGCTTCGAGAAGTCGACTCAGCCCCTTTCTTACCCCGAGATCACCGCTCGGCCATATATCGAGCCGCCCAAGATGAAAGATCAAGAACATATGAGCACTCCACGGACCGAATCCTCGCAACCGCAGGAGAAGTTGCGTGACCTCCTCGTCGCTCATCGCCTCAAAAATAGAGAGAGCGAGCTCACCATCTACGATCTTTCCCGCAAGCTCGTAAATCGACTGCGCCTTGGCCCGTGAGAGGCCAATGCTAACAAGTCCCTCACGACCGACGCCCACCACTGCGTCTGGAGAGAGTTCGCCACCACAAAGAAGGTCGATTCGCTCGAATAATCTATCCGCTATGGTTCCAGAGAGTTGCTGGCTTACTACCGTGCGAACGAGCGTCTCAAATGGCGATCCTTTCGCCTCGGTCGACTCGCCACCTCGGGTCGAATCTCGAGTCAAACGAGGTTCTCCATATCGAGCACGCAGCTCCGCAAAACGCTGGTCCGCGAGGATGAGTGCCGATGTAGCATCCGGAACGCTTGTCACCTCGTGCTCTGTTGCGAAACGGTAGATTCAAGATGACTCGGGTTTGCGAGTGAACGTTGCACCCCAAACTCATCAGTGATCATCCACTGGAAACGAACCAGAACCTCTTCCACCTGCAATCGATGCTCGTGTGAAAGCCACTCAAAACGATAGGCGACCGCAATACCGACCAGTGTGAGAGCACTGATATAGGCGATCCACGACACAATCGATTGACCTCCGCCGGGGAACGAGAGCGGAAAGGCTGCTATCGAGATCCCAACGATGGCATAGGTAAGGTATTTTCCTGCAGAGCAGGCTAGGACGGCTATCGCCCAGACAAGGTACCAAGGCCAAACAACAGGACCAAAGAAGACCAGCACCAAAAGACTAATGCCGAGCGAGCGAATGAGTTTCTGCCGGTTCGATCGCAGCACGAGGATCAGACCGACAACGCCCGATAGACCAAGCCCGAGTATTCTCATCACGGAGAGGTAGAGATGAATCGATAGAGGTACGCCGAGTGCTGAGGTTACCCTATGGACCGTGGTTGCCAAAGCCGTGATGGGATCGGCCGGTAGCGTCACGGCTCCAGGCGTCGCCAGCGCTTTAACCCAGCCAAGCCCGAGGCCGGTGACAACACCCAGGCCCGCAAGCACGACACCTGCAACTACCAACGCCACGATCGACCACCGCAGTCGAGGCCAAAACGATGGGGTCTGAACCCAGTTGTAGCCAACGAAGGCAAGTGCCGCAAAGGCCGGTGCCTTCACTGCACCGGCTAAAGAAATTAAGATAATTCCGAGAACGGTCCGGTGAGTCAACGCGTAGTACAGCCCAGCCATCATGAGACCTAGCATCCACGCGTCGTTATGGCCGGCAGAAGCAAGGTCGTAAAGACTGAGCGGGTTGAGCGCCGAGAGCACGAAGACTCCCTCTCTCGGCTGACCTAACAACTCACCAATCTTGGGAGCGTAGACCCCAACTGCGACAACCCCCAGAAGCGCGGTCAAGCGCAGCAGGACCACCGTTCCGACGACCGAATGACCGCTGATATTGACGAACAACGATGCAACCGCTAGAAAGAGCGGTCCATAGGGAGCCGGTGCATGAGACCAAATCGGATCGACTGCGTAGATAAAGGGGTTCTGCCCCAAAAGCGACGGTCCGTTTTGATACGGAGAGATCCCAAGAGAGACCATCTCTCCTTGCGCCGCATAGGAGTAAACATCTCGCGAGAGTAAGGGACCAGCGACCATGAGCGGTATGACCCAGAGGAAGAATATCCCCCACAATCGACCCATGGTTGGGCGCTCGCCACGGTAGATCGATAGGACCAATCTGACCCAAACATAGATCGTGAGCATCATGCCGCAATAGATGAGCCAGGTCGACACGAGCTCTAAGAATCCGTTACCGGTGAGAGGCCGTGTCGGAACCCCGAAGAACCACGAACCCGGAACCTTGGAAGTGAATGGCGAGTTGTCCTGCAGCGATCCAATCAGCACGGCTAGTGAACCGATGAATCCAAGCGGCAGCGCATCGAGTTCGAGGAAGGCGTGCCACAACCTAACGACTAGGAGACCGTCGTAGTGGGAACTCTCTTCCGTCTTGTCACCTTGTCCTGAGGAGAACATAGCTGCTCGGTCGACTCCTCTTGTAACCATTAGATTCTCAGACAAACCAAATCCGTCTAGGTCCCATCGTACTTTAACTTGCCGCCATGAAGCGTACTTCCTCCGCCTGAGAGGAAACACAGACCAAAGAGCCTACCGATGGAGCGCCAACCCCCGGAAGTAGAGAGAGTGAGGCGTTGCATCACCATCCTTACGCGTCCATCACCCTAGCTCTCCCAGCGCCTCCACGACCAGACGATTCCCCACAATCGCTCCGACGTTTATTGAGCCAACAACAGAGGAACGGTTATCGAGCTGGAGCAACGATCGGATTCCTCATCCCGGACTCAGTCTTTCAGTTCTTAGGTGACGCAGTCGATCACTACTCCAACCGCCTTCGGGCGACGTTGTAGCAGTGAGCCCTGGGCGACGTCACAGTAGTGGCCGTGCGGGACTATCCATCAGTGCTGAAAGAGTGACAGCAAGTAGCACGAGCGCCTCTATCGAAGTCCGGAGAATCGATACTTCGGACCGACAGATGTATCCGTCAAGCTGGCTACCGCTTCAGTAAGGACCTGACACCACAGATCGGACACGGCCTCTCGCTACGGGGCTCCATCGCTATAGCGATGAACGTACTGAGACCTTACCGTAGCCTCCTCTCTGAAGGACACTCGGTGAAGACGATCTCGTCTCTCGCACTTCTCGGGGCCAACCAAGAACACTCGAGTTCCAGCTTCAGTGGCCGCATCCATCATGACGATCGTTGAGGACCCAAAACATATCACTACTCGCTCGCAGATCCTCGTACATCGAGGCTCAGAACACGAGCGACCACGTCGGTATCCAAACTCCAAGTTCGTCCGTAGACGGTCTTCCAAGTACGACTCGGCACTCAGTGGGATCGACGCCAGTTACAGCGTCAAAGTACTGTCAGTGCCCTGAGTTCTGAGCTATCTCGCTCTTGGAGGTCACAGCCCGATACCGCCAAAGATCGCGTATTGCTCTTCGCAAGAGCCACGCTGACAGAGATCTCCCGTCAGCATTGAGTCCATGCTGGACCTCGTCGTCTGTGTTGTCGAATGCGCCAAAAACATATGAACATATGAAGCGTGCATCTAGCGCACGGCAGATCCGTTGCCTGAGAACGCCTGTACACCGCGCGTTACGAGGGGGTACGACAACTCGTTGACGTGACAGCGTCACGGTTCATTCCTTCCTACCCTTGCGTCGTGCACCTTACGAAGTTGACGAAGCTCCAGCCTGAGACGCTTCTCCCTAGCAGGTATTCCTCGAGACGAGAGAGGTTTCACGCTGCAGATCAGCAGTACTCACTCTCTCGAACATCTGTAAGCGAGCGTCGGAGAGGGTCGCCGTCCTTTCAACACACCTGCAGTTCGGGTGGATCCGTGGAGGAGTTATTGAGATCCGTTGTCAGCACGAGGCTGTCCCCGATTCTCCCGAAGTGCTAGTGACCCTGCCGCTCCCTAAGAGGTCTCTTTACTCGATCCGTTTACGTGCCGGAGTAAGGTATTGACCGGTACAACACCTGCCATCCCCGGCGATTCGGTACGCCCGCAAAGTCTTCCATCTGAGCGACCTACTTCACCAATCGATTCGCTCTCTCAAGTAAGTACCTCGAGCTCAAAGCGACCTGTTTAGTCAGAGATCGATAACGTACCTTCGATGAAGGATACGGCAATTTGTTAGATACCAACCGTCGATATCCCGCATCGATCAATACAGTGGCCGTAGAGTCCGATTTCACCATCTACGGCCACCACAAGCGTGGGCCGGGAGGGATTCGAACCCCCGTAGGCTGAGCCGGCAGATTTACAGTCTGCTCCCTTTGGCCACTCGGGCACCGACCCCACGGCACACAGGATAGCCTCTCTAACCATGCCTACCTTCGATGTCGTATCAGAACTTGATCACCAAGAGATTCGAAACGCCGTTGACCAAGCCGCGCGTGAGGTCGAAACGAGGTTTGACTTCAAAGGAACAGACTCTCGAATCGAACTCTCCGGTGAAGAAATTCAGCTGCACTCATCAACCGAGGATCGCCTCAATGCCCTCATCGTCGTACTCGAGGAGAAGCTCGTCCGCAGGAAGGTCTCGCTCAAGTGTCTCGACCGAGGACCGGTTGTCGAGGGTTCTAAAGGATCGGCACGGATGACCATCAAACTTATCTCAGGGATATCTAGCGACAAGGCAAAAACCATCTCGAAAGCGATTCGGGATCTTGGCCTCAAAGGTGTCGTTCCTCAAATTCAAGGCGATCAACTACGAGTGAGCGGGAAAAAGCGTGACGACCTCCAAGAGGTTATCGCAAAGCTCAAGGAGGGAGACTTCGGGCTACCGCTTCAGTTCACGAATTTCCGAGATTGATCCTGCCGAGACCGAGTGTCTCCTCCGTCGTCGAAGCCCCGAGCGGACGACTCTGTCGGCACTCTCTCACATCGCCATATCTCGCTACCATGGTCGGCACAGGACGAAAACGGAGCTTGTCTGGTAGTCAGGGACGATCTGGATCATAAAAGCTGTGCTCCACCATCGAACGGGACGATCGATAAGCACGATTTTGCGGCCCACAACTGCAATCTTGAGGCGCGTTTCGCTTTTCGAAAGCGAGAGCGCACAGCTCCACTCGCACTGCAACGGTGACGAAGAACCACCAGGTGACCACTGCGGCGAACTGACTCATCTTCTCAAGAGTCCAACCGGCAGCAGTTGGTCGATCGGGCTCTGCCCGCCTCGTCCTCTGCACCGCGCGCCCTGTCTGATCGACCACCTTAGAGCGCACTCAAGACGAGTCGACTCAAACCCTTGCAATCATCGACTCGAGCCAAAGTGCACCCTTGCTTCCTGGTTGATGCCGATGGAACTGAGAATCGGTCAGTGCAGAGGAATGGCACTCGATGCGAAAGAGATCAGAGGATTTGCCACGATACCAAAGCCAATCGTCATCGCTAGTGCTAGACCAACCGAGAGTGAGGCCGCCACCGGAATCGTCCTCGATCGCGTCACCGTCAAGAGATCGCCCTGATCCAACGCCCCATCTTCTTCGATCATGACGTCGCCAGAATCATCAGTGAGCGTTAGTCCGGACTCTCCTCCGGTGTCAGCGGTAAGGGGCGGTCGATACATCGCAAAGACGACTCTCAGATAGAAGTAGACCGCTATCACCGCCGAGAGCATGGCAAGGACTGCCAACTCGTAGTGCTGTCCCAATGCTGCAGCAGAGACCACCGAGAACTTCGCCAAGAAGCCGATCGTGAAAGGTGCGCCAGACTGTGCTACCAGCAAGATAGCAAAAACGACCGCTAGTCGAGGATGCTCTCGAGCGAGTCCTCGTAGTGAATCGATATCCAGGGGTCCCTCCGTCGATCCTTGGAGGTAGCCAATGATCGAAACGCAACCGAACGAGCCGATCGCCATAATGGAGTAAGCAAAGACGTAGTAGAGCGAATCACCAAGAGAGCTCTGGGTTGCAACGTAGAGACCAATCAGAATAAATCCGGCGTGATTGATGGAAGAATAGGCAAGAAGTCTTTTGACATCGCGCTGCACAAGGGCCAGAATCGATCCGGTGAAAAGGGTAAGAACACACATCACCAAAATGACCGGACGCCAATCAATTCGAACGGTCTGAAACGAGACGTACAGCACCCGTAGAAGACCGGCAAATCCTCCCGCCTTCGCAACGGAGGCCATATATCCCGTGACCGTCGTCGGGGCCCCTTGATAGACATCTGGGGTCCAAAGCTGGAAGGGAACCGCAGCGACCTTAAACCCTAAACCAACAATGATCAGGGCCATGCCTCCAAGCAAGACGCCATTGGACGTGAGCGTATTCTGACTCAAGAACAGCGCTATCTGCCCGATATTTGTCGTTCCGGTCGCGCCGTAGGTGAGCGCGATTCCGTAGAGGAGAATGGCAGAGGAGAATCCACCCAAAATGAAGTACTTGAATGCTGCCTCACGAGAAAGCGTGACCTGTGCACAGTAGGCGACCAGCACGTAGAGCGCGATCGAAAGAATCTCCAGACCAACGAAGAGAACTAGAAGGTCCTCCGCTGAAGCCATGAACATAGCGCCGCTCCCAGACAAGAGTAAGAGCGCCACAAAGTCTGGTCCTCGAGATCCAACCTCATAGATGAATGCCTCCGCCAAGAGGATCACAAGAAGCAGTGATACCGCGATCAACACCATCAAGAAGGTAGAGAAACCATCGACCGCCATAGCCCCCGCTACGATAGCCTTCGGGCCACTGTTGGCAACGATCGTCGAAAGATGATACGACCAAACACCGGCAAGTACCACTGCAACGATCCCAATTCCGGTGTAGGGAAAACTGATATCTTTCGTACGCGCCAATGCCGACGAGACCATTGCCACAAGCGCCCCAATCAGGAGTGCCAATTCAGGAACGAGGTCTCCATATTGGACCGAGGGGAAATGGATCGCAACGCTCGCCATCAGGGTCGGAGCACTATTGATCACCTGCACGAGTCCAGACATCACTTACCACCAGCCTTACCGAGAGCGCTCTGCACAACGAGTGTTGTTCCATGATGTACGCCTAGCACCGCATGCACTGAAGGATCGATTCGGTCCAAGAAGAAGCGGGGATAGACCCCGAGAAACACGATGAGCAACACGAGTGGCGCAAGGGTAACGATCTCTTTCAAGTGAAGATCTCGGAAAGGTCGATCGGTGTCATCGGCACGTTGAAAGACTTTCTGGTACGCCCACAAGAGACCGACCGCAGAGAGAATCACACCAACTGCTCCGACTACTGCCCACCACCGATGACCCAGGAATCCACCGAGAAGAATAAGGAACTCACCAACAAAACCATTGAGGCCTGGCAGACCGATCGATGCCAACAACACGAGAATAAAGACACCCGCCATAATCGGTGCGCGCTTTTGCAACCCAGCCAGCTTGGTGGTATCGAGAGTCTTACGACGTTCGTAGATCATCCCGAGCAACAAGAATAAGGCCGCCGTGTAGATGCCGTGATTAAACATCTGCAATACGCCACCGGAGAGACCTTCAGCGGTGAAGGCAAAGAGACCGAGAACGATAAAGCCCATATGCGAGAGTGAGGAGTAAGCAACGAGACGCGAGAGGTCTCGTTCTCCAGCGGCAACGATCGCACCGTAGAGAATGCCGATAACGGCCAAGGTAAGGAAGATCCACGCGAAGGAACGGGAAGCGTGGGGGAAGAGTTCGAGGTCGAAGCGCAAAAGACCGTACGTCCCCAGTTTTGCCATCACGCCGCTGAGCACAACCACTCCGGCGGTCGGCGCCTCTGCATAGGCATCAGGTGACCAGGTATGGAAAGGAAACAGGGGAGCTTTGACGATGAAGGCCGCGCTGAAAGCTAGCAGAAGGAACTTTGCCGTCATCGACGACATGATCGTTGAACGGAGCTGCTGCAGGGAGAAGGTCAAGTGCCCGGTTTGACCCTCATGGATAGCCACGAGAGACACGATTCCAACGAGAAGAAAAGCTGAGCCCAAGAAAGTGTATACAAAGAACTTCGTCGCCGCCTTACCGCGGCCGACCAGACCCCAGTTTGCAATCAAGAAGTAAGTTGGGATCAAGGTCAGCTCGAAAAGTACGAAGAAATCGAAGAGATCGAGGGCAGCAAAGCTACCAATACAGGCTGCTTCTAAGATCAACATCCACGCCGAGAAGGCCTTCTGGTCACGCTGCTCATTCGCCCCGAAAAGTGCAACACTGAAGAGGACCGTTGTCAGCAGAACCAGAACGAGGGAGATGCCGTCAACACCTAGCGACCATCGAATCCCGAAGCTTGAGATCCAAGCGTGCGAAGACACAAACTGGTAACGAGTCAAGGAAGGGTGAAATGAAAACATCATTACGACCGAGATCACAAGTTCGACCAGTACCGCTACGAGGGCCGTGTAGCGAATCGCCTGCCGCGACACCGTCTTCGGCGCTACGGCGATCGCCAGACCGACGACCGCCGGTAGAAAGACAAGAGTCTCAAGATACGGAAACATCACAACAACCGCTTTCGTATTTGCAAGGATCGGGGCACCTAACTACCAGCTCGCGTTATGACGTAGCCGAGCAGCACAACAACCCCGAGCGAGATCACGAGCGCATAGCTCCGCACATAACCACTCTGTATTGCACGACCACCCTGAGCCAACCGGCTGAGAGCTCCACCGATGCCAAGGACAGCACCATCGATGATCTTCTTATCCACGATCTCATCGAGATCGGTGGCCAAAACGGTAGACGGTACCGCTATCGAGGCGTCGTAGATGTCATCAACGTGCCACCCCGCCCGCAAGAAAGAGGGTTCCAACTGAGGCTGATTCCACCGTTTCGACCAGAGGCGAACAGCGATCAAGACGCCAACTATCGCAAAGACGGCATCTGCAAGAGCGAGAACCAGTTTCGACGTGGAGGAGAGATGGAGTCCTACTCCACCTTTGATAAAGACCGGCGATAACCAGTTCTCGAGCAGTGTGAAGTGATGGCCAAGGGGAAGATCGAGCGCCCCACCAAAGACTGCCAGAACACAGAGGATGACGAGCGGAATAGTCATAACTTTTGGCGATTCGTGCGGATCCTCTGCATGTTCTCGCTCTCCAGCGAGTTTTGGGTCCTTCCATCGCGCCGGACCATAGAAGACCAAGAAGACCTCGCGACCCATGTAGTAAGCGGTCAAGATCGCCGCAAGCACTCCCACGAGCCAGAGAACTGGAGACATCGCATAGGCCTCGCTCAGTACATCACCCTTCGACCAGAATCCAGAGAAAGGAGGCACACCCGCGATCGAGAGCCAAGCGAGTATGAAAGTTACCGCTGTAATTGGCATGAAGCGTCGCAGAGCACCCATCTTCTTGATGTCTTGCTCGTCATGCATGCCGTGAATCACCGATCCCGCCCCAAGGAACAAGAGCGCCTTGTAGAACGCATGGGTAATCATCAAGAAGATCGCAGCTACGTAAGCATGGCTCCCAATGCCTAGGAACATGAAACCAAGTTGCGAGACCGTGGAGTATGCCAAGACCTTCTTGATATCGCTCTGTGCAGTCGCAGAGGTAGCTCCGATAAAGGCGGTCGCAGCCCCGACGATTGCTATGACCCAAGAGGCCGAAGCGGCAAGGTGGAGGATAGGACTGAGCCTTGCCATGAGATACACACCAGCGGTCACCATCGTCGCTGCGTGAATAAGAGCAGAAACGGGCGTTGGACCTTCCATGGCGTCGACGAGCCACACGTAGAGCGGCATCTGAGCCGACTTTCCAACTGCCCCCACGAAGAAGAGCAGCGCTATCGCCGTAGCGGTCGTCGTAGACAGAGTCGAGTCGTGATGGAAGATACCTACGTAGCTCATCGTGCCAAGAGCGCTGAAGACGAGGAAGCTCCCTATCAGAAAGCCGAAGTCACCGATACGGTTGATAATGAAGGCCTTCTTGCCCGCACTCGCCGCACTCGGGCGCTCGTGCCAAAAAGCGATCAAGAAGTACGAGCAGGCGCCCACACCCTCCCAGCCCAGAAAGGTGAGGGGAAGATTCCCACTGAGGACGAGAACGACCATAGAGAAAACAAAAAGGTTGAGGTAGACGAAGAACTTCGAAAACTTCGGATCGTGGTTCATGTAGCCAATGGAGTAGACGTGTATCAACGTCGCAATTCCAGTTACAAAGAGTGCCATCGTCATAGATAGAGGATCTAAGTAGAACGAGATTGCGACGTGAAAGCGACCGGCTGCGAACCACGTAAACAGATGGTCCACGAAGACACGATCCCTCGACGTTCGAGAGAGGAGACCGAAGTAGGTGATCACCGTCGCCACAAAGCTCAGGCCCACGGCGACCGATCCTACGATCCCCGCTCCTGGGTTACCCAGCCGTCGGCCGAAAAACAACAGCACAAAGAATCCAGCTAGAGGAAGGGCGATGATCAGCGGAAGAAATGAAAGCATGGACCTAACCCTTCAAAATGTCAAGGTCATCGGCGGTCACGTTGGCCTTGCGCCGGAAGATGGCCACGATGAGACCAAGTCCCACTACGACCTCGGCTGCAGCAACGACGAGGACAAAAAAGACCGCGACCTGTCCTGCGACATCGTTCAACATGCGCGAGAAGGTCACAAACGTCAAATTGACAGCGTTCAGCATCAATTCGACGCACATAAACATCACCAGCACATTTCGTCGAGTAAGGATTCCTACGACACCGATCGAGAACAGCACCGCTGCGAGAATCAGGTACCAGCTTCCGGGAACACTCATGACCGAACCTCCGGAGTCGATCCCAGCGTGGCCTCTTCAGCTCCAGAGCCACCAACACTTGCGGGTCGCTCCGCTTCTCGCACGGGAGAGCGACTTCTGCTCGTACGGGAGAGCACGACCGCCCCGACCACAGCGATGACCAACAAGGCCGATGTCGCTTCAAAGGGCGCCAGATAGGTTGTGAAGACCGAACGCGCGAGCTCCGAAACGTGTGCACCACTTCCCGTCAGCTTGGCAGTTGTAGAGTGAGCACCGGTCGCCCACCTCGTTCTTGCCAAAACAGAGACCTCCAGGAGGATCAAGACTCCGCTCACAAAGGCAACCGGTCGTTGCCACCGGATCGCATCTCGGGCGCCACTATCACTCTGGTCCACCCCAAGAAGCATGATGACAAACAGGAAGAGGACCACGATCGCTCCTGCATAGACCATCACTTGAACCGCTGCAAGAAATTGAGCCTGCTCCTCGACAAAGAGCACCGCAATCGAAAAGAGAGTCATCACAAGCATCAGAGCTGCGTGCACCGGATTTCGCAGCGTTATCACACCTAACGCTCCAACGAGTGCTGCGGCGCCAGAGACCACGAAGACAATGAGATCAGGGGTGGTAATCGTCGCCAACATCATCGCACGTTTCCACCATGTCGGATGAAGATCTTATCTGCAAGAATATCCCGCAACGAGAAGACCGGGGAGGCCTTGGACTCCTCCAACTCGCTCTGTCCCATCTCCGGCGCCCGCTCACCGAAGCCGAGCTCACTCGACCATTGAACGACCCCTCCAAACTCCGGACGACCTTGCGCGGCGGTTGCGCGCATCCATCCAGAGGTCAGGTCCGCATCGCCCTCGCGCCAATCCTCCCACGGAAGTTGTTGCGGCATGCCCTCGTCATCCACTACCAGCTCATGCTTGGTGTAGATCGCATCCTGCCGATTGGTAAATGAAAACTCAAACAGTTTCGACTCTGTAATGGCCTCAGTGGGGCAGGCCTCCACGCAGAGGTCACAGTGAATACAGCGAAGATAGTTAATCTCGTAGACGTAACCGAATCGCTCGCCCGGTGAAACGGGATCATCAGGGGAGTTATCTCGACCCCGAACGTGAATACAGCGAGCTGGGCAGACCGCCGCGCAGAGTTCACAGCCAATGCACTTTTCCATGCCGTCTTCATAGCGATTTAACACATGGCGACCGTGAAAGCGCGGCGGCTTCGGTCGCTTCACCTTTGGGTACTGTCCTGTTACCCTCGGCTCAGCTATCTGTTTCAGCGTGACCTTGAAGCCCTTGAGGCCATCGAAAATTCCCATGTCTCAGTCCTCTCCACCGGTGAAACTCGAGCCCCGAGAGGGTAGTCGACGAACAACCTTCGTGGAAGGTTCAGAGCTACTCTTGGTCGTCCACGGCTCGTTTTTACCTCTCGAGAGCTCTTGGCTCGCCGCTCCGCTCGGATCTGGTGCGAGCCCAAGCGCTGGACTCCGAGCACTGGAAACCGAAAGCGCCCGAGCAAGAACCGCAGCACCAACAAGACAGAGCGCGACCACTGCAATCCCAAGGCCACGATTAATCTGCATAGCTGCCACGACCAAAAGCCATGCTAGGGAGGCGGGGATCAAAACCTTCCAGCCAAGATCCATGAGCTGGTCGTAACGGAGTCTCGGTAACGCCGCTCGTAGCCAGATATAGAAGAAGACAAAGACGATCGTCTTCAGCGCGAACCAGACAATAGGCCACAGCCAGTGCAGTACCGATGGATCTGGACCATCTGGACCGCCAAAGAAGAGTGTGACGATCACGGCCGACATCGTGACGGTATTCATATATTCGGCGAGATAGAACATAGCGAAGCGAATCGACGAGTACTCGGTATTGAATCCGCCCACTAGCTCGGAGTCTGCCTCAACGAGATCGAATGGTGGTCGATTGGTTTCGGCCGTTGCCGCCACCAAAAAAATAAGAAACGGCACGATGCCGAGGCGAAGAATGTTCCAGTGCGGAAGAAACCCGTAGAGTAAGCCGGTCTGAGCATCGACGATCGTCCTCGTCGATAACGAGCCGGTCACAAGAACAACGGCAACGATGGAAAGTCCCATGGCGGCCTCGTACGAGACCATCTGCGCCGAGGCTCGCACCGAGCCCAAGAGAGGATATTTCGATCCTGACGACCAACCCGCCAGCATTACGCCGTAGACCGCAACCGACGACATTGCCAAAAGGAGCAAGATTCCGATCGACGGGTCTGCTACTTGGAGCTCGGTTCGATTCCCAAAGACCGTCACAATGCCACCAAGGGGAACGATGGTAAAGGTGATGAACGCTGGCACTACTGAGAGATACGGTGCAAGCTTAAAGACAAATCGATCGGATCGATCCGGCACCAGGTCCTCCTTGAAGAAGAGCTTGATACCATCGGCTAGAGATTGAAGAAGACCGAACGGTCCAGCTCGATTTGGACCGATTCGATTCTGCATATCCGAGATGGCCTTACGTTCAAACCAGATCGTCATCAGGACGGTCACGAGTAAGAGCACAAAGGCCAGAACGACTTTGACAACGATGATAATGAGCCCTGCCCAATGCAGACCTACAGTGCCAAAAAGAAATGGGGGCATCGCTACGCTCTCTCCAATTGAATCGCAGTCATGCTAGCGCGACTGTCCACAAGGCTCAAAATTCTCGATACCGAATCGATTGAGACCTCGACGAGATTCTCTGCGACCGACTCGTCAACGCAAACTTCAACGGGAGCACTTCGTTGCTCACCACGAACCAAGACCACGCGGCCGCCGTGGACGAGGTCAGAGCCCGATGCGGTTGACGGCGAAACTCGTACAACGCTGTGATTCACGAGAGGCCGCAGGTGTTCACAGTTGTCAAGATGCACTCCGCCGCCGTAGAGTCTTCGGTAGGCCACCAGTGAAATGCCTCGCTCTGTTGCGGCTAGATCAGAGCTAGCGAGCGTCTCTTGCCCAGCTATGTCGGTAGCCAACTGTGAGGGCAGGTCCTCGGTAACGAGTTCCACATCAACGTCATCTATGACGACAGTTGCAGCATGCTTCGGGGCCTGAGTCTCCACCGAGGAGATACCTGGCGTGGCAATCGGATCCAAACGCCGAGACCTTGCCGTGGGCGTGACGGCCGCACGAGCGAGTGGTACTACAATCCCTTCACTCTCTCGTTCGACAACGGATCGATGAACCCCCCGATGCGTGCGTGAGACCTCCGTAAGCTCCTCCCAGAGCTCCCGTGCATCGCTTACCCCGAGCGTAGTCCCACAGTACTCTGCGAGCTCGGCTGCGATATCCCAAGCTGGACGCGCTAGCCCTGGAGGAAGAAGCTTCTGACCAAGAAAGGACACACGTCCCTCGATATTGGTCGTCGTACCCTCGTACTCGCTAGCCAGCGCGACGGGTAGCACGACATCAACGAGAGGGTGGGTCGACGTTGCGAAGCCGTCGAGACTCACAACGAGATCGACGCTATCGAGAGCGCTTCGAACCTCTTCAGTATCGATCATATCTCCCAGCGGATCGGCACCAAGCAAGAAGAGGACCCCGATCTCGCCACGACGACAAGCTTCAAGGATCTCACTAGCCCTACGACCGCGACCCTCCGGAACACGTTCCCACCTCGAAGCAAACGCAGTCGACTGAGCCGTGAGCTCTTGTCCCGGAAGTCGACCTGGCGACAGGCCGATCATCGTCGCCCCAACGACGTTCGATCGGCGAAGGCCCAGGAGCACTCGCATCTGCGGTCGAGATCGGAGGAACTCGGCCAAAGCTAGCGAGACGTTAGCCTGGTTCTCAGCGAGGTTTCCACGGCCGGCGAGAACGGTGACACTTCGACCTTCAGGATCAATCTCGCCGAGCCCAATCTCTGCTGCTAGTTCAGCAAAGGAGATACTTTGAAGGGCCTCTCTGAGATGACCAGGGCTGTATCGAATCGACTTTGCTGCCAGAGGCGTAACCGAGGTTGCTCGGGAGCTGACCTCAATGACCTTGAGTCCGTAATTAAGGACCGCGTCACGCAGTCTCACCCAGAGTACTGGAAGCTCTTCTCGCACATCTCCGGCAACCACGATCAAGAGCTTCGAAGCCAGTGCCTCGTTGATCGTCGCCTTTGCGGTGCCAACCACGATCTCGGGATCGAGACCATCGTCAAGCTGGCAGTCCACAGAGTCGGTTCCGAAGGTACCCTTAAGCAACTTCACCCAAGCGTACAGATCTTCATTGGTCCAATGCGATCCACCGATCGCTGCAATCGACTCGGGACCCACTCCCTCGAGCGTGGCGCGTACCGCCTTGGCAACTTTCCCAAGCGACTCGGCCCAACCGGTCTCAACGAAGCCCTCTCCCTTACGCACCAACGGAGACGTGAGACGCTGCCCTGAGTTGATAGCTTCAAAACTGAAACGGCCCTTATCACAGAGCCAAGAGTGGTTCACACTCTCAATGTCGACGCCGAGATATCGCGTCAGTTGATTTTGCGAGGACTGAACCACCGTTCGACAGCCCAGAGCACACATGGTACACGTCGATTCGACCTGTTCAAGATCCCAAGGACGAGCCTTAAAGCGATATGGCGTCGCCGTGAGCGCACCGACCGGACAGATCTGAACAACGTTGCCCGAGAAGTACGAGCGAAACGGCAGGTCAGGGAAGGTGGCGACCTCGATATTTGCACCTCTTCCGATGAATTCAATCAAGGGCTCTCCGGCGACTTCATCGGCAAAGCGCGTGCAGCGATCGCACTGTATGCACCGCTCCCGATCGAGCAGGATGAGCTCAGAGATCGGTATTGGTTTCGCATAGTGACGCTTCTCTTCGATAAAGCGCGTCTCGCTCGGACCGAAAGAGAGGGTCTGGTCTTGGAGCGGGCACTCGCCACCTTTGTCACAGACCGGACAGTCGAGAGGATGATTAGCGAGTAGGTACTCCAGTACCCCATCTTGAGCCTTCTTGACCTTCTCAGAGTTGGTAACTATCTCCATATCCGGTGCGACGTTAACGAAGCAAGCCGGTTGCAATGAGAAACCACGAGGACCTTTCACCTCTACGAGACACATGCGGCAGAAGGCGACCGGCCTCATGCGAGGGTGATAGCAGAAGCGAGGGATATGAATGCCACAACGTTCCGCAGCCGTGATGATAAGGTCGCCCCGATCCGCATCGACCGCCGATCCATCGATGATGATCGATACTGGCTCTCTCTGGTCAGTCAAAGGGACATCCTCCCTCTTTCACGTGCATTAAAAACTCATCTCGAAACATTGTGATTCCAACAGCGACCGACGAAGGGATAGAAGGTCCTAGTACGCAGATCGTCGTTTGTGCCGGAGGCCAGCTAACGCCGGGAACGATGTTGTCGCAGAGATCCCACAAGAGATCGAGGTCTTCCTCTCGGCCAGCTCCGGCTTCGATCCGTTCCATGATCTTCTCGATCCAGTTCGACCCTTCACGACACGGTGTGCACTGTCCACACGACTCTCTCTTGAAGAACCTTGAGATTCGCCACGCAGCGCGTACCATACAGGTGGTGTCGTCCATCACAATGATGGAGCCAGATCCGAGCATCGAGCCGGCCTTCGCTACATCGTCTTGCGACAACGGGAGGTCTAACTGATCAGGACCGAACCAAGGTGCAGAGACTCCACCCGGAATAATCGCTTTGACCTTACGACCGAAGCGGACGCCCCCTCCAAGCTTTGGATCTTCAATGAGGTCTCTGAACGTACTCTTCGCCATTTCGAGTTCGTAGTTTCCAGGTCTATTGACATGCCCAGAGAGCGCAAAGAGTCGGGTCCCAGTTGATCGGCCAACCCCTAGGGCGGCGAAGGCGGCCCCTCCGTTGAGAACTATCCACGGTAGGTTCGACATGGTCTCAACGTTGTTCACAATCGTGGGCTCTCCGTACAGCCCAATCACTGCCGGAAAGTACGGTGGCTTAATTCTCGGAAATCCGCGCTTGCCCTCGAGAGATTCCAGCAACGCAGTCTCTTCCCCACAGATGTACGCACCTGCGCCAGGGTGGAGGACCAGATCTAACGAGAAACCGGATCCAAAGATGTTACGACCAAGTGCCCCAATCTCATATGCCTCGTTGATGGCTTGGCTCACCCGTTCCAGCCCCAAAGCAAACTCGCCACGAATGAAGATAAACGCTCGAGAGGCACCAATCGCATACGCTGCGATAATCGAACCTTCAACCAGTTGATGCGGGTCTCTCTCAATGAGCATATGGTCTTTAAAGGTCGCAGGCTCGCTTTCGTCACCGTTGACGACGAGGTATCGCCGAAGCGACGGTTTGAGCATCGACCACTTGCGACCTGCCTCAAATCCAGCTCCACCTCGACCCAAGAGGTTTGAGGTCAAGACCTCAGCGTGAACCTCTTCTGGAGTCATCTCGAGCAGCGCCTTTCTCAGCGCCTGATAACCACCGGTCGCTAGATACTGCTCCTTCGTCCACGAATTCTCAAGATCTCGTCGAGCACTCACGATCAGCGTTGGTGTCGGTGCATCGTTCACGCGTCTCGACTCCCTTCTTTTTCCTGGGCCCGCAGACGCCGCTGCTCATCAAAGCGGCGACGCTCTTCGTCGATCTCGTCCATCGGAATCATCGGAGGTGCATGACGCTCGACCCGATTGAGTGTGCCATGGGGCGGAACGGTTTCAGAGTATCGCCCAGCAACAAGGTCGTCACGAAGGCGCTCTAAGGCCGCCCTATCGAGCGATCCGAAGTAGCGATAGTTGACCACCGCACACGGTGCTTGATCACACAGTGCCAAGCACTCCACTTCTTCAAGAGTGAATTTTCCATCCTCGGTGGTCTCGCCCACCTCTACTCCAAAGACCTCCTTGGCACTCTCCAAGAGCTCCTCGCCCCCCTGCAGTAGGCAAGCGATGTTGGTGCACACCCCCACTAGGTACGTTCCGACAGGTTCGGTATGCAACATGTCATAGAAGCTCGCAGCACCCAAAACCTCAACCGGGCTAGTCTTCGTCAGTTCGGCTATCTCTGCCATGGCCTCCTTGCTCAGATAACCACCCTGCTCTTGTGCTAGGTGGCAGAGTGGAATAGTCGCTGAGCGGGCCTCTGGATAGAGCTCTACGAGCGCCTCTGCTCGTACTCGATTCTCCGCATTGAAATAACCCACTAACGATCGACCTCCCCCATGACGGGATCGACCGAGGAGATCACAGCGATCGCATCGGCGATCAGCCCACCGTGCAACAGCACGGGCAAACTCTGAAGGTTCACAAAACTCGGAGCTCGAACATGCAAGCGATACGGACGCGCACTGCCGTCAGACACGATGTAGCACCCAAGTTCCCCTCTCGGTGATTCAATGGCAACGTAGTTCTCACCCGCCGGCACCTTGAACCCCTCGGTGAAGAGCTTGAAGTGATGAATGAGGGCCTCCATAGACTCGTCAATTCGAGCCCGTGGTGGCGGTGTCACCTTTCCATCTATGGCCTTGTACTCGCCTTCGGGCATGAGTTCAACGATCTGTTCGATAATGCGTATCGATTCCAGAATCTCGTTCAAACGGATTGAGTAACGGTCGTAGGTATCTCCGACGCTACCGACGATCACATCGAAGTCGACCTGGTCGTAGTAGAGGTACGGCATGGTCTTACGAAGATCCCACGGGAGTCCAGTAGAACGAAGGATCGGTCCCGTCGCCGACAGTGCCAGAGCTTGCTCTTGGGTAATAATGCCGACTCCGTCTACTCGCTGACGAAAGATCGGTTGCCCGGTCAGCAGCTCTTGGTACTCTGCGACCCTCGGTGGCAGCGTCTCACAGATCAGAACGACATCGTCATACCAACCATCTGGAAGATCTGCAGCTACACCTCCCGGTCGAATAAAGTTATGGTTCATCCGGAGCCCGGTCACCTTCTCGAGGAAGGTCAAGATAAACTCCCGCTCTCGAAACCCATAGATCATCATGGAAGTGGATCCAAGGTCCATGCCATTGGTCGCCATCCACATAATGTGCGAGGAGATCCGATTGAGCTCTACGAGGAGCATGCGAATCCAGGTAGCACGCGGCGGTATCTCGATATCCATCAACGACTCAACGGCGAGCGAAAAGACGAGCTCGTTATGGAGCGGGGAGAGGTAATCCATGCGGGTTACGTTGGTGGAACCCTGTAAGTAGGTCAGACCCTCCGCAGTCTTCTCCATCCCGGTATGAAGGTATCCAATCACCGGCTTCGTACGTAGTACTGTCTCTCCTTCAAGCTCCATCATGATACGAAGCACGCCATGGGTGGAAGGGTGCTGTGGACCCATGTTGATGATCATCGTCTGGTCCTCTCCGACCGGTACTTCATCAACGTCGAGGTCTATCGCCTCGCTCTCTGGAACCCGCAGCGTCGCACCGTACTGCTTTGCCAGCTCGACCGCTCCCGTTCCTGACCGCTCAGTCATCTCCTGAGTGCCCTCAAAGGTCTCACTCAGCAAGATCACCCTCTCTCGGTCAGCATTCTCGTCGAGACCCGGATTCTCCTTCTTGCTGCGAATATCGTGAACACGGCTCATCGCGTCGACCTCACATCTTTGAACTGCACCGGCACTCGCCCAACGGAGTAGTCCTTTCGGAGCGGATGGCCCTCCCATCCCTCTGGCATCAAGATCCTCGAGAGGTCTGGATGCCCTTCAAAGATCACTCCGAACATGTCATACGCCTCTCGTTCCATAGCCTCTACGCCGGGGTAGAGCTGGAAAATTGACGAGACACTGAGATCTGACTCAGGTACCTGGACCCGAAGACGGCGTCGCTCTCGTCGCTGCACGGACAGGAGCGAGACAACGAGCTCGAATCGTTCCCCGACTAGTCCTAAGGGTAGAGTCCGCTCCGGTTCGAAGTCGAGATAGTCGACGACTGTCAGATCGGCACAGGTCTCAAAACCCTCGTCACGCAATCGTTCGACCGACTCGTAGTAGTCCTCTCGAGTCACGTAATCTACCGGTGGTACTGCTCTCACTCTGAGCCGCCCTCCTTCGCTGCCGCATACGGCCGAATGGCGGTAATGCCGGTCTTCGTCGGCATACTTCGAATGGTCTGATCGGCCACGGTCAGCTCCGCCCCTTGACCACTACGCTCTCGCCGCTTGGTCAGCTCCCCAGTACGCACGGCCTCATGCAAGGTGAGAATTGCGTGGATCAAGGTCTCAGGTCCTGGAGGACATCCCGGAGCGTAGACATCCACGGGTACGATCTGGTCGACCCCCTGAACGATGGCGTAGTTATTGAACATGCCACCCGAGGACGCGCAGACTCCCATGGAGATCACCCACTTCGGCTCCATCATCTGGTCGTACACCTGCCGCAGAACCGGCGCCATTTTCTGCGATACTCGCCCAGCTACGATCATGAGATCTGCCTGTCGAGGAGAGGCCCTAAAGACCTCCATACCAAAACGGGCCAGATCGAAGTCGGCTGCTCCAGCACTCATCATCTCAATAGCGCAGCAAGCGAGTCCAAACGTTGCAGGCCACATCGAGTTGTATCTCGCCCACTTGACGAGATTCTCGAGCTGTCCTGTCAGGAAATTATGGTTGAGGTCTTCAAGTCCCATGCTACGCCTACGCCACGAGCTCGGAGGAGATCGACTCGGTCTCGTCTTCAACCAGGGGTTGGAGACGCTTCTTCGGCCCCCAGTCGAGAGCGCCATTTCCAACGAGATAGACAAACGAGGAGAAGACCGCAACGGCAAACACTAGCACTTCAACGAATCCAAAGGTCGAGAGTTGATGAAAGGCGACGGCCCAAGGGTAGAGGAAGACGATCTCGATATCAAAGATGATAAAGATCATGGCAACAAGGTAGAACCGTACGGGGAACCGCTGGGCCGGGCCGCGTCGCGGAACGATACCGCACTCATACGGAGCGCTCTTTGCGGCAGTGGGTCGCTTCGGAGCAAAAATACCCGAGGCAATGAACGAACCCGCAGCGAAGATCGAGGCCAAGATCGCCATGACCACGATCGGTAAGTATTGAGACATAGACCCTCGCCTTCTTTCACGTCCCGCAGTCGCGCCGAACGATCGGTCGCCAACCGGCCACATCTATCTTTGCAAAGATTGACCGACGTAACAAATCCACTACCCTAGTGCGCTTACCATGGAACTCTCTGAGTCACCCTGCGGTCGGTCGACTTTAGATTAAAACTGAGCACCAAGACAGTGGCCGAGCATTCATCAGTCGACCCTAGCTTTAGTGGAATGGCTATCTCTCAGGTACAGTGTCGGGTCGCTATCGTTGGCAGCGGACCATCCGGTGCGGCCTGCGCGTACTGGCTGTCTCTACGCGACATCGAAGTACTCGCACTTGAAAAAAAGACCTTTCCTCGGGACAAGACCTGTGGTGATGGGCTGACCCCTCGTTCCGTCGTCGCCCTCGAAGCAATGGGGCTCGGAGAGTTCCTTACGACCAAGCACCGCTACCTGGGCCTCCGTGTTGCGGCGTATGGTCGCTCCTTTGAGCTTCCTTGGCCTCAGCACCCAAACTTTCCCGACTACGGCTACGTGGTTACTCGATCCGAACTCGATCACGCCGTTGCGAACCGAGCGAGCGAGGTTGGTGCAACCATACTGACCCATCATGAAGTAGTCGGTGTTGACCAAGAGGGCGGTGCAATCACTGCGCTGACGGTGAAGAATGTAGACGACGGTTCTCTCTCCGAAGTCCGTGCACAGTACTACGTCCTCGCCGAAGGCTCGAACGCTCGAATCGCACGAACCCTTGGAGTTCAACGTGATCGTTCCGAACCCATGGGGTTAGCAATTCGCGGCTACTACGAAAGCCCTCGCTCAAACGAACCTTGGATAGAGTCCCACATGGACCTACGTGACTCGAGCGGCGCGATTATGCCTGGATACGGTTGGATCTTTCCACTTGGGAACGGACGAGTCAACGTCGGGTTTGGGCTCCTCTCCAATAGCGAACGGTGGCGATCTATCAACACGACCGATGCCCTCGCTCGCTTCGTTGAAGGCGCCCCTCCGTCTTGGGGTCTGTCACCAAAGACACTCTGCGGACCCCCAACCGGCGGCAAGCTCCAGATGGGCCACTCCGTATCACCCCAACGTGGCCCAAACTACCTCGTCATCGGGGACGCAGCAGGCTCGATTAACCCCTTCAACGGTGAAGGCATCTCGTATGCGTATGAGACTGGGAAGTTGGCCGCTGACGTTATCGCACGAGCACTCGAAAAGGGCGATCACAACGAGCTCGATCGATTTGAAGAGCTACTTCGACGCCAGTATGGAACCTACTACCGCGTAGCCAGACGTTTTGTTCGACTGATCTCTGAGCCACGCATCATGGGCCCCGCTATCTGGGTGGCGATGCGGGACCCAAAACTCATGGGACTCACGGTTCGCATCATGGCAAACCTCATGCGCGACCAGGGCAAGGGAGTGCCCGAGTACCTCTACGATGCGGTTACCAGAGCGCTCCCAACGGGCCCCAAAACCGCAGCACGACGCTAAGAATCCAAGGACGAGAGTCAAGCGTTTGGAGGCCCATCAGAGGACTTGGTGGATCGATCTCGCTATCATCACGAGCTCGGAACCCGTTGCCTGCGGCGGCTGAGAGAGGCCTCAATCGAGCGTCGCGCTCTTGTCCATGAGACCATGAGCGACCGCGGAGGCAACGTCTATCGTTCGTTCGATCTCAGCCGGTGTGTGAGCAAGCGAGGGGAAGAGGACCTCAAATGGACCAGGAGCTAGTGCAATACCGCGATCGAGCATTCCGTGAAAGAAGGCGGGATAGAGCCCCAGCTCAACACTGTCCCGAGCCTCTGCATAGTTGGTGACCACGGAATCGCCGAAGAAAATACCCAAGAGCGACGAAAAGTGGGGCACTTGAACCGCTACCCCTGCCTCTCGGATCACCTTGACGAGCTCGTCTGAGAGTTGAGACGCCCTTCCGCTCAGCATTTCGTAGGCCTCGGCATCGAGAAGCTCCAACACCGTGCGCCCCGCAGCCGTGGCCAATGGATTACCCGACAAGGTCCCTGCCTGGTACACCGGGCCGCTCGGAGCGAGTGCTTCCATAACCTCTGCCTTACCCGCTAGCGCACCAATTGGAAGGCCACCTCCAATCACCTTGCCATAGGTTACAAGATCGGGCCGAACCCCGAAATACTCAATCGCTCCGCCCCTTGCTACCCGGAATCCCGTTATCACCTCGTCGAAAATGAGCAGCGCACCAACTCGATCGCACTCTGCTCGGAGGCCCTCGAGAAACCCTTCTACCGGAAGAACAAGGCCCATATTCGCCGCGACGGGCTCCACGATCACCGCAGCTACCTCGCGCGTCAGTTCGGGAACGACGTTATAGGGAACCACGAGTGTCTCTGAGACCGCAGCAGCAGGCACGCCGGCAGAGCCCGAGATACCCAGTGATGCTACACCGGAACCAGCAGACGCCAAGAGCGCGTCGGAGTGACCGTGGTAACAACCGTCGAACTTGACGATGAGCGACCGCTCTGTGTAACCGCGCGCCAGGCGAATCGCAGTCATCGTTGCCTCCGTGCCGGAGGAGACTAGTCGAACCTTATCGACTCCAGGAACACGCTCCACGATGGCTTCGGCGAGCAGAACCTCACCTTCCGTTGGTGCACCGAATGTCGCGCCTCGGGCCGCTGCCTCAGAGATCGCAGTGACGACCCGAGGATCACCGTGACCAAGAATTGAGGCTCCATAGGACTGCACATAGTCGAGATATCGTCGTCCCTCGATATCGGTCACCGTCGACCCTCGGCCCATCGCCACACAGTACGGCGTACCTCCGACAGAGGCGAAGGAGCGTACCGGCGAGTTCACCCCGCCCGGAATTACCCTCTGCGCCCGCTCAAATAGCGCTGCATTCGTTCGCGTTTGCTCATCCATCAATCAAACCTTTCCCAAGATCGCAGCCAGTTCTACACTTCGTCGATCAGCAACAGATCCTCCGCAACCCAGAGCAAACGTTCCTCTCAAAGCAGCGGGGCGAGCTCTCCAGCAAAGTACGTCAGTACCGCCGTCGCTCCCGCCCTGCGTACCGCCACGAGCTGCTCCAGCGCAACCGCTTGACCGTCGATCCAACCTTGACGAGCAGCGGCCTGAATCATTGCATACTCCCCAGACACATGATAGGCCAACACTGGAACGTCAACGAACTCCCGCACTTTGGCGATAACGTCCAGATACGTCACGGCAGGCTTCACCATAACCATGTCGGCACCCTCATCGATGTCGAGCAGGACCTCGCGTCGAGCGTCATGGATATTGTGAAAGTCTTGCTGATACGAGCGTCGATCTCCCCCGTTAGCAATTGCAACGTTCACCGCGTCTCGAAACGGACCATAGAGCGCTGAAGCGTACTTGACCGAATAGGCCACTATCCCCACCTCGCTCAACCCTTCCGCATCTAATGCCTCTCGTATCGCTCCTACCTGACCATCCATCATGCCAGACGGCGCTACCATCGTGGCACCCGCCCTCGCCTGAGCCAGAGCTGTGCGGGCGTATAACCGGAGCGTGGCATCGTTATCGACCGATCCGTCGTCTCGGACCACGCCACAGTGCCCATGATCGGTGTACTCGTCTAGGCAGAGATCACTCATAAGGACGAGCTCATCACCAAACTCCTGACGCAATGCACTAAGAGACTGTTGTACAAGCCCATCAGGTGCCCACGCTCCGGATCCAGTCTGATCTTTCGTCAAAGGGACTCCGAAGAGCATCACCGCTCGTACACCCACCTCTAGCAGCTTCTGAGTCTCGTGCAGAAGCGACGAGACCGTATGCTGGAAGACCCCAGGAAGCGAGGGGATCTCCCGAGGCTGGTCGATACCTTCAGCAACAAAGAGTGGCGCAATAAGATCCGACGACTTCAAAGTCGTCTCTGATACCAGTGAGCGGACCGCTGCTGTGGCCCGCAGTCTTCGAGGGCGTGACTGTGGAAAAACCATCTCTCAACTCTAGGCGAGATCGAATGACCTCTCAGTGATCGGTTCGAGGTACTTCAGCACCACCCTATCTCGCATCCGACTTTCGTCACTGTCCCCACGGGAACAGAACCCTTCACTCGCGCTCTCCACTCTGACCGGCGTCTCCCTGCGCTGTCCTCACAAGCCTGGCGCTCTGGCCAGATTCAGCTAGGAGTGATCGAGACGCCAGGCCCGGATGGCCTCGACCAAGCCCTCATTGTCGTGAGTCTTCGCTTCGATGGTAACAGCGAGCCCTTCCGCTTCTGAGGCTGCTTTCGTGATCGGCCCAATCACCGCAATCGTCCCTCGTACGAGACTGGGGTCGTACGACGATACAAACGAATGAACCGAAGAGGCCGAGGTAAACGTCACGACGACCTCCGGATCGTAGACCCTCTCATCGATCTCATCAGGACCTAGCTGTACCGGACTATTGCGATACGCCCCAACAACATCGACCTCCCAGCCTTTTGCACGCAGCACAGTGGGCACAACTTCCCGGGCGACCTCGGCTCTCGGGAAAAGGACGCGACCAGGTCCAGCTGGAAAGAGTTCTGCGAGCGACTCCCCAACCGCTTCAGGCGGCACGAGGTCGACTCCGACGCGAAACCTCTCGACTTCTCGGGCGGTCGAACGTCCAATCGCTGCCACCTTGGTCGATCCAAGAGCTCTGAGATCGTCCACTCTACTCAAAAACCTCTTGACTGCATTCACGGAAGAGAAGATGATCCAGTCGTACGAGGAAACGGTCGCAATGGCGCGCTCTAGCGCTCTACCACCGTCACTTGGTTCAACGATCTCAAACATTGGACACGAGATGATCTCCGCACCAAGTGCTCGAAGACCACGTGCTAAGCGATCTTCCTCGGCATCCCCTCGAGTCACAACAACGCGAAGACCAGCGAGCTCCGGCGGAGAGAACCAATCCAGCTCCACCCCTGCGCTTCCCCCGATGACCAAGACAGCGGGAGAATGTATCTCGCTACCGCCGAGAGCACTCAGCGTTGTCCGAACCGTGGACTGACGAGGAGTGGTCCCCCACGTTACAGCCAGAACCGGGGTCGCAGGGTTCATGCCGGCCGCTTGCAGCTCTGATGCGATCTCCGCTCGGTGGGCTACTCCCATGAGCACCACGATGGTCATATCAAGGCCACAGAGAGCGTTCCAGTTCAGGTCGAGATGGCCACCACGCTGAGCATGTCCCGTCACAACGACAAAACCGCTGGACTCCCCTCTATGGGTAACCGGAGTACCTCCATAGGCGGGCACTGCAATCGCAGAAGAGACTCCCGGAACGACCACAAAGGGAACGCCACGAGTGAGAAGAACCTCGGCCTCCTCGCCACCACGTCCAAAGACAAAGGGGTCACCGCCTTTGAGCCTCACAACGACCTCGTGTTGCGCAGCAAGCCCTACCAACAGCTCATTAATCTCGTCCTGATTCGTCGGCCGATTTGGTCGTTTGCCGACGTCAATCCTGCGAGCAGTCTTTGTACAGCGGGCGAGAATCGATGAGTCTACGAGATAGTCGTAGACGACTACGTCTGCACGTGCAAGTAGTTCCGCGGCTCGCAGAGTCAGGAGGCCATCGTCGCCGGGACCACTTCCAACCAGGTAGACCGTGCCATAGTGAGGTTCGATACTTGTTTCGCCACTGGTTCTGCTCAAGGCTGCTTACCTTGAGAAACGAGTTCTACGAGGAGGTCGCGACCTCCTCGAGCGAGCAGAGCATCCCCGAGTCCTTGGCCCACACGCACGGGATCATCACCATGTCCAGACATTCGAATCACGACTCGGCCGTCGAGAGATGCTACAAAGCCTTGGATGTCAAGACGTTCACCGGTGCTCACTGCATAGGCGCCAACCGGTAACGTGCAGCCGGCTCCTAGTCGTTCCAGCATGGCCCGCTCGGCGGCAATCGCTCGATGAGACTCCCGATGATCGATCTCCGCCAACATCGCGAGCGATGTTGAATCGTCCGAACGACACTCTACCGCGAGCGCCCCTTGCCCTACTTGGGGACAGAACGACTCCACCGGCAGCACCTCGACGATCCGATCCTTTAGACCGAGTCGTTCGAGAGCCACAGCTGCGACGAAGAGCGATCCTCCTGGCGGAAGTTGAGCGAGACGAGTGGCCATGTTGCCCCTCACTTCGCTAACGACGAGATCGGGGCGTAGCGACAACAGTTGAGCCCGACGTCTAGCTGAAGAAGTTGCCACTGTCGCTCCCTTTCGAAGAGCACCGAGACTCTGTCCAACTAGTGCATCTCGAACCTCAGCGCGCACAGGAACTGCAGCAAGCTGAAGACCTGGGACCTTCGCCGTTGGCAGATCTTTCGCCGAATGAACCGCTATCTCGGCTCGTCCGTCGAGCACTGCCTGTTGGATCTCTTTCACAAAGATCCCTTGACCCCCGATCTCAGCGAGTGGTTCACGTAGTCGACGATCCCCCTCACTGTGAATCTCGACGATCTCGTACGGAACTCCGAGCTGACCACCAACGGTATGCGCCTGCCACAGCGCCAAGGGCGAGCTCCGCGTAGCAACTCGAAGTGTCACGTGTCTACCTCTCTCGTGTCCTGCTTGGACGATTCGTCACGGCGCCCTCCCCACAGACAACTCCACACCTGTGTGAACGAAGGTCCGGTCACAGACAATGCTAGAGGTCGAAAAGCTCCTTGAATTCATCGATCGCGGCCGTTCCTCGACCACCATCAACCGACTTTCGCAGTCTGGTCGCCGGAGCATGCAGCAACTTCGCAACGACCTGGGAGGTCAATCGATCGATCTCCGCCAAAAGTTCAGGATCATCAACGGTCCTGCGATGAGCAAACGCTTCTATCTCTTTCAATCGGATGTTCTCTGCACGCTGGTAGAGCGCTTGCAGCACGGGGGAGAGCTCTCTCGCTGCGTGAATACTCGCAAATCGCTCCAAAGACCCACTGATAAAGCGCTCGACCTCCTGAACGGCATCGAGTCGCACTCCAAGCTGAGCTTCAACGTGACGATTGACACCATCCAGATCGATAAGACGAACGGCTTCGCCATCTCCGACATCGATCTCCACATCTCTTGGCATCGAGAGATCAACGATCGCCAACCGACGGCCACCCCGATGAAGGGCGACCTTCTCATACATGGCAGAATCGAGAATCGTCGATGGAGACGAAGTAGCGAATACGACCCCATCTGCTTTCGCGAGGATCGTCTCTAAGTCCTCCAACGCCCGAACTTCGACCGACCCGATCCGATCACGGTCTCGAACCCGTTCAGGTCTGCGAGTCACAACTACAACATCAACAGAACGGTCGAGGAGAACCTCGACGACTTCAAGCCCTACCGCTCCACTACCCACAACGGCTATGAGGGGCCGAGTATCGGAGTGATCGACCTCTATCGTCTCCAGGCAGAGGCGAGCACCGGCGGCGGCAACGGAGGTCGACCCAGTGGCAAGCTTCGTCGATGATCGAGCCTTCTTGCCCACCTCGAGCGCCTCTCGGAAGAGGCGGTTCAATACCTGACCTGAGCTCTTCTCGGAGATAGCTGCCTCGAAGGCCTGTTTCACCTGGGAAAGTATCTCACTCTCTCCCACAATACGCGACTCCAAGCCACAGGCAACGCGATAGAGATGCTCGGCTGCGCCAGCGCCATAGTGAACTCGGGCGACCTGGGTCAGTTCCTCCTTCGAACGACCAAGTGTCAAAGCTAGGATCGTCGAGATTCGGTCAACGGTCGAGTGGAACTCAAGCGCCTCAAAATAGATCTCGGTCCGAGCACATGTCGAGAGCACCACAAACTCATTGAGGCCCTGACCAATCTCCGCAGCAAGCACCGCCTTCAGAGCCCTTAAGCTCTCCTCTGAGAGTGCATAGCCTTCAAAATCAACGTCGAGTAAAGGACGATCTGAGACCGTTATCGTCACAACAGCCACGGCACCTCGTCTCTTTCGCTACCTCACGCACACTGCTCACAAGGGACTCCTGCCGAGACAGTCGGTTTTCTACCTCTCTAGATTACTCGGCCGAAGCGCGTTGGGGCTGTACCGAGGCATCTCGCTCAATGGCCGCTCTTAGAAAGTCTCGAAGCAGTCGCGCGCGTCGAGGATCTCGTCCCGCACTCGAGACGCTCACAGTCATGTCGTCAAAGGTAAAGAGAGCGGGAAAAGCGACGCTTCCGAGGGCCGCCTCGGTAGCGCAGCACACGAGCGCACCCTGACTACGAGCCTCTTCGGTAAGGCGTGCCGCAACGGTTCGATCTGAGACTGCGATCACGACGAAATTAGCTCCATCGAAATCTTCACGAACGCAATCGCGAACCGCAACGGTCAGGTCTTCGCTTCGGGAACGGCGAAGACGCTCAAATCCCTCGGAAAGCTTCGCAGCAACTACTGAGACCTTCGCTCCAGCATCGAGAAGCGTCTCAACTCGTCTCGTAGCTACAGCGCCTGCCCCGATAACCACCCACGACAGTTGCGTCGGATCAAGCGATAGAGACAGCGTAAAGTGCCCCCGACCACGTCCCTCTGCTACCGAGATGGTAACTCACCCACTCGTCCACCACCCAACCGAACAGATCGCGCAATGCAGGCTCGAACGGCAGCGTTCACCATCGATCGAAAACCGTGGGATTCAAACTCTCCAAGCGCGGCCGCGGTCGTACCACCAGGGCTTGTCACCTCATAACGAAGCTCCTGAGGGGGCCTCTCTGTCTGCAGCGCAAGACGTGTAGCACCGTCGACCATCTTGAGCGCTAGCTCTCGAGCCAGGCTCCGCTGAAGTCCAGCCTCCACACCAGCGTCCTCGAGAGCCTCCAGAAAAAGGTAGAGATATGCGGGGCCGGAGCCGGAGATCGCCATCAGTGGGTCGAACTGGGCTTCAGATACCACGTGAACCGACCCAATCGAGCCGAAGAGTCTCTCAACGACCGCACAATCCTGCTCCGTAACCGCGCTACCGTACGTGATCCCCGAAACGGCCCGGCCGACAAGAGCAGGGGTGTTCGGCATCACTCGAACCACTGGACGGCCATCGCCGATCCAAGTCTCCAATGAGGACAACGTCACCCCGGCCGCTATCGAAACAAGCCGCTGGCTCACAACCTTCTGCTTCGCTAATGTCTCAACGATCGCTCGAACCTGAGCTGGCTTAACCGCAACGAGGTGGGTCTCAGCGGCAACCGCAACTTCCGATATCTCCACGCCAGGACAGCGGTCGAGGACGAGCGCGCTACTTCGGACTCGGTCACGCACCGTGACAACAACCTCCTCGGCGCTATAGAGGCCCCGATCGAGAGCTCCTGCGAGAATGGCCGTACCCATCTTCCCGCCGCCGATGAGATTGAGAGCTTTCACGCCTTCAGCTTAGAGTTCGACTCCTACTTGACCGGGCGATAGCGATAGGAGCTCCCAAATCCGAGCGCCATAGCGGTAGGAAAGAGCTCCTCTGTGGCCGCCAGTGCCGCCCCTAGGTAGGTATCGAGAAGCTCACTGCTCATATCGCTAGTCTTCGCACGCCCCACGAGATAGAGCGCTTCATCACGATGCTGAGCGCTGTGCAGGTAGGTCATCTCGTAGTTGCGCCGAAGAAGATACTGCAAGACAAGCACCTCATTCTTCTGGGGATATGGCATCAGGAAGGTCTCAAAAGAGGTGAACCGTTCGCCGACTGCCACCCAAAACATCATGAACTCTTTACAGTGCGTACGAAGTCTGATCCCAAAACGAGTATCTCCATCGTCTCGCACAGTGCCAACGATGTCACTTCCCTCTTCGACGCTGGCTCCGGCCCACAACAAGAGCGAGTCGACGAGCTCTGTGCGTCGTTCCAGCGAGACCAGATCTACCTGCTTCGTGTTATCCACAACGAAGAAGCTCGTGAGACGAGAGCGATGCTACGACATCTAAGAAACTTCGAGCGCTCTCCTTCCAGGTGAATCCACTAGAGACCTTCAGACCACCTGCTCCCATCAACGATGCACGCTCGTCGGAGGCGAGGATCTCTGAAAGAGCATCTCGAAAATCCTCAACGGTTCTCTCCGGCACCAAGAGTCCACTTCGGCGATGTCGCACGAGCGACACTAACCCTCCAACCGCCGATGCCACAACTGGACGACCAGAGGCGGCGGCCTCGAGTGCAACGAGTCCGAAACTCTCGGTTCGAGACGGTATCACAACGACGTCACAGGCTCGATAGTACGAGGAAAGGAGCTCATGTGCCTGTGGATCGACGAGGTGGAGCCGATCAGAGACGCCGAGCTCTCGAGCGATGGTGACGAGGCGCTCGTACTCCTCTACGCCTTCTATCCCAGAGGGGCCACCGACGATGACGAGGTGAAGATCGAACTGGCTACGCAGAGCTCCGAGAGCCTCCACCGCCAAGGTAAAGCCCTTGAGCGGCTGAATACGACCGATGGCAAGCATGATCTTCGATCCAAGTGGAAGACCAATCGCACGACGAGCCATCTCCTTCGTGCCAGGGGTGAAGAACGCCGTGTCCACCCCAAGTGGTACGGTCCGCACCTGAGCGGGTTGCACTCTATAAAGCTCGCTCACCCATCGGGCCTCCGGTTCGCAGGAGACGATGATGGCGTCCGAGCAGCTCATGGCTCGTTGCTCATTAATGATTCGCACCCGCGAATCGACGCCATCATCTGGGCGCTCTCGCCCGACCTGCTTTACACGCTCTAAGGTATGAAAGGAGGTGAACAACGGTACGTCAAGTTCATGCTTGAGCGAGTGGCCAACAATGCCAGAGAGCCAATAGTTTGCGTGAACGACGCTAACTCGCTCATCGTCCGCCTTGGTGAGGACTGCAAGAGCGGCATCGGTAAAGTTCGGGACGTACTCCAGGAGCTCTTCTTTGGGAAGAGGCGAGGGGTCACCCGCAGTCACATTAAAGACCCGAAAGTTTGGCTCTACGGTCACAACATCGGCCTGGCTGGTCGAGCTTCGACGCGTCAGGACATCACACTGCACCCCAAGCCTCGCAAGAGCACTGGCCAAACGGCGAACGTAGACGTTCATGCCGCCGCTGTCACCCTTTCCAGGCTGATCAAGCGGAGAGCTATGGTAAGAGACGACCGCTATCCTCACGTTCGCACCGTAGTCACAGCTCTCAACCTCTTGAATCAGGCTCGTTCTTCACGCTCAAGCAGCGTTTCAACGGTCGCATCCCCACTTTTATAGCGAGAGACCATCTCTGCCGAGAGCACTTCAATGACACCGTGTAACTGAGTTCGAGTCGAAGATATTCCCCGTTCAACGGAGTTCAAAAACTCCAAAGAGTCCGCACCTCCCGCGTCGTGCGCAGTCATCTCGTTGAGCCACTCTTCAGCTAACGCTCGGTCGTCACTTCCAATCTCTACCTCTACGAAGCGAGCAGATCCACCTCCACCGTAAGCTCCGTGATCTCCAAGTACTCGAACGACCTCCCCGGTGAGGTCTAGGTCGGAGCTATCAGTGTGACCTGCACTAACCGCCAGGAGATCGATTCTCGCTTGCAACGTGCGCCTCACATAGGAGAGGAGATTTTCCGCACGAACGGCCCGGTCTCTCTTCGACCTGACCTCTTCGACACTGAGGTCGCTCAGGCCCTCCGTAAAAGAAGTTGACCCAATCTCACTGAGTTCGCTGGCTAATGAATGACTCACTACCGTCTCCTTCAACACTTGAAACGCTCCTCGCGTCCAGTGAGCCAGCACGAGACGCCGGAAAATACCGGTACCTCGCTACTCCCTCGACCAAAGAGAGATCGACAAAACCGAAATGCCTCGAATCGGTGGATGAATCCGCATTGTCACCACGTACTTCAATGCGGTCGTGGAGAACTCTGACCACACGCTTGATCATATGACGTCGCTGATCACGGGGATCCCGCACCACCACAATCTGACCGGGACGTACCGTCTCTGACAAACGCACCACGACGAGCCGATCCCCCGCTCTCAGCGTAGGTTCCATGGAGTCCCCGGTCACCTCGACACGACGCAAGGGAACGCCACCTAGGACCGCACGGAGCGCACTCCGAAGTGAACGCAGTACGCCCCGGATCAGCGAAACTGTACGACCTTGGGGAGTGGCCACCGAGCATCACCCTTTCCGGCTGGAGAAACAACGTGAGATCTCTTTCGACAAGGGTAATGTTATCGGTATTCGCTCAAGACGAATGTTGCAAGGAGAGAAGAAATGAAGATTGCATCCGCCCTGTTAAAGCTCCTCGATACCGTGAGCGCTCCCGCCTCTGTCAGCGCACACTGCGACCTTCCCTGTGGAGTGTACGATCCGGCGCAGGCCCGAATCGAAGCTGAGTCCGTCAAAGCAATCATGGAAAAATTTAATGCTTCAAACGACCCAGTCTTTCAACAACGAGCCACCATCATCAAAGAGGAGCGTTGTGAGCTCGTCAAGCATCATCTCTGGGTGCTCTGGACCGACTACTTCAAGCCTGAACACCTCGCCAAGTATCCCAACCTTCACGAGCTCTTTTGGAAGGCCACGAAGAGCGCTGGCGAAGCAAAGAAGACCAATGACGTAGCAGTTGCGAGTCGACTCCTCGAGGAGATCGAGGAGATCAACACCATCTTCTGGGACTCCAAGAAGTAAGCAACACTCGTACCTCTCTCGATAGAGGGTTACCTCGAAATCCGTTGGCATGCTGTGCCAACGGATTTTCGTCTTTGGCACCGAGAATCTCATCGCTTCTCTTCGTGAAGCGATGAGATAGCAGAGCTTGACAACTGCGTATGAAGAGGTGAATCTGACGCAAGAAGCCAGAGCGCACCGTAGCGAAAACCTGTTCGATCGAAGTCGCTGACTTCGTTCGAGAGAGCGAAGTCTTGCCGATAAGGTCGTAGCCATGGTGCCGAATTCGTCGCTCTCAAAGGTCACCTCCACTGATGACCTCGCTCGTGTTGTTGTGGAATCAACGTGCCGTGAGTATCCTCACCTTCTCCATCAGCAACTCAACAGCGACGACGATCTTCTTCCCCCTCGAGCACTTAACCCCTGCTTCTTTGGTAGCTATGACTGGCACTCAGCGGTTCACTCACACTGGACACTACTGAGGTATCTGGAAGTTGGATGTTCCAAGTCGCTCGAACGCGAGATCGTGCAGACGATTAACCAGCACCTGACAACACAGAACATTGCTCGAGAGCTGGCATTTTTCACGGGCCCCAGTGGCTTCACCTCGGAACGACCATACGGTTGGGCTTGGCTTTCACTACTCGAAGCGACCTGTCGTGACGCTGGGCAGCGTTTTGAACCCGCTATTGAGTGGTCGTACGCTCTCAGACCTCTCGCCGACTACTTGCAAGAGCAACTAGTACAGTACTTTACTTCTCGGCTTGCCTTTCCAATACGTGCGGGAACCCACAGCAACACCGCCTTCTCGCTCCACATCTGCCTCCAAGCAGCACAGCTCCGCAGCGACGCCGTTGTACTCGACGCACTCTCTCATGCGGCAATTCGACTCTTCGAAGCTGGTCGGCATCTCCACTGGGATGACGATATCTCCGGCGATGCGTTCCTGACACCTAGCCTCACCGAAGCCGCCCTCCTAGCAGCTGTTCTCCCTGTCGGTGACTTCATCTCCCTGCTTGAGCGCCTCGACACTCCGATCCTAGAGGCCTGGAGCGTCCCAGTATTCCCCTTCGACGGCGACGATCCCGCTACAGTTCACCTGGAAGGACTCCTCATCTCAAGAGCCTGGGGATTTGAAGCAATCCGTAGTGCTCTACCCGACGAGCACCCGATCGGACTCCAAGCTACAGAGGCTCGAGACGCACATCTGCATGCGATCTCGGTGATCGACCCAACCAGCGGCTTCAACAGAAGCCACTGGCTACCTACGTTCCTGTGCTACCTCGAGAGTTGGCTTTCTGGAACTTGGTCATCGGCAGACCCACACCAGCCCTGACCCATTCCAAGGTCAACGAGCTCTCCCAATATCGGACTCCGGATTAACAGACACTCTTCTCTCTTCTCTCGGGCTCCATCTTGAGAAACTTCGCATAGCTCAGATGACCCTGCTGCATCTCATCTGACAACTCCGCGTCGCTCTCGCCTTGACATCACCACGACGAGCGTGCCGGAGAACCTGATTAACTTCGTTTCACGACACAACCTAGCTACGGAGCTCAGGCGCCAAAAGGGAACAGATACTCAGTCCGTTTGGTACAGCCACAAGAGGCAGATGTCGAGTCTCCCGCTCTACCACACTCTCAGAGCAGAGCCGAGCCCTCTGCCGAGGATGACTAGATCCACGTCGAGCCTGCACGATGCTGTCAGCACACCTCAACCCAAAGTGCGTTGAGGTCGCAACGGTCGCTACAGTACCGAAAGAGTGTCGTCGGACAGCGTCGACCT
The DNA here is from genome assembly GCA_049964535.1 of Acidimicrobiales bacterium. Taxonomy (GTDB): domain Bacteria; phylum Actinomycetota; class Acidimicrobiia; order Acidimicrobiales; family Acidimicrobiaceae; genus JAJYZP01. The sequence continues at coordinate 6,015 of JBMFXG010000001.1, read as the reverse complement.
CACTTGCTCTGGAGCGCACACCTGCGCGGTCAGGCTCTACGGCTGCGACGAACCACTCGTCATATTCCAAGTCTTCACCGATGCAGAAAGCCTACGATGTAGCTCTCGTTTCGATACCACCGGAAACAACCAAAGAACCCACCGTCTCAACTAACAAGATCGGGATCTACCGAGCCTTAATGCCCGGACCACAGTAGAGCTTTCCCGTGAGCACCTTTAGTGTCCGAGCAACCGGGCTCGCAGCACCGTCGCCCAGACGTGAATCATCGGGCCGAAACGAGAGCTGAGACCGATCCCAATACCCAGCACCACGACGACGATCATCACTCGATACCAAGTGTCCTGCGTGAGTTCGGTCGTAGTGGCACGCAGTCTCCGTAGATCTCTCAGAGAGACCGACGAGGCCCGAAGTACGTAGGCGAGAACGTGAATGGCGGTAAAGATAAACCAAGCAATGAAGCTATCTCGATGCAGCGCAAACCACAGTCCCTCCGACGATGACGATGGGCCGACAACGACAAGCGCCACGCCACTCGACATCATGACGACGGTCGAGACGATGAGGAGAGGTCCGATAATACGGAGCGGCATCCACGGAGGACCCGCTTTCTTAAAGTCAACACGCCGCGTGTAGTAGAGCACGAAGCGATAGCTGGTGACTACGATTTTCGCACTCATCAGGGGAATGAGCATGATTCCCACAACCACGTGCCACGTCAGCAGCTGGCCCGTAAAGGGGACAGAGATACCTTCGATGGCCAGGAGCACAAAGAGCGCGACACCGAGCAGAGATGTGAGCCGCGCAACGAACTGGACACGACGAGAGTTACCTGGAAGATCTGACTCAAGCTCCGTGGTCAAGACGGTGTTGACTACGATATCTCGACCATCGATTGACACTACGCTTCGCTCCCTCGGACTCGGCATCTCGGCCTAACGTTCTTTATCTTCACTACCAACCTGGCCCCCGAGAGACGCTCAAACATTCTCGTGGTCCTCTCTGCCACTCTGGCACCACAGACCACTGCCGTAACGCCAGTTGGCACGTAGGTTAGAAGATCAGAGCTGAGTCTCGTCTGAGTTAGAAGCGAGGACACCAGTTGACCTTTTCCCTGCAAAACCCTAGTGCGGGCCCATGGCCGACGTCGACGAATCTGAAGAAACTCTTAGGATCGTTGCAGCAGAGATCGCGCACGCCGACCCCGATGTGACGGAGCTTCTCTCATTGCATTCGTAGCTCTCGCAGAAGTTGCCAAGGTGTAGCCGCCAAGGATTGTCAGTCCTATCCGGAGGCCTATAGACCCGTCACAACCTTCTCAGGTACCGAGCTTTTGACCATGCACTGAATGTCGCACGCGGCTCGAGCTAACGAGCCACCGTGATCTTCCTATAAGCCTCCAGGGAGTTACCTAGACCGATACTTCAAAGATCGCGCGTCCAGCACTGGTGAGAGCTCGGTCGACCACAACCCGAACCGAACCGAGTAGCCCACTCGAGGCCCCTCTATCGCGACCGGGTGGCCTCGATCGCTGATCCCCAAGATCGTGCCGCGCGAACGAGGACAGTCCTTTCCACCAGGTGACACGGCACGTCGAGCACCGACATAGCTCACCTGCCACAGAGAGCTCCTCGAGTCGCACTCCAGGGCCAACCCAATCTCCCGACGCGTTTAAGCCCACCTCTGATCGAAGTTACCCCAACGACTGGTCGGCCTCATCGGTCCGAAGCTGCGTCCGAGACGAGTGCACCCTCCAGAACGAATCGCCTCTTGGTTGGCATCTACTTCGAACCCCTTCGAAAGTTTGCGCTCTCCGCTAAAGTCGCTACGACGCATGACTCGCCGACTCGTGTCTTGGCGCGAGCTTGCGATGCCACCGAGAGCGTCGCCGTACTCAGGACGAGAGTTCGTCCCACAAGCGACCATCTCCAACAGTCACCTCTTTCTCCGGTTTTCTCCGGCGCCGTTGCACAACGGCGCCTCTCTCGCAGAACCTACGCTGATTGCTTCACAACGGAACTTGCGAGGACGGAGGTCCGCGGTCGATTACTCCGACCCCACAGCTGGGTCGAGACGGAGCTAGGGATCGGCGAAGAGCTCTCGTCACGATCCCCCGTAGTTCGACTCTCGTCGCTTCAGCGTTCGCCTCCCACGAAGAGGTCTTCTACAGTGTTCACTCATGGCCCAAAGTTCCACAGCGACCCCATCGTTCTCCATCGTTGATGAGCTCACAATCGAGGTGGATCGATCAACCATCTACGAGCTCGGCTGGCAATCGTGGAGTCCCTCGGGAATCTACAACGCTGCCGGACTCTCACCCCGGCCACAACGAGAGCTCTGGCAGACCATGGCCTTCCGACCAGAACGGCCACTAGCGGCAACTGGATTTCAAAGCGAAGGAATGCTGGGAGTCGATCCCGGCAACGGTGCTCCTATGACGATCTACGCCATGGCAGGTCCTACTCCCACGATCCCTACGATTCGAGCCGCTCTACAGGGCAGCCAGCTCACCATCACGAGCACTGACCCAATTGAGGTGACAACTTGGCCCAGCGCTGCCAACCTCGAAGAAGCAGTGGCAGGATGGACAGAGCAATTCGCCACTCGATGCATACAACGACCACTTCGTACACTCTCCCCCACCTGGTGCTCGTGGTACTGCTACTGGTTTAACGTGACTGCGGAGGATGTACTGCGAGCCTCGCGCCATCTCTACGAGCGTGAGATACCCGCCGACGTCATCCAGATCGACGATGGATGGCAGCGTTCCATTGGAGACTGGCAGGACTCCGAGCGATTCGGTTCTCTCGAGAAGGTCGTGAAGGAGCTGCAAGATCAAGGGAGAAGCGTCGGCATCTGGCTTGCACCATTTCTGGTCGGCCACAAGAGCCAGCTCTTCAAGGACCATCCAGATTGGCTCGTCCCGGATCGTTCCGCGGGCTTTAACTGGAATCAGGAGCTGTCGATCCTTGATACCACACGTCCAGAGGCGCTTAATTCCATGACCTCGACGCTCTCGAGTCTCCGAGATCTCGGCATCCAGTACTTCAAGTTGGACTTCCTCTACGCCGGCGCTATCGCCGGCACGCGGCACCGGTCGATTCACGAAAATGACGCATATCGCGAAGCGCTCGGCGCGTTTCGCTCCGCTATCGGAGAAGACTCCATCGTCGTAGGCTGCGGTGCACCGCTCATACCGAGCATTGGACTCGTAGACGCAATGCGGATCTCCCCCGACGTCTCACCGACCTGGGAGCCTCCACTTGCCGACATCTCTCAACCCGGTGGTCGTGCCTCGGTCCTTGGGACCCGAGCCCGTCGAGCTCTCCAGGGCCGGTGGTGGACCAATGATCCCGACTGCCTCTTACTTCGACCCGAGATTGAACACCGAGATCTCATCGCAGCCAGCGTTGAAGCCGCACATGGGCTGAACTGTCTCAGCGATCCACCCGACAAACTCGATGCATGGGGAGTCGAGGCCGCACAGAGATTGATGACGAATTCATCTACCTCGCCAGCCGTTCCAGCTCCTCCGGTCACCATGGCGTAATCAGTTTCCTCATAACTTCAAAGTCGCTTCTCTGCTATCGCGCCTTGGCTATCGGCTCAAATCTGAGGCTCGATCCTCAAACGGAGGCTGGACTGCTCCGCATATCTCTGCTCCACCGACGGGTCGCTCCGAGCCCAAATATCTGTGCTCCGAGCCGACGGGTCGCTGCAAACCTCCTAAGAAGCTGAAAATAACCTGATATTTTCAAGAGGAAAGTGTCCGAAGATGAGAAAACCCTGTGCATTTGATCAGCTCAATATTTCTATAGTCCCTGCTCAGAGCTACTTCCCTGTGATTTTCCGGTGTAAATATCGAGAGAGCCGTTTCCCTGACGTTGCGAAAGTGTTAACTTCCTGTTAGGTTCTGTTGTGGAGTTATCAACTTCAGACATAGGCAGTATCGCTGCGGAAGATTCCAGCGGCACGTTTCAGAGGGGGAAAAGTGGCATCACACGTGGGCCGATTGAAGAGGAGTGGAAAGTCCGCTCTCATCAAAGGCGCCTTAGCTACCGGCGCACTCTCAATGGCACTAGCAGCCGTTGGGACCTCAAGCGCAAGTGCATCGACACAACCGCACGCCAAAAAGGCGAGCGTCGTCAATCTAACTTTTTGGTCTTGGGTACCGGGCATCTCCGCCTCGGTCGATCTCTGGAACAAGACTCATCCCAACATTCACGTCACGCTCGATGAGACCACATCGGGTCAAGCCGGCACCTACGCCAAGATGTTCTCGGCGCTGAACGCCGGCAACGCACCAGATCTCGGTCAGGTCGAGTACCCAATCATTCCGAACTTCGAGCACGTGGGCGGCCTTGTTGACCTCTCGAAGTACGGCGCTAACAAGTACAAGTCCCAATTCGTCCCGTGGACCTGGAAGCAAGTAACGCTCGGGAACGCTGTCTACGCCATCCCGCAAGACACCGGTCCGATGGGTCTGTTCTACCGGGCCGATCTCTTTAAGAAGTATCACCTCGTAGTTCCAAAGACCTGGGCGCAGTACCTCACCGACGCGAAGAAGCTCCACCAAGAGTCACCGACGTCGTATATCTCGGCGTTCCCATCCACGGACTCCGGCTGGTTCTCAGCTCTAGCCTGGCAGGCTGGCGCCAAGTGGTTTACGACCAAGGGCAGTACTTGGCATGTCAACCTTAACGACCCGGCAACGATCAAGGTCGCCAAGTACTGGCAGAATCTTGTCGCCAACAAGCTGGTCAAGGTCGAGCCCGACTTCGCAACCGGTTGGTATAAGGATCTCTCCGACGGGACGCTACTCACGTGGCCAACTGCGGTCTGGGGTGAGAACACCCTCGTCACAAACGCCGCTCCCACCAAGGGGGATTGGCGCGTAGCACCTATGCCGTCGTGGGGTGGCAAGCCAAGTAACGGTAACTGGGGTGGATCGACAACGGTCGTCTTCAAAGACTCCAAGCATCCTGCCCAAGCTGCACAGTTCGCAGAGTGGCTCAATACTAATCAGCAGTCGATCACGTCTCTGATTACCAAGGGCGGCCTCTACCCAGCGAACATCAAGGGGCAGAGCCAGAAGGCCGCTAACAGCCCAGTAGCGTTCTACGGAAACCAGAACATCTACAAGGTCTTCAAGGCAGGATCAAAGATCGTGAACACGAACTTCCTGTGGGGTCCGATCATGGACACCACGCTCACCGAGATGAGCGATGGGCTCTCCAAAGCGAGCGCTGGGAAGGGGACGCTCCAAGCAGCGATCAACAGCACCCAGAGCCAGACGCTCAACGCAATGAAGTCTCAGGGCTTCTCCGTGACAGCAGGCTAGCACAGGTCCTAGATTCAATGAATACATGCACGGGTCAGTTCGCTGGCCCGTGCATGTGCACACACATTACTCAGAAGATCAACGAAGTACTTTTAGCGGGGGGTCCGTACTTTGCAAGTTCAAGCAGCATCGTCGAGTCGGTCAGCGCAACTACCACCTAACGATCCATCTGGTGGCGCTCACCGCAGAGCACCAGAGAAGCTTCCAAGGTCGAGACGGCGACTTGCACCGTATGGTTTCCTCCTACCGTTTCTCATCTTTTTTCTAGCCATATTCCTTGTTCCAATTGGCTACGCGATCTACATCAGTTTCTTTTCTACACACGTGAGCGGACTCGGCCTCGGCCCGAGCCAGACCACGACGGCCTTCGCTGGCTTCTCCAACTATCGCCAAGCCATCACCAACCCGAGCTTCTATCAAGGGGTTGAGAGAGTCCTTGGTTTCGGAATCGTCCAAGTCCCAGTCATGTTGATCTTCGCAACGATCTTGGCCCTGGTCTTGGATTCCACCGCCGCTCGACTTCAGCGATTCTTTCGACTCGCGTTCTTCCTTCCCTACGCTATCCCTGGCGTCATCGCCGCTATCCTGTGGTCATTTCTCTACCTGCCAGGAGTCAGTCCCGTGGCAGGAATACTTCACTCTCTCCACTTCGGTACCGTCAACTTCCTTGGCTCCC